>CAMAZK010000005.1 GCA_945863205.1 Akkermansia muciniphila | reverse complement strand
GTCCGCCTCGTTGAAGACGGCCAAAGGCCATGCAGCCAATCTTCCGACGGAATCTGAGCGCCATTTTCATGAACTACCGGACCAGCTTCATCTTGTAGCTGACGTAGCCGGGGTTTTGCTTGCGCTGGCTCCCCACGTTGATGCGGAGCACGACGTCGTTGCGGGAAGTTTGCATGACATAAACAAAAGGCGTCGTCGCCGTCTCAGGCGGCACGACTTTGATGACCTTCCCCTCATTGCCGTTCGCATCGGCCGCTTCCGCGATCACGAGCCGGTCGTCTTCTCCATAGGAAGCCTTCGGGTCGTCGGGATTCTCGCTCGCAATGGTGCCTTTGCCCTTCCATTTGCCGCTCACATACTGAAGCGTGATGGTGTCGCCGCGCTTCACACCGCCGAGGCGGTAACCATTGGGATCATTGGGCACAATGTTGACCGTGACCTCCTGGCCACTGCCGCCGAGCGCGGCGGCGGGAGCCGTTGGCGCGACAAGGGCAGGGCCGCCAGGCGCGACCGGCTCTCCCAGGCGTTCCTTCATGCGTTTGATCTCGTTGGCCACTAACACGGCGTCCTCGAGCTTGGCCGCCTTGGTGTAGGTGTCCTGCAGCTTGGTCAGTTCCGTGAGATACTTTTCGTCGATGGGGCGAACCGCCCGCTCACGCGCACTTTCATACGACGTGCGGAGCCGGTCGAACTCCACCGGCACCACGGTTTGTGCGGACACGTAAGAACCTGTGAGGGCATAGGCCAGCACGAGCAGGGAGGCGATGTTTTTGATCATAAAAGTGTCGTGAGAGTCCGCGATTGCGGCGGTCTCTGTCAACGCATGATCTACATGGATCTTCGCAGGTCATTGTCCCGCGCTAAAATGGCAGGGATACACGCCTTGTGTTGGCGACGTACCTACCGCCTGCATGAACACCCGCGTCATCCTGTGCCTGCTCGCCGTCGCCACCAGCGCCAGCGCAGAGGAGGCGTCGGAGATTGCCAAACGCAGCCTGCCGTTTTTGAAGGAAAAGGGGCTCGCGTGGATCGAAGACCGCCAGTGCGCGAGCTGCCACCAGATTCCCGCGATGTTGTGGAGCATGAACAGTGCTGCGCGTGCGGGGCTCGATCCGGAACGCAAGGAGACGACTGAATGGACGCCTTGGGCCGCCGACTGGCGGCGCTGGAACAAAACCGGCGACAAAGACGGCGAGGACAAGGTCTCCGCGGGCAACATCGACACAATGAACTTTCTGCTGCTCGGCCTCGATGCGAAACCGGAAGCAGCGCCGGCGTGGACTTCCGGTTTCCGCGCGCACATTCTCAAGAACCAGCAGCCCGACGGCTCCTGGAAGGCGGGCGGACAGCTTCCGCTCGGCAAACGACCGCCGCGTGAAATCCACGAAGTCACCACCATGTGGACGCTGCTCGCCCTGCAGTCGTATGCAGGCGAAGAACTCGCCGCCGAGGTGCGGCAACGTGCGGATGACTTCCTCGCCAAGGCCGGGCCGGGTCAGAGCACGGAGTGGCATGCCATCCGGCTGCTGCTGAAGCCGGACGATGCCAGGCTGCGCGACGCCTTGCAGCAGTTGCAGCACGAAGACGGCAGCTGGGGCTGGCTGACAAAGGAGCCCGGCGATGCCTTAGGCACCGGCCTCGCGCTTTACGCCCTCGCGAAAAGTGGACTGCCCGACGACGCTCCGACGCGTCAGAAGGCGGTGGCGTTTTTGAAAAACACCCAAGCACCCGACGGCTCGTGGCCGGTGCCCAGCACGCGAGCACGTGACAAAAACAAGGTCACCAAGACCGCCACCTACTGGGGCACGGCCTGGGCCGTGATCGCGCTGCTGGAGAATGCACCCGCGGCTTCGGAGTGAGCACAGGCCGGCCATTGAGTCCGTTGAATTCCTCGTTTCCCGAAGTTGATTGCTCCATGGCTTGGAGATTCGACAAATGCGTCACCCATGGAGAAATCGACCACACCGTGCAGGGTCGCGTGACGGGCAAGCTGTGGCTGCTGGGTCGCGAACAGCCAATGATCCTGGATCTGGTAGGCGATGCGTGGCCTGATCTCGCCGGATGCCAACTGACTTTTGTGAACCCGCATCCCGTGCCGCAGCCGCAATACGACGAAGGACTTTCCATGCACCAAACCGGCTCGGTGGGTGACATCAGGGCGTCCATGAAGCTGAAGAAGCTGCTCGTGCCGGAGGAGGAATGGATGAAAGCCCTCGAAGAAAAGCGCTTTCACGAGGTGCCCTGGGTGCTTTCCAATTCACTCTACCTCGAATGGTTCAGCGATCGCAACGGTCGCGCGGTCATCCAAACTACGGACTACAAACTCGAGGTCTCCGACCGATGCTGGGAGGCGGATGATAACGACCAGGCGGCGCAGCAGGCGATCAACGACGAAAACATGCGCGCCTACATGGAGGATCTCGGGCGCATGTTCAATGAGGAGCCGCCCGAAGCCGAAGCCGAAGATGAGGATCAGGATGACGCAGCCGGCTGATCCCGGACCACGCTTCACTCCAGCGCCACGCCGCACTGCTGGCAGTGATGTGCGCGGGGGTCGTGATCGTCCCAGCCGCACTCCTTGCAGCGGCGCTGGCTGCGACCGCCCTTCAGCTCGCGGCCGATCTCGGAGGTGACGATGCCAGTGGGCACGGCGATGATGGCGAAACCGGTCAGCATGATCACACTGGCCATCATCTTGCCCAGCACCGTCACGGGCGCGATGTCGCCGTAGCCGACGGTCGTGATGGTCACGATGGCCCAGTAGATCGACTGCGGGATGTTGGAGTAGCCGGGATTCGCATCGTGCTCGATCACATAGACGATCGTGCCTTCAACACACACGAGCGCGAGCACGGCGGAGAAGAAAATGAAAATCTTCCGGCGGCTGGCGCTCAGCGCGTTTAGGAGCACTCCGGCCTCGCCGATGTATTCCGCCATCTTCAGCACACGAAACATGCGCATGAGCCGCAGCACGCGCAGCGTCATCAGGTAGTGCGTGCCGGGCAGGATCAGCTCGATGTAGGCGGGCAGGATGGTCATGAGGTCGATCAGGCCAAAAAAGCTGCATGCGTAGCGCCAGCGCCGCCGCACCACCCACAGCCGCGCCAGATACTCCAACGTGAAAACCCCGGTAAAGACCCACTCCAGCGCCACGAACAGCGAGCCGTGGCTCAGCCGCAGCTCTTCCACGCTTTCAAGCATGATGGTCAGGACACTCAGAACGATGAGCCAGAGCAGCGCCACGTCAAAAAGGTGCCCCGCCCGGGTGTCGGACAGAAAGATGATGCGCCAGATGCGTTCACGGCGTGAGTCGGGTTCGGTTTGCGAGATCGCCATGTGCCAGAAAAGCAGCCGCCATCAGCCGGCGCAAGCTGGCAAAAGCCGCAGGCGGGAAAGAACGCGCGATTTGAATCCGACTGAGATTCACGACCATGAAACCGACTCTGTTCCTCTTCTCGCTCGCCCTGCTCTCGCTTCACTCCGTTCGTGCCGCCGATCCGGTGCCCCCGGAAGGCTTCAAAGCCATCTTCAACGGCAAAGACCTCGCCGGGTGGTACGGCCTCAATCCGCACAGTGTCGCGAAGCTTGAAGGCGAGAAAAAAGAAGCAGTGCTGAAGAAGATGCGCGAGGAGTTTGCCACGAACTGGACCGTCGAGAACGGCGAGCTCGTCAACGACGGCCACGGCCCCTACGCGACGACGGACGCCGAATACGGCGACATCGAATTCCTCATCGAGTACAAAACCGTGCCGAAAGCCGACAGCGGCATCTACCTGCGCGGCACGCCGCAGGTGCAGATCTGGGACAACACGCAGGTCTTTGATCCCGCGAAGCCCACCCGCCGCCCGCACCTCGGCTCCGGCGGCCTTTTCAACAACACGCCGGACACTCCCGGCCGCGATCCCGCCGTGGTCGCCGACAAGGACTTCGGCGAGTGGAACAGCTTCCGCATCCGCCAGATCGGCGCCCGCACCTGGGTATGGCTGAACGACAAGCTCGTCGTCGATGACGCCGTGATGGAGAACTACTGGGACAAATCGCAACCCCTCCCTGCCAAAGGTCCCATCATGCTGCAAACGCACGGTGGCGAGATCCGCTGGCGGAATCTCTTCATCCACGAGATCGGCGCTGACGAAGCGGCGAAGATCCTCGCGGAAGCAGATGCGAAGAAGTAAGCAGCCGTTATCTGCTGTCCCATGCGACTCATTCTCGTAGATCGGGGCAAAGAATTCTGGGATGTCCTCCGCTGGGAGTTCCGAACACATCCTGAGGTTCAGATCGTGTGCGGACGCTTTGAAGAACTACCCTCCTTTGATTGTGTCGTTACAGCGGGAAATTCCTTTGGCTTGATGGATGCGGGCATGGATCTCGCAGTCGTCCGTTATTTCGGACGGCATGTCATGGAGCGAGTTCAGAGAGCCATTCTCGACGACTTTCTCGGCGAACAGCCTGTGGGCACATGCGTTATCGTCCCGACGGATCATGCATCGCATCCGTTTGTTGCACACGCACCTACCATGCGGGTGCCCATGAACATTCAGGGAACAGACCATGTTTATCTAGCGCTCTGGTCATCGCTCATCGCGATTCATCGACACAACCGTCAGGAACCACGCAAGATCGAAACCGTGGCGTGCCCTGGCTTGGGAACGGGAACAGGTGGCATGGATGCACTCGAAGCCGCAACGCAACTCAGATTAGCCTATGAGCACTGCCAAAGACCCGCACAGTTCATCAATCCAACCATGGCGCAGGAGAGACACGAACGAATTCACTTTGGAGGACGATTCGGTTTCACCCATCCGCGTCCGCCTGATCATCGCTGAAGGCTCATGCCAGCAAATCCTTCACCACATGCCCGTGGATGTCGGTGAGGCGGTAGTCGCGGCCTTGGAAACGATACGTTAGGCGCTCGTGATCGAAGCCGAGCAGGTGCATCACCGTCGCCTGGAAGTCGTGCACGTGGACTTTGTTCTCGGCGACGCTGAAACCGAGTTCGTCGGTGCTGCCGTAGTCGAATCCGGCTTTCACACCGCCGCCGACCATGAAGAGTGAATAGCAGTCCGGGTAGTGATCGCGCCCGAGCACCTTGCTCGCCGCCGTGCGACCCTCGCGGAAGGGCGTGCGGCCGAATTCGCCGCCCCAGATGACCAGCGTGTCGTCCAGCAGGCCGCGCTGCTTCAGGTCTTTGATCAAGGCGGCCACCGGTTTGTCGGTAGCGGCCATTTTGTTCGTCAATCCGGTCGTGATGCCGGTGCCTTCGCCCGTGCCGTGGAAGTCCCAGCCCCAGTCGAAGAGGTTCACAAAGCGCACGCCTTTTTCGATGAGACGACGCGCGAGCAGGCAGTTGTTGGCAAAGCTCGATTCACCCGGCTTCGCACCGTAGGCTTCGATCACGTTTGACGGCTCCTTCGAGATGTCCATCACCTCCGGCACGCTGGCCTGCATGCGGAAGGCCAGCTCGTACTGCGCGATGCGCGTGACCGTTTCCGGGTGACCAAACTCGGCCACCTGCTGCTGATTGAGCGCCTGCAGGGTGTCGAGCGTCTTGCGGCGCAGATCACGGCTCATGCCCGCCGGATCGCTCACAAAGAGCACCGGATCACCCTTGCTGCGGCATTGCACGCCCTGATACACGCTCGGGATGAAGCCGCTGCCCCAGCAGCCCTGCCCGCCGCTCGGCTGCGTGCCGCTGGAGATCAGCGATACGAAGCCCGGCAGATCCTGATTCTCCGTCCCGAGACCATACGTCGCCCACGAACCGATCGATGGCCGGCCCTGCCGCGCATGTCCGGTGAAGAGCAGCAGCTCCGCGGGTGCGTGATTGAACTGGTCCGTGTTCATCGATCGGATCATGCACATCTCGTCCGCGATCGTGTGGAAGTTCGGGCAGGCGTCGCTCATCCAGATACCGCCTTTGCCGTACTGCTTGAAGGTGCGCGGCGTGCCCATCAACTTCGGCACGCCGGTGGTGAAAGCGAATTTGCGGCCCTTCAGAATCGAATCGGGACAGTCCTGACCGCTGCGCTTCACCAGCTCCGGCTTGTAATCAAAGAGGTCAAGATGCGGCGGCGCACCCGACATGTGCAGGTAGATCACGCGTTTGGCCTTCGCCTGATGGTGCGACTTGCGCGGCAGCATCGGATTGTCCGACTGCGGACTCGCCGCCGTGTCCTGCTGCATCGCATGCATCGCGATGGCGCCGAGGCTGAACTGACCCGTAGCGCCGAGGAATTGTCGGCGCGTGGTGAGCTGGAGTTGGTCGTGGAGGATGGGGTTCATGAAGTGTCTGCAGTCAATACGCTCAGCAGTTGCTCAACCTTTTGCGAAGCTGCGGCACGCGGCGGGCTGATCGACTGTCTGGTTGCGAAAGACGATGGTGGGAACAAGGATGTTGGCTGGCTCTGGCGCCTTCGGAGGACTCCTTGAGCCTATCGCTGAAAAAGGCGCCGCACGGAGTCCGCCGCCTTGTCGAGCGAGCGCTCGACGCGGGCTTTGATCTGGGCCGGGGAGTTGGTTTTGGCGGCAGGGGGCGTCGGCTTCTTTGTGGAGGTTGCTTTCGACGGGCTGCTGGATTTTGGCGCCGACTTTACCGCAGGCCTTGAGGCTGGCGGTGGCGCTGCGGTCGGACTCTTGCTGACGATGGCGACGGCTTTGCGCACCTCCTCATTTGGTGCTGCGGTTTTGGGGGTGACAGCAGGCGCGGGTTTGACTTCGGGTGTCGGGGGTGGTGCTACGGTGACGACGGGCTTTTCAGGAATCACGACTGGCAGCAGGCCGGGTGCGGGACCGTAGCCGTGGAGGCGGGAGGTGCTCTCGGCCTTCGGCAGATGGAAATCGAAGACGCTCACGCCACTGCGGCGCTCGCCCTGAAAGCTGCGGCCATCACTGGCGCCAAAGACGACGCGTTTGCCGCTTTTCTTGAGCTTGCCGAGGTAAATCATGACGTGCGTGACCGGCAGCTTGCGCTTGGTTTCGGTGGTGTTGGTCCAGAACAGCAGGTCGCCGGGCTTCAGATCGTTGAATTCGGCATGATCGAAGGCGGTCGCGGTGGGAGTGAGGTGGAGCTGGGATTTTTTATCCACCCAGCGGCACATTTCGTCGGACTGGCGCGGCACGTCTTTGAGGCCCTGAAACTCCAGCACATGAAAAACGGTGCCGGAGCAGTCCATGCCGCCCTTCACGGGATCGTGGGAGCCGTAGAGGTAGCCGAGTTCCAGCCGGGTGAGGGCGAGGGCGCTCTGCACGAGGCTTTGGACCTGTTTCGGATAAGCATCGAAGCCTGAGAGGTCGTGGATGCTGATGGTGGAAACGGCGGCGGTCGTGGGCTCGGCCGGCTTGTCGTCCTTCTTCGTGACATCCGCAAAAAGAGGCGCGCCGGCGACGAGGCCGAGCGTGTGGAGGAGGAGGAAAATTCGTTTCATGACAGTTGGCGAGCGGCTCGCGTGCCCATGTTGGACGCAAAGACGGGTGAACTGATCAAAGGCATCCGATCAAGCGCCGACAAACTTCAGTCCCCAGGCGATGACCAACGGCGTGGTGACGCAACTGACGACGGTGGTGGCGAGCACGACTTGTACGGCGGTGGGAGCGTGGCCGCCATACATGCGGGCGACCATGATGTTGAAAACGGCGGAGGGCATGGCGGCCTGAACGATGAGGATGCGCTTCAACTCCAGCGTGACCGGCAGAAAACGAGCGGCGAGCACAAAGGCGATGGGAATGATGCCGAGCCGAAGCACAGGGCTGAGCAGCGCCATGTCCCAGCGTATCTTTTCCTGGCCGATGAGGTCGGAGATCGACGCACCGATGAGCAGCACCGCCAGCGGCACCGCACAGGCGCCGAGCATGTCGAAGGTGCTGTGAGCAAAGTCTGGCACATAGGCGTGCAGGCCGGTGAAGTTCAGCAGAAGGGAGGTGAGGATGGCGAGTACGGGCGCATTGAGCACATGACGCCACGGTGCCTTGTCAAAACCAGTCAGCATGCCGACACCACCAGTCCAGCAGGCGATTTCGACGCCGAGGGTGAAGGTGAAGAGAACGCCAAGCGTGCCGGCATCGGGGAAGAGCGCCGTGACGATGGGAATGGCCACGAAGCCGTAGTTCTGCAGACCGCATGAGACGCTGAAGGTGCGCCGCCCCTGGCCGGTCTTCAATCCGATGACCGGCGCGACGAAGTAGGAAAAAAAGATGCCGAAAATGACGAGCGCAAAGCCCAGGCCCGCCGCGATCACCACCGGCCCGGCATGCATGACGGCGCTGTTGCCCGCGACACGCCCGATGATCAGCGCGGGCGTGAGCAGCATGACGGAGAGCTTCATCAGGCTGGCGTCGGATTCCGGCTTCAGCAGCCCTGTGCGCCGCGCCACCGCCCCGACGGCCATCGTCAGATAGACCGGCACGGCCACGGAAAGGATGCTGAGGAAGTCGAGGTTCGACATGAGTTCCGTTCAGCTAGGCGTTGGAATGATTTCGCGCAAGTGCTGTGGAACTCACCGCCGCTTCCACACGACCCACAGCTCCGGTGGTGCGGCGGCACGGTTCACCGGGCGCAAATGCTGCACCTCAAATCGTCGCGCATCGAGCGTGGCGGCCCATTCGGCGATGTGTCGGCCTTCGTCGGCTCCGCCTTCGTGACCCGGATAAACGACCACCGTGAGGATGCCGGAAGGCTTGAGCAGAGCCAGGGCCTCGCGCACCGCGACCATGGTGGTCTCGGTGCGTGTGATCAGCGCCTTGTCCATGCCGGGCAGGTAGCCGAGATTGAACATGACGGCGCTGATTTGCCCGTGCAGCTCCGGCGGCACATGCGCGCGCATCGTTTCGTGTCCAGAATGAATCAGAGTGGTCATGTCCGCCGGCACGCGTTTCCGAGTCTCTACGAGCGCCGCCTCTTGGACATCGAAGGCGAAGACGTGACCGCTGGGTGCGACGCATTGCGTCAAAAACAGCGTGTCATGCCCGTTGCCCATCGTCGCATCGATGGCGATGTCTCCAGGCCGAAGCCGGTCCTTGAGCATCAGCTGCGCCCACAGAACGGAGGAGGGCAGTCCGCCATTCGGACTGGCGAGGTGGAGGGGAGCATCGTGGTTCATGACCGCTGCTTCGTCAGCGCGGCTCGCACCATGAGGGCTTCGCCGACGTTTTCGGAGGTGAGGAGGCCGACGAGCTCGCCGCTGAGCGGGTCGATGACGGGCAGGGCGGGGCAGGGAGAGGCTTGCAGGGTTTCGAGCGCCTGGGCGAGATCGGTGGCAGGCGCGGTGGACTCCGGACAGGGGCTCATCGCCTCGATGACGAGATGGTCAGGACTCTTGTCCGCAAGGGCGGAGATGAGATCGTTGCGGGTGAGAATGCCCCGGATGCCGCCATGGACGTCGAGCACCGGAAAATCCTGCTGTGACCCGGCTAGAAGCAGATCGACGCCGTCCCTGAGCGTGGCGTGGGAAGGCAGCGAGCGAAAATCCGTGAGCATGGCGTCGCGCACGCGGAGGTTTCGCGTGGCTTCCTGCTGCGTGACAGCGGAGGCTTCCTGACCTGCCGCCATGAAGATGAAGAAGGCGATGAGCAGCAGCATGGGATGAAACGTGGAGGTCAGCAGCATGGTGATGACGACGAGCATGGCGATGCCCTGCCCGACGGACGCTGCGAGGCGCGTGGCTTTGCCGTAGTCGGTGAACATGGCGAGCACGGCGCGCAGAACGCGGCCGCCATCCATGGGAAATGCGGGGATCATGTTGAAAACCACCATGAAGACATTCCAGACCATGAGCTTCTCGAAGAAGTGGCCGGTTTTCAGGAAGTCATAGCCGGGACTCAGCTCGGCACCGATACCAAACGCGATCCAGATAACGGCGGCGATGATGATATTCACCAGCGGTCCGGAAACGGCGACGACGAGCTCCTGCGAGGGCTTGCGCGGCATGCGCTCCAGACGTGCCACGCCGCCGATGGGCAGCAGGGTGATGTCCGGCGTATGGATGCCATACCCGCGGGCGGCGATGACGTGGCCGAACTCATGAAGCACGACGCAGGCGAACATCGTGAGAATGAAGAGCGTGGACTCCAGCGCGACGGCGAGTCCCTGCCCGCTGAGAAAGCCCTGGCTGGCGACAAAGATGAGCAGCAGGAAAAAGGTAGCGTGCACGCGCACTTCAGTGCCGGCGACGGTAAACAGGCGGAAAGACCATTTCATAAGAGTGAATCAGTTTACGGTTTCGACTGCTTCGAGGGATCGAAGTAGATGCGCACTTCGGCGTCTTTGATGCCGAGAATGGCCTGGGCGCGCCGCAGGGCGTTGCGGGTGGCGAGGTTGGGGTTGGCGGGGCTGGCGGGGAAGATGTTGTCCTTGCCGATGACCTCGACGAGGCCGGAATCCCGGAGCACGCGGTAGAGATCCTTCACCACGCCACTGATGATGAGATCGCGCCCCTCGGAGCGCAGCGTGCGGGTGAGTTCCTCGATGGCCATGGCGCAGGTCGCGTCGAGGTTACGCGCGTTTTTGATCCGCAGGATGACGATGCGCAGACTGGGGTCCGAGCAGGAGCGCAGGATGTGCGTGCGGAAAAGTTCGGCGGAAGCGAAGAAGAGCTCGCCCTCGACATGGACGATGGAGATGGCGGTGTGCTGGCGGGCGCCTGCCGGCGTCTCCGCCAGATGGCCTTCTTCGTTGAAGCTGTACTCGACCAGGGAGGGCCGGCTGGCCTTGTGAAGGTAAAGCATCACCGAAGAGCCGATGCCTACAAAGATGGCCACATGCAGCGGAAGCATCAGCGTGGCGCAGAGCGTGACAACGAAGACCAGCGCATCCGACCGCGTGGCGTGCATGGAGATGTGGATCTCCCGTCGGTTGAAGAGAGAAACCGCGACGCAGACCACCAGCGTGGCCAGCGCCGCCCGCGGCAGGTAGGCCACCGCACCGCCGAGCGTGAGGGCGCCGATGAGGCAGATGAAACCGTTCCACATGCTGGCCAGGCCGGTACGGGCGCCAGCGGCGTGATTCAGAGCGGAGCGCGTCAGGGAGCAGGAGGCGTTCATGCCGCTGAAGTAGGCGCAGGCGAGATTCGCCGCGCCGAGGGCCAGCATGTCCTGGTTCGGGTCCAATCGCTGGTTCGTACGACTGGCCAGCGTCTTCGCCATCGCGCTGTTTTCCAGCGTGGCCAAGAAGGCCAGCGCCAGCGCCAGGCCGAAGAGGCGGCTGGCATCCGCCAGGCCGCCGCCGGAGAGGAAGTCCGGGAAGGGCGGCAGCAGCTCGTCCCAGCGGAAGGTCGCATTCATGAAGGTCGGCACCTGCATCCCGAAAGTGGAAAACAAGATGCCCGTCAGCGAGATAACGACCAGGGTTGTCGCATACGAGGGCCAGCGCGGCAGCCAGCGCCGCACGCCGAAAAAGCATGCGAAGGTGAGGACGGTAAACAGCACGCTGAGACCATCCGCCGCGTCGAGATGGGTCAGGATCTGGTAAATGTGACCCGGCAGGGTGATGACGAGACGTCCGCTGGCCTTGAGAACCTCCCCAGGAATGCCCAGCAGCACGGGCAACTGGTTCACCGTGATGAGAATGGACGCCCCTGTGACGTAGGCCACCACAACGGTGCGGCTGATGAACTGCGTCAGATCAGCGACCCGCAAAAAAGCCCCGGCGATGAGCAGCGCAGCCGTCATGACAACCAGCACCGGCATCATCCCGATGCGGTCCAGTTGCGGATACGCTGCGAAGTAGGAAAAGACCATAAATGCCGTTGCATTCGTCGGCCCAAAAATCGTCTGCCGCGAAGACCCCAGCAGCGGACCCACCAGCGCCGCGACTGCAGAGCAGGTGACGCCGTATTGAAGCGGCAATCCAGCGATGAGGGCGTAGGCCATGCCCTGCGGGATGTCCAGCATCGCCACCGTGACACCGGCGCGCAGATCACTCCAAAAACTGCGCTTGCCATACCCCTTCAGCGTGCGCCGCAGGGGGAACGGATCCAGCGCACTCTTCACCACCACCGCCTGCAGAACGTCATTGCCCCGCTGTGCCGCATGACGCACTCGGTCGAAAAGATTTCGGAAAAAGGAAAACAAGGCAGGCTCCTCGGAAAAGTGCCGATAAGCTAAACCCATCGGCGCTCCGCACAAGTGATGCGCGGGAGAGTTTGCCACCCGCCGCCGCGTTGAGGTGGTGATCTTCCACATCATTCCGCTTCTCTCCATCATGAAACCTCCCACTGGCCCGCTTCTCATCCGCCACGAAGGCCACACACCCCGCGAACGCAGCACCTGCGGCTGGCGGGACCGCCTCATCAGCCACGAAGACGCCGCACTGAATCCCGCTGCCTGGGCGCATGCCGTCGATATCGACGGCGCGAAGCTCCACTACCACAAACGCTCCACCGAGCTCTACTACGTCCTGGAGGGAGGCGGCGTGGTCGTGCTCGACGGCGTCGAACAACCTGTGAACAAAGGCTCACTGGTTCACATTCCACCGGGCGTGGTGCACGGTGCCCGCGGCAAGATGCGCGTTCTCGTCGTCGGCATTCCCGACATCGCGGAGGATGACTACTTCGAGGCAGAAGCCGAGAATCCGACGGCATCAAAAAACCCGCAGCGACTGCTGCGGGCTTTTTGATGCTTGCGGGAATCTGACTTCCCAGAAATCACGACGCCAACGATCAGGGCACCTGAATGCTGCTGTTCTTGTAGATCCAGTATTCCACACGGTTGCCGCTCACACAGGCGACGGCATCCGACAGAATCAAACCGTGACCCCGACCAAATCCATCTCTGGGGATCGGTGCGAGACGGCCAAACTGCACAGGCACCATCCAGTAGGTCTTGTTGTTGTAGGTCCCGACGTAGGGGGTGCCGTAACTCTGCACATTCTCCGGAAAGATGCTCCGAACCTGCCCGCTGTTCATGCTGTTGGTCAAGACAGGATAAGTTCCGAAAATTGTCCGTGAAGGCCGGGCTCCAGCACGCGCATTGCTGTGATGAGCACCCAAACGTGCCTCCGGAGGTCCAGCCTGGACGAATGCGGTGAGGGCAACAAGACTGACCAAGGTCAACGACAAGAAGCGAATTTTTGATTTCATCGGGTTTTTCTAATACAGAATCCGATTCAATGCAAGCCCGAGTCACGTGACAGACTTGGCACGACCATCAGACAAGGGGCATGCCCGCAGCATCTGCTGGCACTGCTCCCGCGCGTCAAAGCCGCGCGGCGAGATCTGCCGCGAGCTGTTTCGCCTCGTGCAGCGGGCGATCTGCCTCCCGCTCGATCGGAGGCCGTGAGAGATCGTCTTCGTTGAAGACGCGCACGGCCATGTGAAGCTGCCGATCCTTGATCCAGGTATGGGCGCCGACGGGCGTCTGGCAGCCAGCACCGAGGATCTTCAGGAACTCGCGCTCGGCGGTGACACGGGCTTCCGTTTCGGCATGATTGAGCGAGCGCACGGTCTGAACTGCGGCTTCGTCACCGGCGCGACACTCGATGGCGATGGCGCCCTGGCCTGCGGCGGGAAGGAATTTGCAAGGATCCAGGACCAGGGCATGCAGCGTCTGCTCCGCGATGTGGATGCGGCTGAGATTCGCATTGAGCAGACCGAGCCGCAGCAGCCCGGCGGCGGCGAGCAGCACGGCATCGAGCGCGTTTTCTCCCAGAACCTTCTTCACGCGCGTGGGCACGTTGCCGCGGATCTCGACGATCTCGACATCCGGCCGGAGAAACTTGAGCTGCGCGGCCCTGCGGACGCTGCTGGTGCCGACACGGGCGCCCTGCGGCAGGGTTTCAAGCGTGAAGGGCTGCGCGGTGACGAGCACGTCTTCGATCGCGGCACGGGGCAGCACGGCTGCGATGGTAAATCCGGCGGCGAGATCACTCGGCACGTCCTTGAGGCTGTGTACGGCGGCGTCGATCTGGCCTTTTTCGAGGGCGATTTCGAGTTCCTTAATGAAGATGCCTTTATCCACGTGCGCCACGTCGTTGAACTCCGAGAAGCGTAGATCCTGGCGTTTGTCGCCGCTGGTCTGAATGATCTGCCGCTCGATTTGAAGATGCGGATGGGCGGTCTGCAGCTCCGCAGTGACCATGTTTGTCTGGGTGAGGGCCAGTTCGCTGCCGCGAGTGCCAAGGATGATTTTTTCGATGCTCATGAAACAAGGAGGCCCGCCTGGGAGGCGCCGGGTGGTTTGAGGTAGCCGAATTTTTCGAGCTGCTCTTCGATGATGCGCTCGCAGGCGGCGAGCTGGCGTTCGCGCTCGCGCCGACCGTCGTCGGCGATGTTTTGGAGGGCGTCGATATCGTAAAGGTACACGCCTTCGATGTCGTTGACGCTGGGATCGACATCACGCGGCACGGCGATGTCGATGAGCAGCAGGGGCTCCCAGCGGCGGCGGCGCATGACCTGCTCGATCTGCTCCGGCTTGATCACAAAATGCGGCGCACTGGTGCTGCTGATGATGACATCCACCTCGTGCAGGGCGTGCTCCCATTCGTCGAACTTGATCGCCGTGCCCTTCATCTCCGCAGCCAGCTCCACGGCCTTTTCGTAGCTGCGGTTGGAGACGATGACGCTCTTCGCGCCGCGACTCAGCAGGCTCTGCGCACAGGTGCGGCTCATTTCGCCGGCGCCGACGAGCATGACCCGGCATTCCTTGAGATCGTGGACCTTTTCCGCGAGATCGACCGCGACGCTGCCGACGCTGGTGGAGCCGCGCTGGATCATGGTGTCGTTGCGCACCTTTTTGCCGACGGTGAAGGCCTGCTGGAAGAGCTTGTTGAGCGTCCTGGCTGTGGAGCCGGTGGCGAGGGCGGTTTTGTAGGCCGATTTGACCTGGCCGAAGATCTCCGTCTCCCCCAGCACCATGGAATCCAGTCCGCTGACCACGCGGAAGAGATGCCGGGCGGCCTCGTCCGCGTCGAGATTGTAGAGCACCATGGCCTCGGCGTGCTCGGGCTGGAGTTCAAAACGCGCGATCAGGTAGTCGCGCAGGGCCGCGTGGCCGTGGTGGCCGCTGGGCAGTGAATGCGCGGCATAGAGCTCCACGCGATTGCAGGTGCTGAGTACGACGCTTTCTTCGAAGCCGGGCAGTCCGCGCACCTGCTCCACGGCCAGCGGAACCTGCGCCTCCGGGAAGGCGAGACGCTCACGCACCTCGACAGGCGTGGTCTTGTAGTTCAGGCCCACACAGACGAGGCCGCTGGAGTTGTCCGTGGGCTCAGGCATGCGTCACGATCCACAAAGAAATGAACGGCAGAATGAAGCCGATGACGGCCAGCCAGGCGGTCCGGCGTGGCGAGGTGAAGTGCCGCCACATCAAGACGGTGATCACCGCATAAAGACCCCACACCACCCACGAAAAGACCAACTTCGGATTGGACACCGGAGTATGCAGGGCAAAGGAAGTGCCCAGCGAAATGCTCAGCAGCAGCAGTCCCAGGCGCACCAGGCGCTGGATAGCCAGCGCGAGACCCTGGATCGGCGGCAGCTGGTAAAACAACCCGCCGATCTGGTGCCGCTTCAGCATGCGCTCCTGGACCAGATACATGACGCCGGTGACGCAGGCCAGGGCGAAGGCTGCGTAGGCAATGAGCGCCACGGCGGCATGCAGCTCGATCAGCGCGTTGATTTTCCCCTTTGGCGGATAGGCCGCAAATCCCCCCGCCATTGCCATGATCTGCATGACGGATACCAGCGGTGCCGTGAACGCACCCAGCAGGGACAGCCGGAAGGCGGAACCCACCAGGAAATACAGGAGAACGATGCTCCAGGCGATGAACACCAGGATATCCGGCAGCGTTTTCATGGGACACTGACCCACATCCTGACCGCGCAGGTAAATAAAGCCGGTCTGCAGCAGGAATCCGCAGCCCATGAGCACGAATCGTGTGTTCCCCTGCTTCCACACGCCGGACTTCAGCGCCACGACACCCTGCACGACCGCGCAGGCGAAGGCCAGCGTGGAGGCGAGGAGGATTTGCAACGGCGGAGTCACGGGGACGCGCATACTCGCGGGCGGAGTGCGTTTTCGCAAGGCGGAAGGCAATTCGGATGCTTGTCATTTCCGGAGAGTACTGATTGAATTCTCGTCATGAAAACGCTCACGCTAATCCTCCTGACAGTTGCCGGAGCGGCCTCACCGGCGCAAGACTTACGTGAGACGTTGAAAACTCTGCATGGAGCGGGTTCAGATACGCCCGCAACGACCCGAGCATTGGAACCTTGGCTGGATGAGAATGGCTTCGACAGGCTGCGTGCGGCGCTGAAAGAGCCTGCGAAGTATTCGGCGGCGGAGTGGCAGGCCGTCGCGATGATCGAAGAGCGGTTGCAGCGGCAGGCCGAGGCTTTGAAGGCTTGGGAAAATGCCTGCGCAGCGAAGACAGGAGGGACGCCCACGATGCGGCTCGGCCTGGCCAGGATGCTGGCGGGCAGCGCTCGCTTTGCAGACGCGGTGAAGGCTTTCGAAGGCATGAACGACGCGCAACTAGATGCCAGGACTGCCGAAGAGGTGTTGTGGGTGCTGCTGGGGCTCAGTCGTTCGAGCGGGAGCGATGCTACGGCCTTGAACCGGGCGCGAGCCCTGGCCGATGCACGTCCGAACGATTTGGAGATTCAAATCACCCTTTTCCGCTTCGAAGCACGGCGCGGGGATCCGTTGGAGAAGATGGCCGGCATTCGGGACCGGATGGCCGCGACGTCCGATCCTGCGGCTCTCCATCGCTGGCGACTGCTCTTGATTGAACTGGCCCTCCGGGCAGGGGTGAATGCCAAGGTTGTGGTGGAGCATTCGCTGGCTGGTCTGGAGGCGGCGGCTGCCGGCTCTGAGGATGAAGACGGTTATTTGCGAGGCTTCGAGGAAGGCTGGGGGCGGCGTCAGCCGGGTGACAAGGTACAAACGACTCCACAGGAGGTGGCGGCGAAGTTTGAAAACAGACCCGCCGTCGTTCGGGTGATGGCAGAGGCATTGCGGGCAGACGGCAGCACGCCGGAGGCGCTGTCTCTGCTCGCCAGAATTCCGGACGATACAAAGGCCAAAAAGATGATTGCGGACTGGGCCGAGGAAGACGGGCGCGAGGACGCAAGTGCTTCTGCCCGGACCATGGCGGTCGTGCACGAGGTCGTGACGAAGGTGGCCGAGTCCGCAGCTCCCGAGTGGCAGCAGGAGGTGCAAGAACTGACCGGGGAGGCTTTGTTGAAGCGGTTGCTAGAACTGAGGCGTGCGAACCCGCAGAATCGCGAGGTCGCATTCTTACTCCTTCAGGCCTGGAGTCGGATGGGGAAGCAGGCGGAGGCACAGCACGAACTGCATCGGATGGAACTGGACCTCCCGGCGGGGCAGAAGGGTGGCGAGTGGGTCCGGCAGATCGCATTGAGCACAGGCCGCGTATGGCCCGGTGCGATCGCGGTGCCGGAATGGCCGGACTGGCAGGAAGTCATGACGGATCTGCGGGAGGGCCGACCACACGCGGCCGCGATGGCGATGTTTCAACGTGCCGACGAGCCCTCTCTGCAGGCGGAACTCGCGGTCTATTTGTCCACTGGACTCATGGCGTGGCATGAATGGCAGGACGCGGCGGTGTTTCTCGCCGCGCAGCGGCAACGGTTCCCGCAGGACTATCGTCTGGCCTGCCTGCATGGCATTACTTTGAAAAGAGCTGGGAATGTGGCGGCCGCGCAGGAGGCCTTTTTGTCGCTCGGGGGATACCAAAAGGAGATTGAGCAAAAACGTGGGTTTGCCACGACAGTCGAGGGGCAGTGGGGCCTGATCTCGAGCGCCGTCAATGCAGCCCTGCACGCCGAGTTCTTTTTGGGACGCTGGGTCGAGGGCTACGAACGCATCGATCCCCAGGAATTGCAGACGCTTACGCCGTCCACCGTCGAGCAGGCGGGTGGCTGGGGCATGGCGCATCTGCTGGCCATCGCATCCGGTCTGCCGGAGCCGGAGCGGGCGGCGCTGATGGAGCGTGCCAGAGCGTCCAAGCTGCCACTGCCGGACTTGCTGCTGGCGGGGAAAATCGAAACAAGCGAGGTAGGTGGCAATGTTTTGGGACTGGACCCTGACTGGATGCAGGCCCATCTCGAGGAGGATTGGGTGCCGTCGATCTGGTTGACTCAACTGGTTCAAAAATCGTGGCGGAATGAGGCCGCCGCTGAGTTGCAGGCAGGCGCGGTGCTGGCACGTCGACTAGCGGATGTGTTGAAGGAGAGGTCTCCGCCGCACGCACTGCAGGCGGCGTTGCTGGCATGGCGGTTGCAGCCGGAGCAGGATGTGACGGAGCTGCTCGTCGATCTGGTGCCGAAGGCGGAGAACGGGGTGTCCCAGCTTCTGGGGATGCTCTCCGTGATCCCTCTCGAAGCTCGCCGGAAGGCAGCGACGGCTCTGATGCCCGTTTTGCGTAGCAGCGATGATGCTGGCGTTCTGCATGGGGCGTTGCTCCTCGGGAGCTGGTCAGATGCCGCCGAGTTGTTCGACGCATTGCCGGAGGAGAAGCAAATAAGCTCCGCCGGAGCCGGTCAGCCACCGCCTTGGACCGGAAACTCGGGTTCCACGGTGCTGCATTGGCCGCCACCCCGCCTCAGCAACAGGATGCCGTACCTCGGGGATCGCGAGACATGGCTGCGCGATGATGAAAAGGCCGCATTTTTGCGCGAGGCATCGTCGTTCAGCCGACTGAGAGCGAAAGCAGCTTGGTTGCTCTCCGGTGGCGACGAAGCGGGCGCACGGCAGGTCGTGGAAGAATGGCTGGCCGCCGAACCGGCCTCGCGGGATGCTTTGATGACGCTGGCGTGCTTCCATGCTCATGACGGAAAGCTCGAAGAGGCGCTCGATCTGCTGCACGGATGGTTGGAGAAGCAAACGGAGCCAGAAGCACGAAAGGAGGCCCTGAGCACCTACGTGCAGTCGGCGATCAACAGGCCGGGACGGCGTTCTGCGGATGAGCCGCCGCTCGCTTCGCACATGGATCGTTTGCGTGCCGCTGCACTCGAACTGCTGCCGGCTTTGAAGGAAAAGGCCGGTTACTACCTGAGCGGGTGGGCGCAGATTTTCGCCGCACTGAATCTGAAGGAGGAGGCTGCGGCGCTGTCGGGATCGGAGTCAGCTCGCTACTTTTCCCAGTGGCGAAGCGTGGAGGAGGTGCGTGCGGAACTGGCAAACCGCGAGCGCAGCAGGCGTCAATTTTCTCCGTATTACATCAAGGACATGGTCAGTGCCGGGCAGACGCCACGGGTGGTGGAATTGATCCTGCGCAGTCTGCGGCGGGAGGCCGACCACCGCTTCTTCGGACGTCAGGAATACGCTGGTGGCGGCACGGATGGCTGGCAGCAGGCGATCAGCGAGCACGGTCTCGCGGTGGCATTGATGGAGGCCGCACAGCCTGGCGAAAATCCTTCGTGGCGGTCGCTGGTAAAGGCCGTGCGAGTTGCGGAGGCCTGTAGCGACTGGAAGCAGATGGTGGCCTTAGCTCAACAAGCGCAGGAGTTGCAGGGCCACGCCGCACTGAGTCTGGCTCTGCTAACGGGCAGGATGCGGATGGGAGATGATCCTGCAGCCATGATGGAAATGCTGCGTGCCATGCCCCGTGCGGAGGCACACCGCAGCCTTTCAATGCTGTTGCAGCAGGCGGGCCGCGAACCGGACTTCGCCCTGAGATTGCGGGTGGCCGGGGCTGCATTGCAACTGGCCAGGGAGCACCCTGAGATCATGCGGCTGGCACATGACCAGCGCGGGCAGGTGCTCGAAACGCTCTTCCAACTGCTTTCGTCCGAGGTGAAGGACGAAAAGGGGCATCGCGTGGCAGAAGAGCTGTATGCGGAGCCGGTTTACGACCCGCGCAAACAAGTGCCTGTCGCCGCCGAGCCAGCCACGGACGAGGAACTGGCTCTTCGTCAGCGCCTGCACGGGGAGTTGTGTGATCTGGCGCTCAAGCACGACGACTGGGCCCCGGCTGCGGTGCGAAGCATCACTGCCAGACACCTCGCCGAAAATCAGCCCGCAGCGGAGGTGCTCGCGGACTATCTCCGCCGTGCGATGAAAGCGCCTCCGCCTGAAGCAGGAGAGCTGCTCAACCGGTCCATCGCGGTCGGACAAAAGCTGCGGGATGGATCGAAGCGACTGCGGCTGGCGCGGCTGCTGATGCCATTGGTGGCCGAATTGCCCGTGGAGACCGCACGCGTCTCATTTGGCAGGCAAACGGGTCTGGTGGAACTCATCGGCAACGAGATTCCAAGCGCCGAGTTCCCGCCGCTGTGGGCGTTGTGGGAATATCCAATGGATGCCAGCGATGGGGAGTATGTTCACACACCCCGACAACGGGAGATGAACAAGGAACGTCATGGGCTGATGATGGAACTCTGGCAGGCGGTGCAAAAGCATGAAAGCCTGCGGCGCGAGGTTTTTCCCGCCTGGGCGGCATTCCGGCTGCATTCTCTCGACACGGCAGATGAAGTGCTCCAGGTCGCTAGAAGCTTCCGAGCCACGTTAGGAGATCCCTGCTTGTTGCGTGCCTTGCTGGAAAAGGCGGCCCTCTCGTACGAAAATTCGCATCATATCCTCACCGGCGAACTGGTCGTGGCCCTGCTGAGCGAAGATGCGTCTCTGCTGAGGGAGCCGACGGTGTCTGAAGCTGGGAAGAGCCTCGTCCAGTTGCTGCTGGCAGGTCGTCACAACCAGTCCGAACCCATGCCGCCTTTGTCCACTCCAGACGAGGAGGCCAAGCTCATCCTGGGCGAAAAGTGGCACGCCAGGCGTCTCGCGGTGCTGTCCCGGTTGTCCGAGCTGTTCCAGGGATCGTTGTCGTTGCCGCCTTCGCTGATCTTCACGGAACTGCAGCGCCAGTTGATGGCCGACAAAGACACGCAGGAGATCGAGAAGCGCATCGCCAGCCTGGCACCAAACCAGATTGAAGACGTGGTCAAGGAACTCAGCGGCTTGATCTATGCCACTCGTGGCCGTCACCAATCAGGAAACAGCTACGTGGAAGGGGTATGGGAGCTGCCGAAGCGGCTGGAGTGGTTTGGTGCGGCGTTTCGAATCGGCCGGACCTTGCCGGTGTCCCACCCGGATTCCAATCTCGGCGACGGTTGGCTAACGTTCTGGATTGATGAGTTGAGCCTGCCAAACAAACTGTGCCTGCCGCCAGTGCCTCCACTGTTGGGCCGGGAAAAGCAGGCGGACTGGGGCATGCGCCCCCCTGCGGACTATCAGGCGCAGCCGCTGCTGAAAAGACGCGAAGAGATGGTGCTGGAGGGGCTGGAAATGGCCATGCAAAGTCCCGAACGATGGGAGCAGCATCTGGCCGCATATACGCATCTCCAGATCAGCCGTCATGGGAAGGCCGGGATCGAACGAGTGAAAGAAGTTCTCGAACGGCATGCCCGTAAACGCCCTGCCACGCTGCTCAAAGGCCTCTCGCAGTGGAATAATCCCGACGATTTTCCGACGACCGAGGCAAAGCTGGCGGCAGCGGCACTTTTAGACCAGGTTCTGGACCGGCTTCCGGTTGAAGAAATGACCAGCTATATTTTGGAAGGCTGGCAACGGATCATCACCGGTGTTGGTTCGACCAGCGTTCTGCCGTTGCTGCCGGACAAGCCGTGGATGTTCGATTCCTACGCCTATGGCACCGATGTCGAAAATGTCATGAAGCTTGCGGGCAATCGGGAGCGACTCGCCGCCTGGCTGGACCTGCTGGAAAAAATGGAATCCATTCCGCAGCTGGCGGCGGCCAGCTTCAAGCATCAGGTGCAGATCCATTTGGAGAAATCCCCGGAGCGCATCATCAAGATGGCGCTGAGCTTCACCGACGAGCAGTGGTTTCAGGCCGAGCGGGTTATCACTTCTCTGTATTCGGATGGTGAATCCCATGTGACGGCAGCCCGGCGGGCGGACTGGGGCCGGCTGGCGTTGCTGTGGCAGGAGGAATCCGCCAAACGTTTGAAGCGCTCCCCACAATACCAGTCTTATCGGACGTGGGCGGGAGAGACACTGAAATACCTCCGCAAGGAGTGGAAGCCCCAATCGTCTGACATTATGCCGCCACCCGACAGTCCCGAAGACATCGGCCGACGTGATGAGATGGCGCAAAAACTCAGCGACATGCTGCTGGCAGACCCGGTGGAGTCCACAGAAGGTTTCCAATTGTTTGCGAAGAGTCAATTCGACGCGCAGGCAACCGCGACGGCGACCCTGAAGATCGCCAAGGAGGCGCTGCAAAGGGACAGCGCGGCCTTTTCCCGGCAGGTCGAAGGGTGGTGTCGTGACGTCAAGACGCGGATTCGACCGTCCACCGAGGAGTGTGTGTGGGCGGGCGGGATCCTGGTGCAGTTGGCGGAGATGTGGCCGCCTGAGGAGGATGCGCGATGGGTGGGCGCGGCAGGGATCTTGATTGCCGAAGCCTTGTATGTGAAGGACGAGCGCCAGGGTGCACTCCAGACGCTGCTGGACCAGTTGGTGGACCGGGCGTTTCGATTGCGAAAGCCAGACACCAGGCTGCTTGCCAGTTACGCACGTTGGGCGTGTCAGACGGAGGCGGGAGCCGAAAACCTAAAGGCACTGGTGAGCCGCCTCGCCACGGCTGATCCAGTTCTGGCTGCGGCATGGTTGCGATCCTGGTGGACGCAAGGCGACCATTCGAGTCCTGTGCTGCAAGCCGAGGGGATCGTCGCCCTTAAAATCTTGCGCCAATGGCCGGCAACGGCTGCTGCCGAAACACTGGACTGGTGCGAGGGTCTTGTTTTTGATCTTGGTGCGCCGCTGGACTTTACAGATCGGAATCTGAGTGAACGCCCGCCACATTTTCCGGCGCCCGGGCTGGCCGCCGAAAGCCGCCAGACGCAGCAGGAGGTGCTGAACGAACTCGACAGGCGCCAGCTGGTCCGTCCTTGGATGCTGGCTCTCAGGTTGCGGCTGGCGGTCGAAGCCTCCCTCGATGACTCAGCCCGCCGCCAGCAGTTGAAGCCCTTTTTCGAGCCACCGCGTAGAAGCAGCACCGTGGAGATGATCCGGACTTTTTTGAAGATCGATCTCAATGCCATGCAGGCACAGGTGATAAACCGGGCGGCCTTCTTTTCGATGGAGCGAAACAGCGTCAAACAAGATGCATTTGCCCAGCAGATTCTGGATGTCTCCCGCATGCTTCAGACGGCTGTAAGAGAACAGTGGCTGGCAGGTGACGAAGCGGCGGAACTGGAGAAAGCCAGCCGCGAGCAGCTCAAGACCGTGATCAAGAAGAGCGAGATAGCCGTCGCTGCCCAGCGCCAGGACGTGCCGTGGCCTGTCGGAGTTACGGGGGTGCAGGCGTCTCAAGGGTCCGAGGCCAACAGGCTTTTGAATGCCTGGGAAACGGCGTCGAAGCCAGACACGGCGGACAAGCTGACGGTCCAGAATCTCCCGTCGCTCGTTCACGAGATGCTCAAGGATGGAACCGACATCACCATCATCACAGAACGCGTGTGGCGGCTGTGTCTTCAAGAGCCAAAAACTGCGGCCATAGCGGTTGAACAGTGGGCGAAGGAGGTGCGGGAAAGGAAGGACTTTGATGCCTATCTAAGAGCTGGCAGGTTCGCGATGCTGCTGGCACAGCGATGGACGGAGCAACTCCCGGCACCTGACTGGCTGCCCGTGTTTGTAGAGTCATGGCGCCTGGGCAAGGGGTTCCCCGGGGAGTGGACACCCGCGCGCAACCAAGAGCATCGTGACACGGCGGCGGCGATCCTGCCGACCCTCCACGAGATGATGCGCCGTTATCCGGCATGCCGTTACGGCACATGGTTTGAGGTGACGCTCGACTATGCACAGCGGATCGAAAAGAAGACGGACCGGGAGATCGCGGAACTGGCCCTGGCGCACTTGCGAGCGCGGCCGCGTGGCAGCGTTCCTGCGATCAACTTCCCACGTGTGACCATCGACATGGATCTTCTGCGTGAGCGTTCCCTGCATCAAGACGCTGTGCTGTTTTTATTCGATCATCTGGCCGCCACGCAGGACCTGGAGTGGTGGGAAACGGAGTGCCGACCGGCATTGGAAGCCGCGCAGGAGCGTCCGCAGCGCGTGATACAAAAGAAGCTCGAATTGCTGGCGACCTGCCCGCGTGACGAGTTCCACCTGGCCCATCAGAACATGACAGCCCTGGGGCCGATCGAAGCCCTAGCCTGGACACTCCGCACAGCGTCGCGAAGGAAGCTCGACGTCGATTTGAACCTCTGGCGACTTTTGGCGGCGCCCTTCCGCAATGATTATTTGCAGTACCCAGCAAACATGATGTGGCTGCACACTCGCGAACTGGAGGGGCATGATGCGACGGCGGATCTGCGCGGGCTTTTGCGTGATGTTTTAGGGGACGAGTATGGGTCTGCCGCCATGAAGGCCGTATTCCGCAACTACGTGCCAGAACGCAACAACTTCTGGCAGGGCTGGCCGTATGGCCGGTCCAGTCTGAAGGATCGAGAGTCCTGGAAGCATGCGTATGACGTTCTGGAGTTTCTGGCTGAGAACTCCTCAGGTCACTTTCGTGCGGTTCTAGAGGTTTCGAAAGACATGGGACTCGATGCGGTCAGGGGGGCGGTTGCCCACCTGATGTCCCTCCGCCCGAACCTTCCCAGCAGTGCCCGGATCTTGGAAGAGTGGAAGCGCGTCCTCGATGCCAGCGGTGTGGTGTCCGACCTGCCAGATCCCATCTGGCTCACGCCCCACGACGGGCACGTGCCGATTTGGGAGTTTGCCGAAAGGGTGGGGCTGAGCAACTATGATGAACCGATTCGGTGGCTGGACGCGAAACAGCGCGAAAAACCAGACCTTGGCACCGCGCTGCTGATCCTCGCACGCGGCTACCGACCGGGCCAGGAGCTTCTCGCGAGCAGAATCGAAGCAGCGTTGACGCCCTGCCGGAACGATCTGAAGCGAGCGTCCAAGGAGACGCTGGCGGCACTTTCAGCCGCCCTACATGTAGCGCAGCCGGAGCTTTTCAAAGCCGCGGTCAGAGCGGGGCCTGACAGCGTACTGAAACTCATTCCGGCCCCTGTGGTATCTGACGAGTCCTATCAACTGGCAGCCTCCTGGCTGACCCGCACCACCAGCCGCTCGGACTCTTCGAGTGAAGTGAAGCAGCGCCTCGCACCTCTTGCCGCCGATGTTTTGGCCCTGCTGGCTGTCGGCAATGTTCGGGCCCATGAGGTAGCGAAGCACGGCATTTCTCTGCTGGCTGCCGAAGACTGGCAGGAAGTGATGCCGGAAGGTTTCACACGAGAGGCCTGGCTGTGGGAACATCTGGGGGGTGCCATGGTTGAGCCCCTGCGATTATCCAATTCAAACAACCCGAGCGAGCGGGACCGCCAGTTGGAAGCCCTCACGCGTTACGTGATTCAGCATGCGGAGAACTTTGCAGGACTCTTGGGCGGTCGGAAGCTCACCGGACACGTCCCCCATTTGATGACCAACGTGCAGCCCAGGACGACTGAAACTCAGGCATCGCTCATTCTGCGGCTATTGCCCGAGGACGCCGGTCCCCGGGCGTTGCTGCTGCTTCCGGTGTTCGGGTCGGTCTTCGATCCAGCGTCAGTGCTAGCCACGATGCCGACCGAAAGGCGCGATCCTTGGCTTGAGTGGGCTCTGATGCATCGCAACCAGCCGGACGCGCCCTTGCCCCCGGGGCAGGCACAAGGCGACTGGCCGGCGGCGTTGCTGGTTCGGGTGGCCAGTCTGGACGTTACCCGTTTGTCGCCGACGCAGCGTCTCACAGCGCTTGAGTGCTGGAGTCAAACGACGTCGCTTTTCGACGAGAATGACTACGAGTCGAGTTTTAAAGGTCGGGATTTGGGTTGGTTGAACGGCGCGGCTCCAGACCCCGCGATGGAGAAAGCCGCCGGCAAAGCTGCCGAAGCCATGATTGGCTGGCTGGCGCTGCCCCGGAGTTCGTGGTCCAATGTCTCTCCAGGTGGCGAGTCGAGCATCGCCCAAACGACGATCAAACCGCTTCTCGTCGTGCTCGAACGTGCCGGATTGCAAGAGCAGCGGCGGGCTCTGCTGCGTGCCGCCGCGATGGCCTCCCGCCTGTCCATGGATGACTTGTTTCGCGAATTGCGCTCTTCAACAGATGCCAGAGCCGCCTGTGCGGACTGGTTGCCGCTCTACTTTCATTCTGCAATGGACAGCGGGCCGAAATCCTGGCGCTACGATTTCAAACATCTGCCCGCCCTCACCGCCGCGGACGAGCGAATTGCCGGCGCGGTGGACAGCGCTGGGCTGGATGAGGCATGCCGGATGACCGCCAGGCTGGTGCTGGCGTTTCTGCCAGATGACGCGACCGCGCCTCCCGCCATTCCACGGCTTGATCGAGCCAGGGCTGCCTTGGCTGGTATCGACCCGAACAATCCCCCTCATCTGGCTGCGCTGAACCGGTTGCTCAGGATTGAGGGGGCCGCCGAGACAATGCTGCCCGAGGTTCTGCCCGCGCTGCGGTGTCATCCGGTTGTCGTTGAGTGGCTTCGGGAGCGCCGGTTGGAAAGCTCTGCCTTTGCATTTTCCAATCCACTGTGGAACCAGCACATCCGCATGGTCACCTTGACCGCAGCGGGAGAAGCGCTGGTCGGAGGGGGGCCGCAGATGTGGAACCAATGGATCGAAGCACTTGTGAAAGCGGCTCCAGCCATGGAGGACAACCCCACGCAGATCCCAGTGCGAATGCCTCGCGAAAGCCAGTGGCTGTGGACTGCTGCTGCCGAACTTTCGACACTCCAGCAGCAGTGGGAAACGACGCATCCTCCGGCTGAATGGTCACAGATGCTGCCTCTGTGGGAGGCACTGGCGGGTGGCGAGACCAACGCCTTCCCGCACGACTTCCCGATGGCACTGCGCGCCCGCATTGCGATGGCCCAAAAGACAGCTCAAGGACGTGAGGAGGCCCTTCGTCATCTGGCGGCTTTTCGCTGGCATCCGCTTTCGATCGATCTGGCCGTGGACACCTGGTCGAGATGTCAGTTGACGCCCGAGGAATGCCTACAGTTTCTCGTCGCATCTCAGTCAGGAAATCGTGCGCCGAGCGCGCGCATGCTCATCAAGGAAGCGGACAAAAAAGGGGTCATGACCCAAGGTGAGTGGCACCAGATCATCCCCACGGCGCCACCCGAATCCCTCGCCCGGCTTGCTGACGGGCTTATCGACTGGCTTCGTGAGGAAAAGAACGATAGTGGCTTGCTTCTGCTGGCCCGGCGGCTCGCCACTCTGGATGCGGAACGTCTCAATTCATCCGTTTGGACAAAACTCGCGACAGCTGCGCACCAAGGTTCCGATGCGGCGCTTGAGGAGGACCTTCAAAGAAAGGCAGATGCCTTGTCGAAGAAGAAATAACGCGGTGCAGCGTCGCTTGCGCATCCACGCATCTCCTCCATGATCGGGTGACATGGCCCCTGACACTCTTGACCGCATCCGCAGCACGATCCGCGACGTGCCCGACTTCCCGAAGCCGGGCATCCTTTTCAAGGACATCACTCCGGTGCTGGCGGCGCCGGAGCTGATAGCGGCCTCCATCGACGGTATGATCGAGGCCACTGGCATCACGCATGTGGACAAAGTGGTAGGCATTGATGCGCGGGGCTTCATCTTTGGTGCGTTGATCGCGGAGAGGTTGCGCGCGGGATTCGTTCCGGTGCGGAAGAAGGGCAAGCTGCCGTGGCAGACTCGCGGCGTGGACTATGCGCTCGAGTACGGGACGAATTCGGTGGAGATGCATCTGGACGCGATCGCCCCGGGAGAAACCGTTCTGCTTGCGGACGACCTGCTGGCCACGGGCGGCACGGCGGCGGCGGCGCTGCATCTGATCAGCGAGGCCGGCGGAAAGGTCGTGGGCAGCACGTTTTTCATCGAGCTGTCGTTTCTGAAGGGTCGTGACAAACTGGCGGGCCATGGCCCTGTCCATGCGCTTCTCACTTATTAAATCACGCTGCGATGACCGAACGCGAGTACCTGCGCCATCTCAAGAAAAGTGCGCAGAAGTTCTTTCCTGAAGAGGACAAGCTGCCCCGTGGACGCACGGAGACCCTCCGGCGGGCAAAGCAGTTTTTGAAGGTCAAGGAGCAGCGCATCAAGCAGCGGCACCGAAGCGGTAATTTCTGCGGCGCGGAGGTGTGCCGGATGCGCTCCGACGTCATTGACTATCTCGTGCGGCTGCTCTGGCGTGAATGCGTCTCCGCACTGCCGGAGAAGGTGCGCGAAGAGCTCGATGTGAGCGTGATCGCACACGGCGGCTACGGCCGCCGGGTGATGAGTCCGGGTAGCGATGTGGACCTGACCTTCATGTTTCCCGGCAACAGCGGTCGGGTGAGTCCGGAGGTGGCGCAGCTGATCCGCGACTACCTGCTCTACTTTTACGATCTGAAGTTCAAGGTGGGCCACGGAGCCCGCAGCGTGGGCGAATGCCTGGCCCTGGCAAATGAGAACATCGAGACGAAGACGGCACTCATGGAGGCACGTTTTCTCGCCGGACGGTCGGAGGCGTTCGAGGAATTCCGGTCTCGTTTTGACAAGGAATGCATGGACGGTCGCGAGGAGGAGTTTCTCCAACTGCGTCAGATGGACCTGGCGGCAAGGCATGTGAAGCAGGGCAACACGCCTTTTGTCCAGGAGCCGCACGTGAAGAACGGCTGCGGCGGGCTGCGTGACTACCAGAACCTGATCTGGATGACCTATGCGCGGCACCGCACTTTGAATCCGAAGGATCTCGTCGGACTCGGTTTGATTTCCAAAGCGGGCTGGCGCGAGGTCTCTGAAGCCTACGACCTGATCTTGCGGGTGCGCAATGAAATGCACTACACGGAGAAGCGGGCTGAGGATCTGCTGACGCTGCGCCGACAAGGACCGGTGGCCACCAACCTGGGCTACCGCCATAAGAAGCTGCTGCGCCGCATCGAGGCGATGATGCATGACTACTACACTGCGACGCGGGACATCCTCCAGCGTAGCAGCGAAGTGATGGACCGCTTCCACCTGCAGCAGCTGGAGAACGAGCCCAAGAAGAACCGCCTGATGGGCTTCCTGGCACGCAAGAAGAAGGAGGAGAAGCAGCAGGAGCGCTTCGACGGATTCATCCGCAAGCACGAGCGCGTGTATGCTGAGAACGGCACCATTTTCAAAGACGATCCCCAGCGGTTGATCCGCCTGTTTCTCCACACGCAGAAGAGGCATCTGCGCCTCAGTCCCGACCTTTTCCTGCTCATTCAAGAGAATTTCCGGATCGTGGATGTGAGCTTCCGCTACAACAAGGCCAACCGGGAAATTTTTGAATCTATTCTCTCCAGCAAGGGAGAAGCAGCGCGCACGCTGCGCCAGATGCACCGGGTGGGTTTCCTGGGCCGCTACATGCCGGAATTCGGGGCCCTGACCAATCTCGTACAGCACGAGTTCTTCCACCTCTACACGGCAGACGAGCACACGCTGCGGACGATCGAAATCCTCGACTCTTTGACGGACCCCGCAGCGGTCGGCGTGGAACTCTACCGCCATCTTTACCGGGAGCTCCAGGAGCCTTACATCCTGCATCTGGCGCTGCTGCTGCATGATGCAGGCCGCGCCGCGAACAAGAAAACGCATTCTGATGAAAGCACCACGATGGCAGCAGCCGTCTGTAGGCGTCTGATGATCAAAGGTGAGCGCCGGCGCCTCCTGCTGTTCTTGGTGGACAATCACCTGCTCATGTTCCGTACGGCGACGACCAAGAGCCTGGATGAACCGCAGGTCATCGAGGAATTCGCGTCGATCATTCGCACGCGGGAAAACCTGGATGCACTGCTCCTGATGACCTACGCCGACTCCAAGGGCACAAGCGACAAGAGCTGGAGCGGCTACAAGGAGGCGGCTATCCGTCAGTTGTATCACAGCACGATCCGCTATCTGGAGGCACCCAAGGAGTTCATGCGCGAGATCGAGGCGCCGGAGGAAGAACAGCTGGCGGGGTTGGTCAAGAATCTCGGAGCGGGCTACAAGGACGAAATTTCCGCGCATGTCCGCTACATGCCTCCCTCCTACTTCAAGTTCCGGGAGCCGGAGGTCATCTGCGACCACATCCGCCAGTTCCGCAAATTCTTCGAGCAACTGATGAGCGAGAAGGCGGCTGCCGGCCTCCTGCCGGTCATGTCCTGGGAGGATCACGCCGGTCATAGCGATCTGACCGTGGTGTGCTGGGACAGGCAACTGCTTCTGGCGCGGATCTCGGGGGCGCTGGCGGCGGAGCAGATCAATATTCTCAGTGCCGATCTTTTTCGCCGTGGCGACCATCTAGTTCTGGATATTTTCCGGGTTTGCACCTCGAATCTGACCGCTGTGAGCACGAAAAGCGCCCGCAACCGTGTGGAAGAGTCGGTTCGGAAGGCCTTCAGCGGTGAGAATTTCGACTTCAGCGACGCCATCGCGGCAAAAATCGGCAAGTCCGTCTCTCTGCGGGACGAGATCGGTGAGGAGATTCCTCAGCGCTGCTACGTCAGCAACGACATGTCTCCCGACCACACCATCCTGGAGCTGCAGTTGGTGGACCGGCTCGGACTGCTCTACGACATCTTCATGGCCCTGGGACGCCTCGGCGTGAGCGTGACGAACGCACGCATCAGCACCGAGAACGGCGTGGCCATCGACTCGATCTACCTCCACAACGGCAAAGGGCAGAAGTTGAGCGCGGCGGAGATCAAGTGTCTGGAGGAGACCATGGACCGCTTGATTCAGCAGCCCCTGACGCATTCTCAAATCTCCTGAAGCGAGTTATGCCCAATGCTTATGATTGAGACAAACTAGGTTGTTTAATTCATCATATCCGTAAGTGCTGCGAAGAAGTGCAACAACCCGGTTCCACGCTCATTCTTCAAGGGTTCCATGAGCACCTCGGTTGTGAAGGAATTCACAGCAGGCTGGGCACAGCGGCGCGGAACTCTGAGTTTTCTGCAGAATCAGTCAGAAAGGGCGACTTGTGGGTCCTGTTGTTGACAGGCTATGCGCAGCCGATTTTCGAGGCCCGGAGTGTCCAGAGCTTGCTGAGCGGCCTGGGCTTCCGCCTCCTTTTTGCTCCTTCCGGACCCACGACCGAGCTCCTGGTTCATCCAAGAAACTGAGGCCACGAAGTGCTTGGCGTGGTCGGGGCCCTTTTCGGAGAGAATGTCGTAGCTGGGCGGAATCTGGCTGATGGCTTGCAGTTGCTCCTGGAGCTGGCCTTTCGGATTGGGCTCCAGCTGCCCGGCGCAGGCGAGTTGAAGATCTTCAGCGAAGAGATGGGCGACGAAGGCGCTGGTCACTTCGAGGCCGGCATCGAGATAGACGGCACCTGCGATGGCCTCCATGACGTCCGCGAGGGAGGAATCACGTTCCCGGCCGCCGTTGGCCTCTTCGCCGCGGCCCATGATGAGAAAGTCGCCGAGACCCAGGCGGCGTGCCATACGCGCTAGGGCCTTGGTAGAGACGAGGTGGGCGCGCGACTTGGTCAGGACGCCTTCATCGGCATTTGGCAGCTTTCGATAAAGAAAATGGGAAAGGCTGAGTTGAATCACGGCATCGCCAAGAAATTCGAGCCGCTGGTTGTCTTCGTGAAAGCGCTGATTCTCGTAGCTGACACTTGCATGGGTCAGCGCGAGCCTCAACAGCGACGGATCTCTAAAAGTGTGGCCGAGGATGGTTTCCAGCTTTTCCATGTGCGTTCCGAATCAAGCTTCTGTGCTGCTTGTGCTCCAGAAGAAAATGGGGTGACCGACGGGATTCGAACCCGCAACAACCAGAATCACAATCTGGGGCTCTACCTTTGAACTACGGTCACCATCTCGGAAGAGAGGGTGGATAGTAATCGCCTTGGGCCGCAGCGCCAGTGAAAATTCAGGGGGCTGCAGTCACTTGGCGGGATAGAATGTTCCAGAACGTACCTGTGAAGCTCGTCTTGGGGTGCCGGGTGTGTGCCTGAGAAGTCACACTGGAGCCTTTGAAAGGCTGTCCTGGCTGCAGCAAGTAGGAGGCATGATGCTCTGGTTGCCTGCCACATTGCTTGTCGCGACGGCGGCGGTTTTTACCGTTGGTTGCATCGTCAGCATCATCAGGCGCTGCCGCCGCGGCGGTCGGCGGAGGCGCCGATCACGGTCGCAGAACGGCGGTGTGAAGGTGCCCTATTATTATTGAGACCATGTGGAATCTGGAGTCGCTCTTTGTCGCCGTCTTCATCGTCGTGACCATCGCCGGGTTGGCGGCTTTCGGTCCCTGGACGCGTAGTAGGAAGCCTTGGGACTGAGTTCTCCGGGCTGCATTCTCTGGTCGAAATTCTTGACGTGGCTGCCGCAGGCCGTCAGCATCGCGGCCATGTTTTTTCTCGCCGCCACCTCGGCCACCTACTGGCCCTTTGTCGTGCTCGCTGTCAGCGTCGCATTCATCATCATCGCGATCAGCAAGCTGCGCATGCATCCCTTTCTGGCGCTCATTCTGGCGGCCTTGCTGGCCTGCCTGTTGGCGGGAAATGCCTCGTGGGATGTGGTGCAGAAGGATGGCAAGGTGAAGACGATGCCCGCCCTAGTGGGCGCGGTGGAGATGGTGTCCAAGGGGCTCGGTGACTCGGCGCGTGACATCGCGATCTCCATCGCCCTCGCGGCGATCATCGGCATGTGCCTGATGGAAAGCGGTGGCGCGGACAAGGTGGTGCGGCGTTTCCTGGCGTTCTTTGGCGAGAAGCGCGCGGGCTGGGCGCTGCTGTGGAGCACCTTCATTCTGAGCGCGCCGATTTTCTTCGACACGATGTTCATGCTCATGGTGCCGCTGGCGATGGCCCTGCGCATGCGCACGGGCAAGGATTACACACTCTACCTGATGGCGATCTGCTGCGGCGGCACGGTGACGCATTCCATGACGGTGCCGCATCCGGGACCGGTGGCGGTGGTGGAGAGCCTGAAGCTCAATGTGGGCGAGTCGTTGGTGGGCGGGCTGGTGATTGGCGCGATCACCTGCTTCTTCGGCTTCCTGTTCAGCAAGTGGCTCAATGCGCGCACCGATGTGCCGCTGCGTGAGTCGGGTGGTGTTTCGTTGCAGGATCTGCAAGGCGTCAGCGCCAAGCCAGAAAACGAGCTGCCGTCGTTCTTCTGGAGCATCACGCCGGTGATCCTCCCTATCCTGCTCATCAGCCTGACGACGGTGTTTGAACTGGCGCATGCCGGGGCCGTCAAAGGCGCGGGCTGGGGCGTGACGATGGTGAACGCGCTCGGTGGCGAGCATGGTTTTGACAGCATCCGCGCCTGGGTTGACTTCATCGGGCACAAGAACATCGCGCTGTTCATCGGCGCGGCGATCTCGGTGGGCGTGCTGGCGAAGCAGCGCCGCTTTGGCCTGAAAAAGATCGAGGATCTGATGGGACCTCCGCTGGAGACGGCCTGCATGATCATTCTCATCACCAGCGCCGGCGGTGCGTTTGGCTACGCGCTGCGCAGCGCCGGTGTGGGCGGTGCCGTGGCGGAGCTGGCGAAGAATTACAGCCTGAATCTCATCCTGCTCGGCTGGATCGTGGCGGCGGTCGTGCGCGTGGCGCAGGGATCAGCCACGGTGGCGATGCTCACCGCCGCCTCCATCATGGCACCCATGGTGGTGGGAGCCGATCTCGGCTGTCATCCGCTCTACCTCTTCACCGCCATCGGCTTCGGCGCGATGTTCTGCTCCTGGATGAACGACAGCGGCTTCTGGGTGGTGAACCGCCTCAGCGGCATGACCGAAAAAGAAACCCTGCGCACCTGGTCGCTCCAGCTCACAGCGGATTCGATCATTGGATTGTTGGTGACACTCATCTTGAGCAAACTGCTGCCGATGGTGTGAGTGCAGGATTCGCGAGGGGCAAGTGGGCTAGAGGAAAGCGATGAGTGCGCAAAGACAAACCCAAAGGGTGAACTGCAACCAAAGTTTTGAAGTGCTGTTTGGCTGCGGCTTTGCTGCCGAAGACCTCATTCCGGCTACACACCTTTGCGGGAGAATCCGGCCTGTATTTTTTCTAAAGGGTCCCAGCGACGGAAGGAATCTGGGTCCGCCCTGAATCGGTGGTAAATCACGAGTCCAGATGCCATCGGATATCCTAGGGAGCATCCAGACCCGAAGCGGCTGAATCGAAAATGCAGTCTCTTCCAGCAGATTGGCTGCGCCTGTCTTGTGGTTCGGGGCGTCCTGGTGCGCGGTCGGTGATTTAATCCAGAGCTTCAGCTCGCCGAATCCCGGCCGGCGTATTCGCAGGCGAGCTTGGTGAAGAGCGCTTCGTCGGACTAACTGGCACCGCGCTTGGGAGCTCGTTTGCCTGAGGGCAAAGGGGGCGGTTTGTCCGAGCTGCTGTGCGGTGATGCTCCATCGGCTTTTGGGAGGGGCTTGGGCCCCGGGGAGAGCTGTCGTTGGACGCCCCCTTCGGCAGCTTGACCCCGGCGATCTTCCACAGCCAACGTACAAAAAAAGGAGGCAGCACCTTCCGGTGCTGCCTCCCGTAGCGCTCAACGACAAAATGCGATTAGAAGCTGATTCCTGCGCGAAGGCCGACTGAGTGGGCCTGCACCGACTCACGGAAGAACTGACCCTGATAGTTCAGCAGGACGCCAAACCTTGGGGTGAACTGGAAGTTCAGACCAGCACCAAGTGCCATATAATCCTGGCCGAGGTTCTGTTCAGCAGAGTTCGCCGTGAAGGGCTGATTGATCAGGCTGACGCTCGTTTGATTGTCATGCTTGATGTTCTGGCGCTCGTAAGTCAGGCGTACCTGGGCCGTGATCTTGGCGAAGTCGGTATCAACCTTCTTGCTAAGAGACCAGCCGACACGCGAGATGAGGGAATCATAGTTGCGCGAGTTGTACCGGAGAGCCGCGAGGCCTCCGGAGGTTTCGCTGAAACCGTCAACTGTCGCATGCATGTAGTCCAATCCGAAGACCGGCCCGGTGACGAGGCTGTCGTTCTGGAAACGGAAGTTCCAGCCGGTGTTGAACTGCACGGCATGAGTCATGGCTTCCGTTTTTCCAATGGCAGCAGGGAAGCCAATCGGATCACGGTTGGTGTCCACGTCGTAGGTGCCAAAGCTGTAGAGCAGGTCAGCCCAGAACGCATTGTTGACGTATGAACCGTAGGCGCTGAAGGCGACGCCGGACATCTCCAGTTTGCCGACGCTGTTGGTGTAGTCCTGCTGCGACTCCAACCAGTTGGCGGCGAAACCAAGGGTGAAGTTGGGGCTGATGCCTCGCTCAAAACCTACGCCTGCGTTCCAGGAGCGAGATTTGAATCCGGCCTGCTGGGCGCCGATCGCGTCGATCTTAACTTCGTTGTAGTCGCCGTTGGCGAAGACCTGCCATTCGTCGGTTTCGCTGCCGGCCATGTCTCCTTCACCCGATACCACGCCCTGGTCCATGGAAGCGCTGAGGCTGCCTGGATGACCACGCTCACCGTAGCCGGCGCGCAGGAAGAACAGGCGACCGTTCACGTCACCAAGCATGCCCTGGGCGGCGGTCATCACAGACTGCCCCATGATGTTGGCCATCTGGAGGCCGGTGATCGTATCGATCACAGTATAGACACCAGAGACTTGGTTGAAGTTACCCACCTGAGTCGGCACTAAGTTGAGGGCCGTGTCATTGAGGCCATCAAAGACGCCGGGGTTATCGACACCCAAGTTGCCGGTGATGTTGCCAGGACCATTCGCAGTCGCCATGTTGACGAGCAACCAGGAGTCGCCACCGCGGAAGCCCGTGAGGCCAAGAGGATTACCTACCACGAGGACACCTGCATTGGCACCCGAGGCGAGTGTGCCGGTGAGGTTCAGGCGGTCCGAGGAAGCAACGATGCCGGTGTTGTTGCCGAGTCCGGCACCGGTGAGGAGGTCCACATTCAATGTGCTGCCAACAGCCATGTTGATCGCCACATTGCCAGGATTGATGATGCTGAGCTGCGAGGCAACATTGGCGACGGTAGGATCACCCACGCTGAGCGAACCACCTGCGAGCACGTTCACTCTGGCGGCTGCCGCGAGGAAAATGCTACCATTATTACCTGCCAGTGTATCAACAGCGCCTGCACCGTTGCCGATGAAGTAGGACCCTGCGTTTCTGAGACCTACGGTGCTGTGATTGCCATTCACGACCAGCGTGCCGCCATTGATCGTAGTGGTGCCTGTGTAAAGATTGTTACCAGAGAAGACCTGCGTGCTGGTGTCATCTTTAATGATGTTTCCAGCGCCGTTGATTACACCTCTGAAGTTGGCGTTTGCCGTGCCATTGATGTCCTGACCAGAGCCAAAGCCGATGGTCAGGGTGTTGGCATTCAGATTGATGGTGGATGCCTGGCCTGCAAGCGAGGTGACGGAGGCGATGGATTGATTGGCACCGAGGACAAGATTGCCCGCGCCGGCGTCCATTTCGATGCGGGTGCGGCCGTTGGCCGTTGGCAGCGCGTTGGCGGCGTTGGCGTTCACCGTGGAGCCGTTGCGAATGAAGGTTGGTCCTTCATAGGTGTTGGCGACGTTGAGGTTCACCGTGGTGGCTGCATCAACTATCAGGTCATCATTGAACAGATCGTCATTGTCACCGCTGATGCCAACGGTGTTGACATTGACCGTGCCGCCACCGTTGACCGTGAGGTTACGGTCGGTTTTGATGATGCCACCAGTGAGCGTCAGTGTGCCTGCGCCGTTGGTGCTAATAATTGTGTTGGTTCCTGCAACGCCACCGAGGGTGATATTGCCGCCGTAGGTTGAGCTTGTGCCGGCTGTTTGTGTCAGCGCACCATTCCCACCCACACCTGTTCCAGTGAGGTTCAAAGCCTCAGCACCAATGATAACGCCGTTGAGTTGGAGGGTAGCACCATTGGCGACCGTGGTTCCGGTGCCGACGGCACCCAGAGCGGTAGCATTACCAGCGATGAAGGTTCCTGCGTTGATGTTCGTCGCACCACCGTAGGTATTAGCACTATTCACCGTGAAGGTACCAATTCCTTGTTTGGTGAGTCCACCAGCACCACTGATAATTCCATTGTGAGCGGTGTTGTTGGCATCACCAGTTGTGAGGGTATTGGCATTGAGGTTTACGTTTCCGTTTCCGCTGAGGCGACCAATTGTCTCGTCGTTAAGCAGAGCCAAGCTGCCAGGGGCATTGAGGACGACGGATCCGTTGTCGACGATGGCGGCACCGCCCTGAAGTTGGAGGATGCCGACATTGACGGTGGTGACACCCGTGTAAGTGTTTGCACCGCTAAGGGTGAGAGTCTGTCCGCCAATTTTTGTCAGAGCAAAGGCACCGCCGATCGCACCACTCAAGGTAATGTTACCTGTATTGGCACCGATGGTTGTGTCGGCAGTCAAGGTGACAGGCCCGCCAGCGGCGGCTGCGCCTGCATTGTTGTTTTGAAGGGCACCATTGCCACCGACGCCTGCGCCAGCTAGAGAGAGCGGCTCAAGACCGATGTTGAATCCGTTGAGATCGAGAGTCGCCCCAGCGGCAACAGAAGTATTGCCTGCGGTGGTTCCGAGTGCCGAATTGTTTCCGACGGTCAGAATGCCAGTGTTAACGCTGGTGGTTCCAGTGTAGGTGTTGACGCCGGACAAGGTCTGGTTGCTGGTGCCGTCCTTGACGATGTTGCCGGTGCCACTGATGATTCCAGTGAAATTGGCTGCGGCATTGCCGTTCCCACCTATGGCAAAGCCAATCGTCAGCGTATTGGCATTCAGATTCACCGTGGACGCATTGTTCACGGAATTGAGGGAGTTGATGGCCTGGTTGGCTCCAAGGGTAAGATTACCTACAGCTTGGTCCATTTCGATGTTGGTGCGACCGTTGGCTGTTGGCAGCGCGTTGGCGACGTTGGCGTTCACCGTGGAACCGTTACGAATGAAGGTTGGCCCAAGGTAGGTGTTAGCAACGTTCAGGTTCACCGTGGTCGCGGCATCGACGATCAGATCATCATCGAAACCAATGGCGTTACCGCTGATACCAACGGTGTTGATGGCGATGGTGCCGCCGCCGTTGAGGGTGAGGTTCTGGTTGGTCTTGATGATGCCACCGGTGAGCGTCAGGGTGCCCGCGCCGTTGGTGCTGATGGTGGAAGCAGATGCGACCGTGATCGCTCCAGCGAAACTAGAGGAACCACCGGCTGCCTGGGTCAATGCACCAGGGGCTGCTACACCTGCGCCTGCACCATTGATGGTGAGAGGCTCGGCATTGACATTAATGCCATTGGCGATCTGGAGAGATGCGCCGGCATTCACCGTCGTTCCGTTGCCAACAGCGCCCAGAGCGGCCGCGTTGCCAGCGATAACGATGCCTGTGTTGATGGCGGTAAGTCCGGCATAGGTGTTGACACCATTGAGGACGAGTGTGCCCACACCCTCTTTGGTGAGGTTTGCGCCAGCGCCACCCGAGATCACACCGTCAATGGTGATGAGGCCTGCATGGGTACCGATCGTCGAAGAGGTGGCCAGATTGACCGTGCCACCCACCACTGCGGCGGCTGCCGACGAGTTTTGAAGAACGCCCACGGTGGGAAGATCTCCATTTCCTGCGCCATTGAGCATGAGAGCCTCAAGACCGATGTTCTGGCCATTCAAGTCAAGGGATGCCGGGCTGGCTACCACGGTGTTGCCTGCGATGGAACCCAAGGCTGAGGCATTGCCGAGCCGTACTGTTCCTGCGTTGATCTGAGTCACACCTGAGTAGTTGTTGATGGCATTCAGGATGAGTGTTCCCGCGCCGTTCTTGGTGAGGCTGAAATTGCCGCTCACCACGCCGTTCAGGGTGATGTCATCCGCAGCCAAGACGGTGTTCACAGTGGAGTTGTTGGCGAGTGTCACAGGACCGAGGAGGGATGCAGCCGCGCCACCCGCGTTGGAGAGCGTAGCACCACCGACATTGTCACCGAGCTGAACGGCCTCGGCACCCACGTTGCGGGCGTTGAGGTTGAGAGTCGCTCCATTCGCCACGATTGTGCCGCCATTGGTGGAACCAAGGGCGGTGTCGGTGTTGATTTGAAGCGTGCCGGCATTGATGGTGGTGATACCGTTGTACGTGTTGTTACCCTGGAGCTGCGTGATGTTGGCCTGATTTTTGATCAAGTTGCCATTGCCGCTGATGTTGTTGGCATAGGTATTGGCCGCGCCTTCAAAGACGAGGGTGCCGTTGTTGACGATGTTGGAGGCAGCGGCAAGAGCGCCGTTTGCTCCAGCATTGCCGAGTTGGAGAGTGCTAGCAGCATTGATGGTGGTTTGGCCGGTGTAGGTATTGGCTGCGCCGTTGAGGATCGCGGTGCCGGAGCCAGCTTGGGTGACGCCGATGGTGCCTGCGCCGTTGGTGATGTTACCGTTGATGCTATTCGTCTCGGCGGAGTTGATCAACACAGTGCCATTCGTGGCAGCGACGGTGTTGGAGATGCCGTTGGCAAGGGCATTGCCAGTGAGATTGACGATGGAGAGGGTTGCACCATTGCTGACGGAGATGTTGGCTCCACCGATGGAGCCGTCGAGCGCAGCGGTACCGATTTGCAGAGTGCCACCGCTGACGGTGTTGGCTCCGGTGTAGGTGTTACCGCTGTTGGAGAGGATAGTGGTGCCTGCACCACGCTGAGTGAGGGAGACGACGCCAGCGCCGTTGGTGATGCTGCCAGTGAGTTCAGTCGTGAGAGCGGAATTGGCATCCACCAGACCTGTGCCTGCGCCACCGGTGATGTTGTTGGCGAGGACATTGCCAGCGACATTGACGATGCGGAGTGCGCCGCCGCCGCCAACAGTGATGAGACTGGCGGCGACGTTTTGGCCCGCCAAAGCAGAGGCAGCGCCATCGCCAACCTGAAGGATGCCGGTATTGATGGTCGTGCCACCGGTATAGTTGTTCAGGTTACGGAAGACGGTGGTGCCTGCTCCGGTCTGCTGGAAGCTGCCTGCTCCAATGATGGCTCCATTGATGTTCTGCACGTTGCCCGCTGGAGCATTGATGCCAGAAACAATTCCGTTGCCGTTGGTTTGGATGAGGTTGCCGAAGTTGCCGTTGTTGGCCAAGTTGATGGCGAGGGTTGCGCCTGGCTGAACGAAGACGGTACCGGTTCCGAGCTGGGAATTAGCGGTGACGCCATTGCCGACCTGAAGAGTGCCACCGGAGACGGAGGTCATGCCGATGTAGGTGTTGACGCCCGTGAGGATTTGTGTGCTGGTATCGTCTTTGATGAGTGCGAAGCCAGGGGCATTACCGCTGATCACGCCTGCGAAAACCGCAGCCGCGTCACCGTTGACGTTGACGCCTGTGCCAAAACCAATGGTCAAGATGTTACCTCCGAGGGTCACCTTGGAAGATGCTATGCCGGTAAGGGAAGCAACGGACTGATTGGCACCGAGAGGGAAGGCAGGAAGGATACCACCAATGTTCAAGGTGGAACCACCTGCGCCTGCGGCGTCCATGCGGACAGCTGTGCGGCCATTGAGGGTTGGAAGAGCATTGGCGACATTGGCATTCACGATGCCGTCATTGGCCACGATGCTGGTGATGATGGTTGGCCCGAGGTAGGTATTGGCTGCGTTCAGGTTGGTGGTCACTCCATTGACGATGAGGTCATCGTTGAAGTTGCCCAGTCCAAAGTTTCCGCCTGTGATCGGAGCATTGACGTTGAAGGTGCCGGTGCCGCCGCCAGTGTGGGTCAGGGTCAGGTTCAAGTCCACTTTGCTGACGCCGCCATTGAGATTGATGACCGCGCCATTGGCATTGGTCTGCATGATCGAATTGGCAGTCAAAGTAACCAGGCCACCCACAGTGCCTGTGCCGCCAGGAACGGTTGCGATGGCTCCGAGATTATTAAAGCCGGTATTGGTGTTGGTGGTGATGTTCTCTGCACCGGTGGTGGCACCGTTGAGAAGGAGAATAGTTCCCGTACCATTGACGGTCGTGTCATTGGCTGCGGCATTCGCCGCACCCAGCGGAGTTGCAACTCCGGCAGGAATCACAAAAAGGCCATTCGAAATGACCGTTGCTCCGTTGTAGTTATTGGCGGTCGTGACCTGCATGGTGCCAGCACCCAGCTTGGTGAAGCCACCTGCACCCGTGATTTGACCCGTGACGTTCAGATCAGGAGTTGGGTTCACAGCAGTGCCTACATTGACCGTGATATTGTGATTGGCTTGAGTCAGGGTGAGGGAATCACCAATGGTTGCAGGATTCGCCCCTAAAGCGCCGGTGCCAGTCGCAATGATGTTGGCTGCAACACCGCCAGTATTTCCGAGCGTCGTGTTGCCACCGGAGATATTGCCGCTGGTCATCGTCAGGGTGCCATTGGCAGTCACATTGCCAGCGCCTTGAACATTCGCGCCATTGGCAGTCAGCGTCAGGTTGTTGATGACTTCGTTACCACCATTGCGATTAAAATTACCATCGGAATTGATCGTGACGTTTTGGGTGTCCACGATTTGGTTGGCGATGAGCAAGCTGACGGATGCACTGTTGGCCAAACCGACGGAGTCACCAATGACCAATGGACCGGCAATGGCGGCTACGCCTGCTTTGTTGAGCTGAAGGAGGCCTTCATTGACGGTGGTCGTAGCTGTGTTGGTGTTGGCTCCGCCTCCTTGGAACGTCAGAGTGCCGGGGCCGATTTTTGTCAGGTTGTTGTTCCCGGAAATGACATTAGTAAGAGTGATCGAATTGCCAGCCACACCAATGGTGCTGGCTGAACCCAAGGTGACCGTGCCGGCTGAGAAAGCGGCAGCGCCGGAGTTGATCAGGGCACCTGCACCTGCGATACCCGTACCGTTAAGGGTGATGGGTTCGGCAAAGGCGATGGTTCGTCCAGCGAGGTCCAGAGCCGCATTAGCGGCAACCGTGGTTGTACCAGCAGTGGTCCCGAGAGCGTTGTCGTTGCCAAGAATGACAGTGCCAGCGTTGATCAGTGTCGCGCCCGCATAGCCGTTGTTGCCAGTGAGGTTCAGGGTGCCTGCGTTGTGGGTGATGCCAGAGGCGCCGCCAACTACCCCATTGAGGTTGATGTTGCCACTGGTAGCGGTGGTCTGAAGCGTGTTGTTCAGCGTGACCGCACCGAAGGTCATCGAGCCTCCAGCATTGGTCTGCCAAGTTTGGGCGTTTCCGACCGTGACAGCCAGGTTGATCGTCTGGTTGGAAGCGGAGTTGTTAATGATGTTGCCGCTGTTATTGACGGCATTGCCACCGAGCGTGAAGGCTCCGCCACCGGCATCGAAGGTAATGCCGGTGGTGACCCCAGTTTGGTTGTTGTTGGTAATCGTCTGAACCGCGCCTGCAAAGTTGATGCCAAGGCCAAAGTTGGGCACCAGATTGTCCACATTCCAGTTGGCACCATCGGCCCAGTTACCTGTGCCGGCACCTCCGTCCCAGACTTGGCCCGCATGAGCGAAGGGGGCGAGGCTTCCGAGGGCGAGCATGGCGGCCATGTAGCCACCAACGGTTGTTCTTAGCAGTTTGGACTGGCCAATTCTGCGGAGCACTGTGCTTCTATGCACGTGGGTTAGGTTTAGACTTTGCTTCATGGATGTATTGGGTTCGGGGGGTCAGGCGTGGTTCCTGAGAATCGAGGGCGAAGGCTTATAGGCATAATGGGTTAACTCAAGAGTGTTTAAGAGATATGCTTTGGCAAGATAAAAGAATGGAGTTGGTAATTAAGGTTAGAGAGTTTGGTAAATTGCGACTTTTATTTACTCTTGACTAAAAGCGGATTATCGAATTGTGATATGCACCGCCACATGTCCGCCACCGCGTGCGCCGCGACCCAGCCAGCTCTCCAGTTCCGGCGCACCCTTGGCGGGCAGCATTTGGTCACGCTGTTTATGATCCAACCTGCATTTTCACAGTGATCTCATTTTTCCGCACCACGACGAACAATGGCATAGAGCATGCGCGAGTTTACCTGCATGGGCTGCTGAAACCCGGATCTTCACGGAGAAATCTGTCAGGCATAGAGGACGCTGTCGATGGGGCGGACTACGAGGGCCTGCAGCACTTCATTGCCAACTCCCCATGGCAGGCGGCACCGTTGATGAATCACGTCGCGGCAGAGGTTTCCCGACTGCTGGACGGGCCGCAATGCATGGTCTATGTGGACGAGTGCTTTACCTCCAAGAAGGGCACAAAATCGGTCGGAGTGGCAAAGATGCACAATGAGCGTCTGGGAAAGATGGACAATTGCCAGGCCACTGTCTTTCTCGCGATTGGGCGTGGGCGCAGGGTGGCTCTGGCGGGTGCACGGCTCTATTTGCCGCGTGAATGGCGCGAGGATCCAGCGCGTTGCCTGAGCGCAGGCATTCCGGAGAACTTCCGAATCTATAAATCGAAGGCCGCTTTGGTTCTGGAACTGGTCCAACATTTGCGCGGCCTCGGCACTCGGTTCGCCGCCACCTGGTTGCACGATCGCCATGGCAATGATCCAAGCTTGTTGCGGGCGCTGGACTCCGCAGGGGAGGTCTTCGTCGCCGATGTGCCCGGGGATCTGCGCGTCGCGCTGGAGAAGCCGGTTCCCGAAGTCAAGAGTCCGATGACGCTCAGCAGTGCCAGCGCTTGGGCCGACTCACATTCGGCGGATGCCTGGGTGCCCCTGGTGTTGCGCGAAGGAAGCAAGGTGGAGGTCGCTCTGGAGTTCGTTCATCAGTGTGTCTGGTGGCATGAGGACGGCACGGGTGCGGCAAAGTGCTGGCATCTGGTGGCGTTGCGCCTGCTAGACGCTTATGGCCGCAGGGGCAAAATCTCGTGGACAATGAGCAATGCGGGCGTGGAGACGCCTCCAGCACGGATCGTGGCGATGGCCTGCTCAAGGCTGTGCATTGACCGCAGTTTTCACGAGCTTAAGGCATCGCTGGACATGGCTGATTACCAGATACGAGGCTGGCTGGCTTGGCATCATCACACTGCGCTTTTGATGTTGGCGCTGCTGTTTCAATTGCAAGAACGAATGGTCCACGCGCAGGAGCCGCCGCCTCTCAGCGATGCGGAGATCGCTGATCTGCTCCTGCACCACCTGCCGGCAGCAGGGGTGTCCCGCGTGCGAGACACGGCTGCGGCGAGGCAGCGCTCCCAACCACCAGGACTGAAGGGCAATGGCGATTATCATCCGACTGCCCTGATGGATCTTTCAGAGTAGAGATGGAACGGCGCTGCTAGAACTCGAATTCTGACGGATGTCTGCGGACTGCACCCCTTGACATCGTTGGTATCCAACCGCATGACCGGGGCACGCAAATGACATCGGCCACGCATTCACAAGTCAGCGCACTCATCCGTCATCGTCGCTCGATCAAGCCGGTGGATCTGGATTCTTCGCGTGGCGTGGACGGTGCTCTGCTGACGACGATCCTGGAAGATGCGACGTGGGCGCCGACGCATGGATTGACGGAGCCGTGGAAGTTCCTCGTGTATCGAGGCGCGGCGCGGCAGCGGCTAGCGGCGACGATGCAGCGGGTTTATCGCGAGACGACGCCGGCGAATGAGTTCCGCGAGGACAAGCTGCAAAAGATGGGCGAGAACCCGCTGCTGGCCCCGGTGGTGATCGCATGCGTGATGGAACGTCGTGGCGGGGCGAAGATTCCCGAGATCGAAGAGATCGAGGCGGTGGCCTGTGCGCTGCAAAACTTGCAGCTCTCCGCGACTGCGGCGGGCTTGGGCTGCTACTGGTCGTCGCCGCCGCTGCTGGACGTGCGCGAGTTTGCGGACTGGCTGCAAATCGGCGTGGAAGATCGCTGCGTGGGCTTGATTTACCTCGGCTGGCCGAAGCCCGGCCTCAAGTGGCCGCGGAGTGTGCGGCAGCCGGTGGAATCGAAAACAAGGTGGTGCGATGACTGAGTGGTTCACGGGCGCCTGGGACGCGACATCGCATTTCTTCACCGAGATGCCATGGAGCATGTGGAGCGTGTGGCTGCTGACGATCTGCCTGCTGATCGTAGGCTTGATCGGGTCCGTGGTTCCCTTCCTGCCCGGGCCGCTGCTGATCTTTGCCGCAGGCATCGTGCATACGGTGCTGCGACCGGAGTCGGCGATGAGCGCCTGGGGCATCGTCCTTCTCGCGCTCCTTCTCGTGATCGCCTACGTGCTGGATTTCGTCAGCGGTGCGATGGGTGCGCGGTGGTTCGGTGCGAGTCGCTGGGGCATCGCGGGTGTGTTTGTGGGCGGCATCGTGGGCATGTTCTTTGTGCCCTTTGGACTGGTGCTCGGTCCCTTGATCGGTGGGGTGGCCTTTGAGCTGATCTTCGCAAAGAAACGACTGCAGCCTGCGGCGAAGTCGGCTTGGGGATCGCTGCTCGGCACGGGCGTGGGCCTGGTGCTGCGGCTGGTGATTTCGTTCGCGATGATCGCGACGTTCCTGCTCGATGCGCTGGTGTGGTGAAGTCGGCGGGACGAGTTCACGCCTTGCCCTGCAGCAGCATCTTGACGCCGAAGACGACGAGGATCGTGCCGAAGATGCGGGTGAGCGTCTCGTTGCTCATGCTCTTGAGCCAGCCGGCGCCGAAGTAGGCGAAGATGGATGCCGAGATGGCGGTGATGGCGGCGACTTTCCAGTTCACATATCCCGAACGTGCGTTCTGCGCGGTGGCCATGAGTGCGGTCGGAATGATGATGGCCAGGGAGGTGGCCACAGCGGCCTTTTGCTCGAGTTTGAGGAAGAAGACGAAGGCCGGCACCATGACCACGCCGCCGCCCACGCCACACAGAGCGGCGACGATGCCGCTGAGGATGCCAATGAGCAGGCAGGTGAGAATGGTGGAGCCGGTCATCGCAATTTCAGCGTGAGTTCCGTGCGAGGATGCCAATGAGCAGCCTCTCAAGCACGAGCTTTGGATCGAGGGACGAGGTCACGAGTTTCGAGTTCGCGACCAGACAGGCTTTGTAGGCGGCATGGAGTTCTTCGAGGGTGAAGTTCCCCGTTTCCGGCAGTGCGAGAAACATCGGATACGCGTTGAAGCCGGTGCCGTCTTTTTTCCGGGGAAGATGCCCGGTGGCTGACGAGGGCAGGCCTTCGAGCGATGCGCAGAAGCCCTGGTAGTTGAATTTGTTCAGCTTGTGGCGGGAACCGAGATCCTTGATGAGCAGCAGACTCCGCACCCGGGGAACAATGGCGGCGAGCAGCAGGCCGATGGCGTTCTGGCCCTGATACATCAGCGTGCCGAGGAGTTCGAGCGCACGTGCGAGATCGCGCTTTCCGATCGCATTGCCCAGATCCCACAGCACGCCGGCACGGCTCATAGAGACGAGACCCTGCACCGTCTTGAGTCCGGCGCGGCGGCGTTCGCCGAGGAAAAGGTCGATCTTTTCCAGCTCGTTCTCCATCTGCCGCGTGTCGTCACCAGCCATCTGCACGAGCAGCTCCAGCGCACCGCTTTCAAAGGTGATGCCGAGTTCCTTCGCCTTGCGGGAGGCGATGGCCAGCACGGGTCCTTCCCAGCCAGCGCGGGAGGTGTCCGGCTTGTCGAAGACTTCGAAGTTGGCGAGCTTCGAGAGGCGCTTGTAGGAGTTGCGGCGTTTGTCGATGCCGGTGGCGCTGATGACGAAGCTCACGTCGCTGCCGAGGCCCCCTTCGACGATGTTCACGATGCGTTCGAAGCCGTTGACGGCGTCCTGCCCGCGGCCCGCTCCGGTTTCGGCGAGGAAGTTGGCGTTCTTCAACCACACGACTTTCGTGCCGCCGAAGAAAGGCAGGGTCTGCAGCGCCATGCACACGTTCGAGCAGATCTGTCCGGCGTGTTCGGCGTTGTCCGCCGTGCCGTCGATGATGTCGTTGCTGAAGTCGCCGGCATCCGGCGGTGTGAGGCTGCGCACCAGGATGAGCGCGGCCTCCTTCACCCGTGCTTCATCGCTGCCGAGCAGGACGTTCACTTGGCTGGAGGCATTCTTTTTCGGCGGCGGCATGGGCACCACCGATGGAGCAGGAAGCGGGTGGCTTCAAGCTTCGTGCCAGCTGCTGTCTTGACTTCGGTCGTCAGATTTGATGAAATCCCCCTGAAATCAATCCGACCATCCTATGAAAACAAACACGACTAGGGCAAAGGTTTCTGTTTCCACGGCCGCATTCTTTGCGGCCTTTGTTTTGATCACGGCTCCCGTCTGCGCGGAAGATCTGAACGCGGTCTTCCAGCAGGGACGCGCGGCTTTCTACCGGAGTGACTATGCCACCGCGCACCAGCTTCTCTCCCGCGTCGCCGCGGCGAATCCGAAGCACGCGGAGACGAACAACATGCTGGCCTTCATCCGTGCGAACCACAAGATGGACGAAGGCACGCTGAAACAAAAGTATGCGACCGTCGTGCTCCCAAAGGTGGAGATGCAGGACGTGACGCTCACGGAGGCGATCGACGGGCTGCGGGCGCTCGCCAAAAACGCCAGCGGGGGGAAGATCACGCCGAACGTCATCATCAAGGGCGAGGATGTCATGCAGCGGAAGCTTTCACTGGCCCTGAGCAACATCCCGCTCTCCGAAGCCCTGAATTACGTGACCCAGCTGACGAACACGAAGGCGACCTACGACAAGCATGTCGTGATCCTCAGCGGCACGGCCGATGTGCTGACGACGGAAGCGGACGTAAAACCTTCAAAATGAATGATCTAGGCGTGTTTGCGCCTGGATTCAGTCATTGAAGAAGTGCCGTCCGGTCTGGCCGGCTTCGGTCTTGTGGTCCACTTCCCAGTAAACGTCTTCAAAGATCGTCTCCGGCTCCGGATAGGGGCTGGACTTGGCGAACTCGGCTGAGTCCTCGGCTTCTTTCTGCGCTTCCTTGTCGATCTTCTTCAGTTCTTCCTCGGTGGCGGCGCCTTCGCTGAGAAGGTTGCGCTTCCACACCTGGATGGGATCGTGCTCGTTTTGAAACTTCTCGACCTCTTCCTTGGTCCGGTACTTAAACTTGTTCGCGTCGGCCACGGAATGGCCTTCCCAGCGGTAGGTGGCGATTTCGAGGATGCTCGGCTTCGACTCCTTGTGCGCCCGTTCGATGGCCTTGCCTACTCCGGCGCGGACTTCATAGATGTCCTCGCCGTTGAACTGCTCCCAGGCCATGCCGTAGCCTTCGGCACGCTTGGCGAGGAAGTCCACATACGCCGAAGAGCGCTGCTGGCTGGTGCCCATCGAGTAGCCGTTGTTTTCGATCACATAGATCACCGGCAGATCCCAGAGTTCGGCCAGATTTAGCGACTCATGAAAAGCACCCTGGTTCACCGCACCGTCGCCGAGGAAGCAGAGGGCGGCGCCTTTGACGCCGCGATACTTCAAACCGTAGGCGAGGCCCAGGCCCAGCGGGGTCTGGCCGGCCACGATTCCGTGACCGCCCCAGTAATTCTTCTCCGGCGCAAAGTAATGCATCGAGCCGCCCTTGCCGCGGGAGCAGCCGGTGGCCTTGCCAAAGAGTTCCGCCATGCATTCGTTCATGCCCATGCCGACCGCCAGCGCGTGGCCGTGGTCGCGGTAGGCGGTGATGACGTGATCGTTCTCGCCCATCACGGAAACCGTGCCGACGGCGACGGATTCCTGGCCGATGTAAAGGTGCAGAAAGCCGCCCATGCGCCCGGCCTGGTAGTGCTGGAGGGAGACCTGCTCGAAGCGGCGGATGCGCACCATCTGGCGGTAAAGAGCCACCTTGTCTTCATTGGTGAGCTTCTGATTGATCGGATCGTTGGCGTGTTTTGCCAGCAGGTTGGAGGGGGCTTTGGTCGTGGCCATGAGGAGGTTCGATACTAGCGGGAAGGGTGCCAAAGGCAAGCATGGTGTTCGCTGAGGCGGGACGCCAGTTCAAGTTTCAGGTTCCCAGTTTCAGGCCTGGAAAGCACATCGGCAAGACCAGCTCACGCCTCGACTTTTCGGACTCGACAGACGCTCTGCAAAGCCGCCAGCCCGCCATCTTGGAACATGAAACCTGAAACTTGAAACCCAGCCCGGACTCCGCCCAACCCCCACGTTCCACATGGAACAACCGCCGCGCCTGTGCTACCCTGCCCTTCCCGGCCAACTTCTCACCTCTGATCTCTCACCGCGCATTGAATCGAGGACGAGTTCGAGTAGGAGGACGAGGACGGATCCGACCCTCTGCCCTTCCGGCCATTCGTCATTCCGCATTCGCCATTCGTCATTCCATGTCCCTGTACACCTTCCCCAAACACTACGACGTCATCGTCTGCGGAGCCGGTCATGCCGGAGTTGAGG
>CAMAZK010000004.1 GCA_945863205.1 Akkermansia muciniphila | reverse complement strand
GAGAATCGCATCCCGTACCTCGCCTCCGTCAGCCAGTTTGACGACACGGTGGGCGATTTGATGGCCATGATCGAGCAGCGCGGCCTCACGAAGGACACGCTCTTCATTTTCGTCGTGGACAACGGCTGGACGCCCGGCCCCGAGCGCATGAAAAAGAGCCCGCAGGAGTTCGCGCACACGCACGAGAGCAAGTACTCGCCCTTCGAAGACGGCCTGCGCACGCCGATCCTGATCCGCTGGGACAGTCACACGAAAGCGGAGACGCATGAGCAGCTCGTCAGCAGCGTCGATCTTCTGCCCACGGTGCTCGCGGCCATCGGCAAACCGAATGCCATCGCATCATTGTCAGGCCGCAGCCTGTGGTCGGCGGCCATCGGAGAATCCAAACTCAAAGACCAGCCCGTCTTTGGCGAGATCTATCCCGGAGATGCCAGCAGCCTCGGCCATCCCTCACGTGACATCGCCTACCGCTGGATTCGCAGCGGCAACTTCAAGCTCATCGTCCCCAGCGGAAAGAGCGCCTGGGGTGACTATTTGAGCGAAACCGCCCTGTTCGACGTCGTCGCCGATCCTGGAGAAAAACACAATCTCGCTGTCGGGCAGCCGGATATGGTGAAGTTGATGCGGACTCAACTCGACGCCTGGTGGACGCCTGGAGACGACTCAAAGGTGCCGAAAGTCCCTAACCGCTAAATCTCGGCAGTGTCGATCCACCATTCGCAGTTCGAGGGCAAGTGATGACCGAAGATGCTGGCTGGAGATTCCTGCACGCTCAGCGCATGGAGCGCTGGTTGAAGCTGATTCCATATAGCTTGAGGCACGGCGGTGAAGAAGGCAGGGAATCCTGTGCGCTGGGCTTCGATGGCTGCTTTCTCTAGCAGAGCTGCTGCTGATTGAATCGTTCGGAATTGGAAGTGCGAGAGATGAGCGGAGAGCAGTTCTCCCGCGCCGTCGATCCAAAGGCGCTTTCCGCGTCTCGTATCTTCCAGCACGGCGCTGGCATCGCCCTCGCGCAATGAGATCGGGGTCATTGACGAGCGGAGAGCATGCTGCCCGCCTGTGATGCGGATCGAGTTATCCATGTGCGGAAAATCGTCAGACTTCAGTGATTGAGGTTCCGATGTTCCTGCGGAAACACGCACGATCATGATGTCTCCCAGCTTTTCGAAACGAGGAATGCTGACCCGGCCCGTGTAATCGGTGGGGAGTCGCCCTGTGCCGCCCATGACGATGGCGTAGCAGGAAAGGGAGCCGCTGGCCTCGATCTGACGCCGCGTCTCGCGCATGAGCAGCGGGAGCGCCCGGCTGCCGCGGGCGCTTGCGGCCACTTTGAGATCGCAGAGGTAATGCAGGAGTTTGGGTGCCGTGTCGTCACCCAGGAGGGATGTCAAGCGCTCGACGCGAGTCAGCGTTCCAAGCACTTCGCCTGCCCGTTCGACAACGAGCACGCTGGCAGTGCCCATCGCTTGGAAAAACGGCAGGTAGTCGCGACCGTGGGAGATGCGAAAGCGCTGCCCGGCACCAAGCGGATAGCTGAACTGCCGCTCGAAACGTTCGAGGGCTTCGCCCATCCACCCAGGCGGCGGGTCCTGCATGCAGTGGAGTGTCATGTGCGGGTGCCGAGGTGAATCTGCGGGTAGAAAAAGCTGCGATCCCGCCGTTCCATATCCGCTGCGAGTGGCGTGTTCCAAAGCCAGTCGTCAGCAAGTGCGGTGATGCACAGGCTGGAGTTCAACTGACGAATGATCATGCGACCACCGGGCCGCAATACGCGCCGTGCGGCGGCCAAAGTCATGCGGGCATCATCAGGGCTGAGCCAGTCGAGAATGTTCGAAAGATGCACGAGGTCGGCGCATTCTTCCGCCATACCGTTTAGCACGTCCGCCATGCGGCCATGATGCCAGATCACTTCCGCGCGCAGCGGCGCGGAGTTTTGCATCCAGTCGTAGCGATATCCGGGCGCAAAGCGGCCCCGATACATCTGCCAGAGAAACGGATTCACGGATGCATCAGTTCGGCTCATGGCGATGCGGGTGCGCTGGGCGAAATGCTCGTGAAATGGGCGTGCCGGATTCTGTGTTGCCTCGTGTCCGAATAGCGCCGTGAGGTTTGGCAAGGACATCACTTTCTCCAACGCCTCCTCGATCTTGATTCCAGTCATCCACTCGTCATCAGTTTTGAAAACGCGGCGGATTTCCGCAAAACAGCGTTCGTAGCGACCAGCATGATCGACACCGAGTTCGGAAACCAAATCTGGTGGTCCGAAGACATCTTCCGGCCATGACATCTCATCCAAGACTCGCCGCATCGCATTCCCGCGCTCCACAGGCGGCAGCGGTTCGTGCCCGAGTAGGCGGCAGGTGTCGTCTGGCGTTTGGTGTGTCGCGAGATGGCATTTCAATCGAGCGAGCGCTAGTTGCGCCTCATTCATGTCCACCGCGTGGATGCGCTGCACAGGCAGGCGGGCGAGTTCCACCAGCGTCTCGCCGCCGGACGCGATCATGACGATGGTGGCGTTCTCAGGTAGCGAGCGGACGATCTCCACGTCCAAGCGCGGATCTTCACGCACCTGGGCAAAGGCAAGTGGCAAGCGGGCGGCTTCAAGCGCCCATGGATCGGCGTGATGGAGAGGTGAGTCGGGCATTGGCAAGGGTAAGCATGATGAACAGAGCCGCGCTGACGAGCAAATCCACGGCGTAGTGAAAACGCAGGCCGAGTGTCGCTGCGAGCATCAGCACGGAAGGCATGAGCATCAGCCAGAAACGTCGGCGGCAACGACTCCAGTCCCACGCCAGCAACGTCACGGCTATGAGAGCGTGCAGACTGGGAAAGGCGTCGTAGCGGGAAGCCATGGCTGCGTTGATGGATTCATTCAGGCGCATGAACAGACCTCCTTGCAGGGGTTGCGCGAACAGCTCGGGAAAGGCAGTCGCGGGTGGTGCGGCGGGAAATGCGATGTAGCCGATGAAACCGATTCCGAAGGCGGTAAATAGTCGGCTGCCGAGATCGGCTCGCATCCCATCGCTCCGTGAGCAAAGGGCTTCGATCAAAGCCCAGTGCAAATACACGTGGTAGCTCATGTAACCCAGCGCCAGCAGTTCATGGCTGGTTTGGGACAAGCCATCGGAGAGTGTGACAGCTGGAGTTTCACCAAACAGCGTCCTATCCCAATCAAGCAGCGCTTGGTGGCGCAGCGGCACTTGCATCCATTCCACAAGCACAGAAGAACCGGCATAAAGCGCCCAAGTCACGCCGTAAGCGGCAACCAAGCGCGTCACACTTCCGCAGCGGGTACGCGTGAGCAGCCAAGCATAGCCGCCCGTGAGAATCCCAACAGACAAAGCAGCGGCGATCATCCCGGTGCGCAGCGCGAGCGCACCACTCACGCTGATTCCCAGGCCGAGATACAGCCACTCGTGGATCTGAATGCGTCGTTCCATTGAGAACTAGGAGAGCTGTCGCGAGCTCCCTTGTCTGCCCAGCGGGCTGCGGCGAATGCTGTCGCGCACGAACTCCACGACGAACGAGGCGTACGAGGGGATGAAAGGAGCGCCGGCTTTGAGCAAAGGCTGGCGCAGCTCTTCATGGACCTGCGGCAGGTGATGCCACGGAACGCCAGGATACAGGTGATGCTCCAGGTGGTAGTTCTCGTTGCACATGAAAAAGCGAACCAGCGGCGTCGTGAGAATGGTGCGCGTGCCCAGCACCTCGTCACTCGCATGCTCGAGCAGCGTGTGCTGGCTCATGCCGCGGATATTCACCATCGTGTTGATGAAGATCATCGGGATCAGCCAACCGTGCAGCAGCCAGTGTGTGGGCAGCCAAAGCAGGCAGGCCCAAACCAGCAGCGCCGTCGCGCCCAGCTCGATGAGAATGCCCACTCGCTCCGCCCTGCGGCCATGTTTCAGCCCGAGCAGCGGGATCGCGGTGATGTAGATGGGATAGCCGACGAGCAGCCTCAACCAGTTCATCGTGAAAATGAGCCAGGTCCAATGGGTATAGGCTGCGTAGTGGTCAGGGTCGTTTTCTTCACCCAGATGCGCATGGTGGCGCAGGTGCAGCACGCGGTAGGCGGAGAAATTTTGCAGAACGGGCATCGCACAAAGCGCGCCGAGCACCCCATTCCACCAGCGGTTCTTCATCAGAGTGCCGTGAACGGCTTCATGCGTGAACAAGCTGATCCCGTGCAGCGACGCACCCGCGAGCAGGTAAAGAGGCAGGAGCAGCACCCACTGCCAGGCGGCCGATACCCGCTCCGCCGCCACGACGGCACCGCCCGCGCCTACGAGAAACAGCACTCCAAACAATGACACACGCGCCAAATGAAGGCCCGTCTGGCGCTGATGACAGGCGCTCAGGAGCTCGGGAGACAGCGCGGGGAGATTTGTGTTCATGATCGGCGGCTGGCATCGTCCCAGAGATCTTGATACAATCGTCCGAAGACGTGCAAACCCGTATGAACACCGTCCATGATCTCGGCACGAGCTGCGTCACTCGTTTGCCAGTCCTTTGCCACCACCTTGAAAAAATCCGCCGCGTGGCGCTCGTCGATCTCCGCGTGAAGGTTGTAGTGAACGAGTTCTCCTTCAGGAATCCAACCCCGCTGAACTACCACGCTGGCAATCCTGGCGGAGATGCCTGCAAAGGTGTGCTCGATCACGCCGAGGCAGCCGAAGGCGAGTGCCACTGGCTCCATCAGGCAGACGCCCATCAGCGCATTGTTGAACGCGCGCACCGCCGGACCTTCATGAAGCGTCCCATCCAAGGTGACGCCGAGGCTCGCAAGAAAGCGAGTGAAGGTCTGGTCATGCGCCAAAGTCGGATCAAGCAGGCCTGGCTTGGCGTCGTCAGCGCCGTGCTCCTCCGCGAGATTGTGAATCAAGCCCTGGCGCAGCGCCGAACTCGGCATTCGCGCCATGAGCGCTGCCATCGGCCGGGAGAAGTAGCGCACGGCGAAGAAGAACTGCGTTTGCGTTTGGATGAAATGCGCACGGCTCATTTCTCCATCATCCAACGCTGTGAAATAGCGGTCAGCCAGAATTGGACGTGCGGTCGCTTGTTCTGTCACCCAGGTGTGCAAGTCGATGGAAGAAGGCATCGGAGATCAAATAGCATCTGGTACCCGCAGCGCGCAATCACGCGTTCGGATTCTTTGATCGTGACACAAACGCGTTGTCCCGCCGTTCTCTGCGGCCGATGAAACCCATTCTTTCCGCGTTCGCCCTGCTGCTAACATCAGCCTTCGCCGACATCACACCCGCCGCTTTTGATCACACGGCGATTCGCGACGCGGCGACTTTGGAAACGAAAGTCATTCAGGACTGGCAACCCGCGGCGAAGGTGAAGGGCGTGAAGCAGAAGCTTGTCGAGATCACCGTCTGCGAATGGTGGCCGGGGCAGAAAGTACGGCTGCCGGTGACGTTTTGTGCGCCGGATGATGGGTTTCCTTGCTCGAACGTCATCGTGGGGAACATGGGCCTCGCTTTGAAACCGGCGCTGTCTTCGGGCGCGATGCTGAAACTTCTCACGGAGCACGGCGTGGGCATCGTGCTGGTCGGGATGGGCACGATCGATGCGATGGAGCCGAAGGGAATGCTGCATCTCGGCATGAAGCAGCAGCTTTTGAAGACGAAGGACGCGCGTTTCACGCCTGCGTGGATTTGGGGTATGAGCGACATGCGTGCGCTGACCGCTGCGGCCGCGGAAAGCGCTGTTTTCCAACCGAAGAAGGTACTCGCCACCGGCGGATCGAAGCGCGGTGTCGGCGCGGCCATCTGCGGCATTCATGATGATCGTTTCACGGCGATTCTGCCGGTTGTTGCACCGATGCTCGGCAATCCGGGCGGTGCCTACGTGCGCGGCAGCGCCTTGAAGGAGGAGGAGGCGATGAATGCGGCGTTTCTCGATCATTTGCCGCCGGAACTGCCGGAGACGGCACGCCAGGCGCTGGAGGAGCGGGATCAACGGCGTGGCGATCAAGCGATCACGATTCAAGAAGCGAGCGCCGCAGGCTGGTCGGAGGCTGAAATGCTGCAAATGAACGATGAGGCATGGAACGCCTGCTTGATCGCCAAGCATCTCGATGCCGCGCGGAAGCGCGGGCTGGCGTTTTTTTACCATGTCGGCACGAATGACAATGTGTGCCCCGCTTTGCGACAACTCGGCGAAAAACATCCCGATTTCCCGACCTACATCCTGCCCGGCGGTCAGCACGGCGGACCGAAGACCAGCGGCTTCACGCTGCAGACGCCCTCGCAGCCGGAAGCGGATGAAAATCTGTTCGCCTTCGCCCGGCACCACTTCTTTGATGCTCGCTCGCTGCCAACGCCCCCCAAGCTCGAAGTCGTCGCGCTGGGTAACAGACTGCGAGTGACCGTCCAAATCGCGGCAGGGACCGTTCCGCAGCGCAATGCACTCTCCTGGTGCGTGAACCGTCATCCGCCTTACACTTTGGCGACGGAATACGATCGTTGGGAATCGGTGCCGCTGACTCTGAATGCGGACGGCCTTGGCAGCGCTGAAGTCGAGATTCCTGCGGACGCGAAAACCATCGACTTCGTCTCCACCCACACGCAGGCGGAAGGCGGGCTGCCGATGCATTTTTCGTCGGCCTACCAGCGCTGGAACCGGTAGCGGACTCGCGCGGCAGCGTCGTGGAGTGCGGTGGCAGAGATGCAAGGGCACCTTGCATCGGCGACACCGCTGTCGAACGCGGGAAGAACGCCCTGAGGCCAAAGCCTACCGTCCGGCATGCGACAGCGGTGTCGCGCTTTAGCGCTTGCCACCGCACTCCACGACGCCGTCGCGACTGGCTGACATATTCCACCTCTGTCGGCGTTTTGACGCGATGGCCCGATTTTCATCCCCCTCGCTCCTCCGACTTCTCTGCGCACTCCTGGCATTCAGCCCGGCTCTTTTGGCCGCGACTCCGAATGTGGTGATCATTTTTGCCGATGACCTCGGCTACGGCGACCTGGGCTGCTACGGCTCGCCGACGATCCACACGCCGAATCTCGACCGCATGGCCGATGAGGGGCTGCGTTTTACCGATTTCTACTCGGCGGCGGAGGTTTGCACGCCGAGCCGCGCGGCGCTGCTGACGGGACGTTATCCCATCCGCAGCGGCATGTGTGGCAACAGGCGCGTGCTGTTTCCGAACTCGGAAGGCGGACTGCCGAAGGATGAAGTGACCATCGCGGATGCGCTAAAGGACAAAGGCTACGCCACGATGCAGGTCGGCAAATGGCATCTCGGCATTCACGAGGGATCGCGTCCGCTGGACCAGGGCTTTGAGCATCAGTTTGGCCTGCCGTACTCGAACGACATGGATGCACGGCCCGGCTTGCCGAAGGGATCGACCGGATCACCCATGCCGCCGGAGGACGGCTGGAACGTCGCACTGCTCCGCGATGGCGAGGTGATCGAAAAGCCCGCCGTGCAGACCACCCTGACGAAGCGCTACACCGAAGAGGCGGTGAAGTTCATCAGCGAGAAGAAGGACAAGCCGTTCTTCCTCTACTTTGCGCACACCTTTCCGCACGTTCCGATGTTTGCCTCGCCCGCCTTCAAGGGCAAAAGCCGCGCGGGCATCTTTGGCGATGCGGTGGAGGAGCTCGACTGGAGCGTCGGTCAGGTGATGGACGCGCTGAGGAAAAACGGCATCGCGGAAAACACGTTCGTCTTTTTCACCAGCGACAACGGCCCCTGGCTCATCATGGGCAATCAAGGCGGCAGCGCCGGACTGCTGAACGACGGCAAGGGCAGCACGTGGGAAGGCGGCATGCGCGTGCCGGGGATCGCGTGGATGCCGGGCCGCATCAAGTCGGGCGTCACGCACGAACTGGCGAACGCGATGGACCTCTTCGCCACGGCGGTCGCGCTTGGCGGTGCAAAGACGCCCGACGTGCTGGTCGATGGCGTGGATCTCTCGCCGCTGCTGTTTGAATCGAAGCCGCTGCAGCAGCGCCCCTTCTTTTACTATCGCGGCGACCAGCTCTTCGCCTGCCGCGTCGGCGAGTGGAAAGCGCATTTCAAAACGCAGACCGGCTATGGCCAGCCGAAAGCCGATGCGCATGAGCCGCCGATGCTTTTCCACCTCGGTCTTGATCCTTCAGAAAAGCGCGATGTTGCCAAGGAGCACCCCGAGGTGATTGCACAGATCGACCAAGCGGTTAAGGAGCATCAGGCAGAGCTCGTGCCCGGTAAACCGCAGCTTCAGTGAGGCGGTGACACTTTTCGCCCTTCGCACCACCATCCTATGACCATGAACATGTCCCTTCGTTTCTCCATCGTCACCGCCGCCGCGCTGCTCGGCTCCGCCAGTTTCGCGGTGGAAAATGCCGCTTCCAAAAAACAAACCGGAGCCAAGGCGGAAAGCGGCTCCAGCGCCTTGTCACGCAGCCAGAACGACAAAGACGCGAAGAACCGCAAGACGGACAAGCCCGCGCCGCCGCAAGACCCGGAACTCGCGAAGTTTGGCATCTACGCCGATTCGGCGGCGAATCCCGAGCGCACGAGCGCCTTGGAGACCACGCTGCCCTTGAAGCTGGAAAAGGGCGCACGCATCGCCCTTGTCGGTAACACGCTGCTGGATCGTTCGCAGCAGTTCGGTCACATCGAGGCGCTCATCCAGCTCGCGCATCCCGATGATGCACTCGTGATCCGCAACTTCGCGTGGTCGGCGGACGAGGTGGATCTGCAGCCGCGTCCTGACAACTTCGCCACCGTGCCGCAGCATCTGACGCGCGAGAAGATCGACGTCATCTTCGCCGCCTTCGGCTACAACGAATCCTTCGGCGGGCTGGAGCGTCTCGATGAATTCAAGGCGCGTCTCACCACCTGGCTGTTGGACATGAAGACCAGCGCCTTCAATGGCAAGACCGGGCCGCGCATCGTGCTGCTCTCGCCTGTGGCGAATGAGAACGTGCCTGGCGTGCCAGCGGCGGATCTGAACAACGAATGCATCGCCGCCTACTCGAAGGCCATGCGCGAAGTCGCCACGGAACAGAAGGTGGGCTTTGTCGATCTCTTCACGCCCACGCTCGCCGCACTGCGCGATCCGGGCTCCATGCTCACCATCAACGGCGCCCACCTCACGGGCGAAGGCTACGCGCTCGTTGCCGATGCGGTGTTTCGCGAAACCTTTGGCGAGTCCGCACCGCCGATGAACGAGGAGCTGCGGGAGACAGTGGTGGACAAGGACCGCCAGTACTTCCGGCGCTACCGACCGCTGAACACGTTTTATTACACCGGCGGTCGCAACAAGGACTACGGCTACCTCGATTTCCTGCCTGCGATGCGGAACTTCGAGATCATGACCGCGAATCGCGACCAGCGCATCTGGGCCATCGCGAAAGGACAGTCGTTCAAAGGCAAGCCGGTGGACGATTCCAACACCCCGCCGCTCGACGAGGTGGTCGAGGCACGTGGCGCGAACGAATGGATGACGCCCGCGAACGAATTGAAGGCCTTCAAGATTGATCCGCGCTTCGAGGTGAATCTCTTCGCCTCCGAAGAAGAGTTTCCGGACGTCGCCTGTCCGATTTCCATGCGCTGGGATGCGAAGGGCCGGCTGTGGGTTTCCTGCTCCACCTCTTATCCCCACGTTTATCCCGGCCAGGAGCCAAGCGACAAGATCGTCATCCTCGAAGACACCGACAAAGACGGCAAAGCCGACAAGTGCTCGGTTTGGGCGGACGACATCTACATTCCGCTGTCCTTTGAACTCATTCCGAACGGCATCCTCGTTTCCGAGGAGCCGCACCTCAGCCGCATCCTCGACACCGATGGCGATGGCAAGGCCGACAGCCGTGAGCACATTTTCACCGGCTTTGGCACCGAGGACAGTCATCATGCACTGCACGACTTCATCTGGACGCCCGACGGCGATCTGATGTTCCGCGAGTCCATCTTTCACAACTCACAGGTCGAGACCGCCTACGGTCCCGTGCGTGCGAAAAACAGCTCCTGGTTTCTCTACCACCCGGCCGACCAGCGGCTGACGGCCTTTGGCGCTTATCCGAACACGAATCCCTGGGGCGTCACCTACGACGAATGGGGCCACCACGTCGCCAGTCATCCGATCTTCGCCGATGCCTTCCACGCCACGAATCCGCCGTATCCGCAGCAGCATCCCGCCACCAAGCTCCCGGCCTATTCTGGAGTCTGCGGCCATGACTTCGTCGATTTCGAGATGTGGCCGGCGGAAATGCAGGGCGGCTTCATCAAGGCGCGCTACAAGCCGACGAACCGCATCGAAATCCACAAGTGGATCGAGAAGGACGACCACTTCGAGGAGGAGTACGTCTCCGATCTGATCTTCTCCGAAAACCTCAGCTTCATTCCCGTCGATCTGCGCTTCGGACCGCGCGGCGATCTTTACATCAGCGACTGGTACAATCCGGTCAAAGGTCATGCGCAGTACTCGCTCCGCGATCCGCGGCGCGACCGCACCTCCGGCCGCATCTGGCGTGTGGTGCCAAAGGGTGCGACGCTGCAGGAGCCGCCGCAGATCGCCGGCGCTGCCGTTCCCGCCTTGCTCGACATTTTGAAGCGCCGCGAGTACCGCTACCGCTACTGGACGCGGCGTGAACTTCGCGAGCGTGATCACGGTGAAGTCGCCAAGGCGCTCGACGTCTGGGTGGCCGCGCTGGACAAGAACGACGCACGCTTCCGTCATCATCAGCTCGAAGCGCTGTGGACCTATCGCGGCATCGGCCAGCAGCGCCCCGCTTTGCTCGATGAACTGCTCAACTGCGAAGAGCCCCAGGCCCGCGCCGCAGCGACAGACCAACTTCGTCACTCGCTCGGCGACATCCGGCAGCTCGCTGCGCGTGCGAAGGATGAGAACGCCATCGTGCGCATGCAGGCCGCGAACGCCGCGAGCTACATCGGCACGCGCGAGGCGCTGGACGCCATCCTGCCGATCCTCGACCAGCCGATGGGTGATCACCTCAAGTATGCGACGACCTGCGCACTCGGCTCCGCCGCACTGATGCGGCACTGGCAGACGGACGAGGCCTTGAAGGCGAAGGTCGAGCCCGTCCTCAAAGCCTCCGCGAAGAAGGAGCAGATCAAGATCACCAGCGTCGGCATGAGCGACGCGGAAGGGGCAAAGTTTGACGCGCAGGCGGGCCTCGCCGAGGTCCGTATCTCCTGCCTGCCGGAGCGCATGATGTTCACCCGCACGAAGTTCACGGTGAAGGCCGGCCAGCCGGTGAAGCTCACGCTGATCAATCCCGACGCCACGCCGCACAACCTTGCCATCGTGCAGCCGGGTGCGCTGGAAGAAGTCGGCATGGCCGGCAACGAGATGGCCAAGGATCCGAAGGGAATCGAGCGTGATTTCATTCCCGAGTCCGACAAGATCCTGCATCACACCAAGCTCGTCTTCCCGAACGCCGGGGAGATCCTGCGCTTCAAAGCGCCCGAAAAAACCGGCACCTATCCCTACATGTGCACCTTCCCCGGCCACTGGGTCATCATGAAGGGGGAGATGGTCGTTCAGTAGGCTGCTGTCATTGACGATTCACCGACTGAACCCAAATCGGTGGTCGCCCTGAATCGGTGGAAAATCCCAAAGCTTGATGTCTGCCTTTAGCGTGGCACTGGGGAAGGCGTGAAACCTTGCTTACTTCATGTCTGCTCGCGCTGGCTGGTCTTCCTGCTCCTCATTTCGTCGCTCGCCGGCGCGGAGGACTCGGAGCAGGCAGCGCTGGCTCGCGAAGAGGCATCGCTCGTCATTGCCCGGCTCGAAGCGGGTGACTTGCAGGCCTGCAGGGCGGCATTCGAGATCAACAACCGGCTCGCTGCGGGGAAGAATCCTGAGGACTCAAAGTTGGCGGACAGAATCATCGAATCCTGCGTCACAGTCATCAAAGACGGCTTCGCGGCGCTTCCGCCGCCGGGGCCGCAACGCCAGGAACTGCTCGGATACGCCGACGCTCTCGCGGGTTCGCTTTTCAGCCAAGCGCCGGACTCCAGCCAGCGGCGTCTTCAGTCGATCACGGATGCGTGGGCAAAGGCGCTGCCGGATGATCCGCGGCTGCGTGTGCGGCTGCTGGGCCTGCACATCGTCCGCCAAGACCGCCGGGCGCAGATCGACCTCGCGGGTGAAATGGTGGAGGATCAGAGGCTCAGGGAAAGCGACCGTCAATGGGCGCGTGGTGTCCGCGTAAACGCCTTGTTGAGGGGGAAGACCTCCGAGGAGGATCTTCAAGAGGCCGAGATGATCGTGAACGCCTGGCTTCAGAAGGCGCCTGCGGACGTGCAAGCCAATCAGGGCCGTTTGCAGATTCTGCGTGAGCGGGAGCAATGGGACGAACAGTTCAAATTGGCCACCGAGTTGCTGGAAAACGAGTCACTGACAGACGCTGAACTAAAGTGGATCCGAGACCGGCGCATTGAAGGGGCGGCCAAATCCGGGAAGGTCCAGGAGCTGAAGCGCGACGACTGGATGTTCATGCTCGACCGGATGGGCCTGGGGAAAAATTCGCGTGTTCGTCGGCTGATCGAGGAAAACGGGCAGCTCCTGGTCGGCGCGGGATTGGCGGCGGGCTGGGTGTGGCTGTTCATCGTCGCTTTCATCACACGCTGCATGCGTGGCAAGCCGCCCGGCTTCTGGATGAACACACTGTGGGCAACCGTGATACTCTATGCGAGCGCGGTGATCCTGGTGCCGTCATGGCTGGCGATAGGCTTTTCGCTGCTTGGCGTGCTGCTGCTCGTCTATGCGTGCACTGGTCAGAGGGCTCCTCTCCACTACCTCGTTGCACCCCGGACGGGGGCTGAAGCACGCAGTGCCGGGTGGCCGGGCATTTTCGGTTGGTGCTGCCTTTTGTTTCTGCTCATTCAGGCCTTCAATGTGGGCTATGCCTGGGTGTTCGAGCGCGTGATGGGCCGGGCGCTGGACTCGCAACTGGTCGCGAAACTTCTGCAGCATGACACCCTGCTGGGACTCGCGGGTGCGGTGTTCGCGGGGGGCCTTTTCGTTCCATTTTTGGAGGAGGTGGTGTTCCGCGGGCTGCTGCAGGACTGGTGGGGACGCTGCCTGCCCGTCGCCTGGTGCGTGGCTTTCGTGTCCATCGTATTTGGACTTATCCACGGGCTGGAGGTCGCGATCCCCATCGCCTTCATCGGAATGCTGCTTTCCATGCTGCGAATCCGGTATCGCAGCCTTTGGCCCGCCGTCATGCTACACTCCTTGAACAACTCCGCCGCCGTCGTGGCGTTGTTCTTCGGCCTCGGTTAGCACGGCGGGGTTTTGGCGCATTCAACGGCTGCCCTCGGCGGCAATCAATGCTTCGAGCTTGTCGGTGAGTTCCTTTGTCTTTTCCGGGTTCTTCGCGCTGAGGTCGTTCTCTTCGCCGGGATCGTCGGGCAGGAAGTAGAGCGCGGTCAGGCGCTCGTTGCTCTTGCGCTTCTTTTTCGTGACGGTGGCCTGGGATTTGCCTTTGTTCTTCATGCGCACGAGCTTCCAGTCGCCCATGCGGAGTCCGAAGTTGCCGCTGCCGTTGTCCTGTTGCAGCAGGTGATCACGGCCTTTCGCGCCGGATTCACCGAGCAGGGCGGGCAGCACGTTGAAACTGTCGCGGCAGGCAGTCTTGGGCAGTGCGACGTTCGCAAGCGCAGCGAGGCTGGCGGGAAGATCAATGGTGCAGACGACCTGCTCCGAGACGCCGGGCTGGATGCGGCTTTTCCAGCGTGTGATGAAGGGCGTGCGCGTGCCGCCTTCGAGCACGCTGTATTTGCCGCCGCTGAAAGGTCCGGCGGGCTGATGATCGCCGATCTTTTCCACGGCGTCGTCTTGGTAGCCGTCGTCGAGCACGGGGCCGTTGTCGGAGCAGAGCACGACGAGCGTGTTCTCGGCAAGCTTGAGGCGGTCGAGCGTCTTCATCAGTTCGCCCACGCACCAGTCGAATTCGACGACGCAGTCGCCGCGGAAACCGTGCGGCGTGGCGCCCTGAAAGCGCTCGTGCGGCATGCGCGGCACATGAATGTCATGCGCGGCGAAGAAGAGGAAGAAGGGGCTGCCTTTGTTGGCTTCGATCCACTGGTTCGACTGCTCCACCCATTTGTCCGCCAGATCTTCATCACGGAAACGCGCGGCCATGCCGCCGGTGTAAAAGCCGATGCGGCTGATGCCGTTGTGAATGGTGCCGTTGTGGCCGTGGCTCCAATCCATCTTCAAAGTGTCGCGATGAGAGATGCCGGTGGGATGATCTTCCGCAGGCAGCTTGTTGCCGACCCAGAGCGGATCTTTAGGATCGAGATTCAGCACGCGATGATCTTGCACGTAAACCTGCGGCACGCGGTCGTTCGTGGTCGGCAGGAGGAAGCAGTGGTTGAATCCGATTTCGAGTGGGCCGGGTTTCAAGTCGCCGTTCCAGTCCGGTTCGGGATCGCCGAGGCCGAGATGCCACTTGCCGATGACGGCTGTTTGATAGCCGCCCTTTTGCAGCAGCGATGCGACGGTGTCCGTGCCGGGCTTGATGACGGCTGGAGCGCTCGGCGGGGCGATGCCGGTGCCCTTTTGACGGAAGGCGTAGGTGCCTGTGAGAAACGAAAAACGCGTGGGCGTGCAGGTGGAGGCGCTGCAGTAGCCGCTGGTGAAGCGCAGGCCCTCGGCGGCCAGTTGATCGATGTTCGGCGTCTTGATCGCCTGCGCTCCGTAGCAGCCGACATCGCCGTAGCCGAGGTCGTCGGCCATGATGACGATGACGTTCGGCCGCTCCGCGGCGAATGACCCGCCCGCATCGCTGCGCGAAGCGCTGCGGGCGGGCGAAACCAGAATGGCGAATGACGAAAAGAAGAACAAGAGGTGACGCATGATGGTTCATCAAACATGGATCACGCCCGGATGGCAACCCTTGAGGTGATCGGTTGATAAGAGACGGTGGACGGGGCGTTCACAGGCACCATGAAACGAGTGTCATTGCTGATCGCGCTGCTGCTGGGCAGTGCGCATGCCGTCGAGCGACCGAACATCCTGTGGCTCACCGCGGAGGACATGAGCCCGAACATGGGCTGCTATGGTGATGACCAGGCGCTGACGCCGCGCCTCGACGAATTCGCAAAGCAGGGCGTGCGCTACGACCGCGCCTTTTCCACGGCACCGGTGTGCTCGCCTTCGCGCTCGTGTTTGATCACCGGCATGTATGCCACCTCGCTCGGCACGCAGCGGCTGCGCTCGGCTTTTCCGGTGCCTGCGGATGTGGAGCCCTTCACCGTGCCGCTGCGCGAGGCGGGCTACTACTGCACGAACAACGTGAAGACCGACTACAACCTGCGCGATGAGCAGGAGTTCATCCGCCGGGCCTGGGACGAAAGCTCCAACAAGGCGCACTGGCGTGGCAAACGCGACGGGCAGCCGTTCTTCGCCGTATTCAACTTCATGACCACGCATCAATCACGCACCAGCGCGTGGTCGCAGGAGGAGTTCGAGAAGGAAGTGGGTTCGAAGCTGTCCATGGGCGAGCGCCACGGCCCCGCGCACATGATTCCGCCGCCGTTCTATCCGGACACGCCGGGCGCGAAGCAGGCGTGGGCTCGTTACCACGACTGCATCACGTTCATGGACCGTCAGGCGGGCGAAATCCTCGATCAACTCGCCGCCGATGGCCTCGCGGAGGAAACGATCGTCTTCTTTTACGCCGACCACGGCATGGGCATGCCGCGTGGGAAACGCTGCCTGCAGGACTCGGGCCTGCGCGTGCCGCTCATCGTGCGTATTCCGAAAAAATGGGCACAACTCGCGCCTGCATCTCCCGGTTCCGTTTCGGACCGGCTCGTCAGCTTTGTGGACTTCGCTCCCACAGTGCTGAGCCTGTGCGGCGTGAAGAAACTCACGCAGTTCCAAGGCACCGCCTTCCTCGGCACCGATGCGGGAAAGCCACGCGAGTTTGTTTATGGTGCCCGCGATCGCGTGGACGAGGCCTTCGATGTCGCACGCAGCGTGCGCGACGGCCGCTGGCTCTACATTCGCAATTTCATGCCGCACCTCTCATGGATGCAGCCGGAGGGCTACTCGGATCAGTCCACCTTCCGCCGCGAGCTGAAGCGCCTCGCCAAAGAGAACAAACTCGAAGGCGGTGCCCGCATGTATGCCGCACCACGCCGGCCGCTGGAGGAGCTTTACGACACGCAGGCCGATCCCGCGCAGCTTCACAACCTCGCTGATGACGCCGCGCAGCTCGACACGCTGAAGCAGATGCGCACCGCCCTCCGACAGTGGCAGGTCGAGACGCGCGATGCCGGCTTCCTCACCGAGCCCGACATGTGGTCGCGACTCAAGCCAGGCGAAACGCCCAGCAGCATCGCGCAGGTGGACACGCGGTATCCGCTCGCGCGGCTTCTCGATGCCGCAGCCGGGGTCGGGCATGACGATCAGGCCGCGCATCAGCGCGATCTGCTTCAAGATGCCGATGCTGGCGTGCGCTACTGGGCCGCGCTCGGTTTGCGGGCACGGTCGGCACTCAATGAACAAGACCGCGCCGCGCTGAGAGCGGCTTTGAAAGATGCCGCGCCCGTCGTCCGCATCGAGGCCGCCACGGCGCTTGCCAGTCATGATGAAGCCGCAGACGCCCTGCCCGTGCTGCGGGAGGCCTTGAGTGATCCTTCGCGCGAGATCGCGCTGCACGCCGCACGCGCGTTGGAACTGCTCGGGCCGGCGGCGCGTCCTCTCCACGCCGACATGCGAGGCGTGCTGGAGACCATGCGCGAGGCGGAGAAATCCGATGATACGATGGCGATGTTTGTGCGTTTCGCTCTCGAAGCCGCCCTCCAACCCTGATTCACCCGACCATGACCCGACTGTTCGTTTTCCTGTCTTCATTTCTCTTCGTTGCCGCATCGTTCGCTGCGGAGAAGCGTCCCAATTTTCTCTTCATCCTCGTCGATGACCAGTCGCCCTTCGATTTGAAGATGTACAATCCGCAATCGACGCTGCAGACGCCGAACCTCGACAAGCTCGCGGCGGAGGGCATGGTCTTTGACGGCGCGTATCACATGGGCTCTTTCAGTGGCGCGGTGTGCATGCCTTCGCGGCACATGATCATGAGCGGACGCACCGTGTGGCATCTGCCGCCCGCACCTTGGGGTGCGAAGACGAGCCCGCCGCAGCTTGAGCAGAACACGATGCCCGCCGTCTTCAATCGCGCCGATTACGCCACCATGCGGACCTGCAAGACAGGCAACAGCTACGAAGCGGCGAACAAGCTCTTCACCGTGCGTCATGATGCCTCGAAACGCGGCGGCACGGACGAAAGCGGCAGCACCTGGCATGGTGACCAGGTCATGAACTACCTCGGTGATCGTGAAGCCGCGAAGGACACCAAGCCTTTCCTCATCTACTACGGCTTCTCTCATCCTCACGACACGCGCGACGGCCGGCCCGAGCTGCTCGCGAAATACGGCGCCGTGAACCACGCCGACGAGTCGAATCCGCCCTCCCTGCACACCTTGCAGCCGCCGCTGCCGGCGAATTATCTCAAGGCGCACCCCTTTGACATGACGCATGCCGAGGTCCGCGATGAAGTGGCCGTCAGCGGCGTGTGGAAGCGCCGCGATGAGGCGAGCATTCGCAACGAAATCGGCCGTCAGTATGCCTGCAGCGAGAACATCGACATCCAGATCGGCCGCGTGCTGAAGCAGCTCGAAGCCGACGGCGAACTCGACAACACCTACATCTTCTACACCGCCGACCATGGCATGTCGATCGGCCGCCACGGCCTCATGGGCAAACAAAACCTCTACCAGCACACCTGGCGCGTGCCTTTCATCGTCAAAGGCCCCGGCATCAAAGCCGGCACCCGTGTGGAAGGAAACATCTACCTCCTCGACATCCTCGCCACGCTCTGCGACATCGCCGGCGTCGCCGCGCCGGAGAGCAATGAAGGAATCAGCTTCAAACCCGTGCTCATGGGCGAAAAGCCAACCATCCGCGACGTGCTTTACGGCTCCTACGCCGGCGGCAGCAAGCCAGGGATGCGCTGCGTCAAGCAGGGCGACTGGAAACTGATCCGCTACGAGGCTCCGGATCGTGGCGTGAATGAAACGCAGCTCTTCAACCTCGCCGAAAACCCGCACGAGCTGCTAGCCGAGCATGGCCGGCCCAACCTCGCCGGCGATCCGAAGCACGCTGACAAGCTCAAGGAGATGCAGGGGCTGCTCCTCTCCGAAATGCGCCGCCTCGACGATCCCTTCCGCTTTTCCGACCAGCCCTCCGACGACCTGCCGCCACCACCGGCCCCGGCGAAGAAGGCGAAGAAGACCAAGAAGGCGAAGGACAAGTAATCGTCGCAGGAAGAGTGTGGCGCTCGTCCGACCGGCTCACCTGTGCCTGCGGGTCTTGCGAGTTTGCATGGAAGAAGGAGCCTCGCGAGTCGTTGCCACACGTCCCATGAAGCTGTTTCGCTCTCTCCTCGTTCTTTCGTCCCTCGCGGTCTCGCACCCGGCCTTTTCGGCCCAGCCGAACCTCATCTGGATCATGGCCGACGACCTCGGCTACGCCGATCTCGGTTGCTATGGTCAAAAAGTCATCACCACGCCGAATATCGACCGCATGGCGAAGGAGGGGATGCGCTTCACCCATTTCTACGCTGGGGCCACTGTGTGCGCGCCGTCCCGCAGCGTGCTGATGACGGGCCTGCATCACGGTCACACGCGCGTGCGCGGAAACTCGGGCAGGGACAATCCCGCAGCGCAGGCTTTGAAGCCGGGTGATGTCACGGTGCCGTCCGTTTTGAAGAAGGCAGGCTACAAAACGGCGCTCATCGGAAAATGGGGTCTTGGCAATGTCGGTGAGGCAGAGACGGGCCTGCCCCGCAAGCAGGGCTTCGACTACTTTTACGGCTACCTGAGCCAGCACCACGCGCACAATCACTTCCCCGACTACCTCTGGCGCAATGAGAGCAAGGAACCGCTTTCGAACATCATCGTGCCCGTGGGCGAAGACGGCGCGGGTTATGCCACGGACGCCATCCACTACGCGGACGACCTTTTCGCCGATGACGCCATCAAGTTCGTCACGGAGAACAAAGCTGCGCCCTTCTTCCTCTACTGGGCCATGGTCATCCCGCATGCCAATAACGAGCGAGCCCGCGAACTGGGCGATGGCGCGCATGTGCCGGACTACGGCCCCTACGCCGACAAAGATTGGCCGAAGCAGGACAAAGGACAGGCCGCGATGATCTCGCGTCTCGATGGCTATGTAGGCCGCATGATGACGCATTTGAAGGAACTCGGCATCGCCGACAACACGCTCGTCGTTTTCACCAGTGACAACGGCCCGCACAACGAGAGCAAGCACGACCTCGAGCGCTTCGATCCCAACGGTCCCTACACCGGCATCAAGCGCAGCCTCACGGACGGCGGCATCCGCGTGCCCTTCATCGCCTGGTGGCCCGGCACGGTGAAGCCGGGCGAGTCCGCCCGAGTCGGCTACTTCCCCGACTTCATGCCCACTGCCGCCGAACTGGCCGGTGCGCCCGCGCCGGGGAAGACGGACGGCATCAGCCTGGTGCCTCTGCTCACCGGAAAAGGCGGGCAGAAGGACCACGAGTTCCTTTACTGGGAGTTTCACGAAGGCGGGTTCAAGCAGGCTGCTCTGTATCAGGGCCGCTGGAAAGGCATCCGCATGGGCGGTCCCGACAAGCCCGTGCAGCTCTTCGATCAAGAAAACGACGTCGCCGAAGAAAACGATGTCGCTGACAAGCATCCCGAGATCGCCGCGAAGATCGGCGAGTATCTGAAGACCGCGCGTGATCCGCTCGCTGAGTGGGAGCCGAAGTGGCAAGGCGGGAAGAAAGCGAAGAAGTAACCCTGATTTTTCGACAGCAGAATGGGGACAGCAGAATGGCCTTCTGAAACAATCTCCTGCTCTTATTCTGCTGTCTTATCCAACATGTCCATCCACCGCACCATCGAACTCCGAAGCGTCTCGGACAGCGAATTCGGCGAGATTGATGCTGCGGTGATGCGCTGCGCTTATGCCTCAAGGAACCGCTTCGGACGGTTGTTTGACGAGCGGATTTATGAGAACGACATCGCCGCCCGGTTACGGGCCGAGGGCTTTGATGTGTTCACTCAAGTGCCGGTGAAGGTCACTCACGGCAGCTTTGAAAAGGCCTACTACCTCGACCTTGTGGTGAACGAGATGCTGTACGAGCTCAAAGCCGTCGCAACCCTGCTTTCGGAGCATTCAGCCCAGGCTTTGCACTACGCGATGCTCCAGGACATTCGGCTGGTGAAGCTGATCAACTTTGGGGAAGACGATGTGCGCGGCAAACTGCTGAAGAATGCCTTGCATGGCATGAGTCGGCACCAGCCCACGCAAAGAAGCTCCGGATGGCATCCTCTCGGTGAGAATTGTGAACGCCTGGTTTCGCACCTGAAAGAAGTCATCCGTGACTGGGGCACGCATCTCGACTGCCGCCTCTACAATGAAGCCCTCCTCCATCACTTTGGTGGTGAGGAGCACTGTTTGCACCGCACGGACATCATTTCTGGGGGCGTGGTTCTCGGCACACATTCTGTCCAGTTTCATAGCCCCCGCCACGCTTTCGTCATCACAGGTTTCCACCGGCCACAGGCGGGCTATCAACGGCATCTCCCGGCACTTCTGACTCACGCTCCGTCGCTTGATGGAATCCAGTGGCTCAATCTCAACCGTTCTCGTCTTGAAATCACCACCATGACTTCAGACCCGGAAAAGACAGCAGAATGATCTCCTGAATGCGCATCTCCCCATCTCACCTGTTTCTTGATTCTGCTGTCCCCATTCTGCTGTCTTCCATCCCTCCACCAACCATGAAACGCATCCTACTCCTAGCCACGCTGCTTTCGTCATTCGTCATTCCGCATTCGTCATTTTCGGCGCAGCCGAACGTCCTCTTCATCATCTCCGATGACCTGAACAACTATCTCGGCTGCTACGGCGATCCACGCGCCAAGACGCCGAACATCGACAAGCTGGCGGCGCGTGGCGTGAGGTTCGAGCGCTCCTACTGCACCTTCCCGCTCTGCGGACCTAGCCGGAACTCCATGCTCTGCGGCTTGTATCCGAACAGCACCGGCATCTTGAGCAATGCGCAAATCTTCCGCCAGACAATCCCCTCGCACATCAGCATGTCGCAGGCCTTCCGGCAGGCGGGTTACTTCGCGGCACGCATCGGCAAGCTCTATCACTACAACGTGCCGAAATCGATCGGCACGAACGGCCATGACGATCCCGGATCGTGGGAGCTGGAACTCAATCCCGCCGGCGTCGATCGCATGGAAGAGGAGCCAAAAATCTTCACGCTCACGCCCGGACAGTTCGGCGGCACGCTGAGCTGGTATGCCTCGCCAAAGGATGACGGCGAACACACCGACGGCCTCATGGCGCGTGATGCCGAGTGGGTGCTGGAGCGCTGCGCGAAACAGAAGGACCGCCCCTTCTTCCTCGCGGTCGGTTTCTTCCGCCCGCACACGCCTTACGTCGCGCCGAAGGTGCCGTACTTCGGCTGGTATCCAGAAGCGGAGATGCCCGTGCATCCCACCGTGGACAAAAACCCGCCGGAAGTGCCCGCCGCCGCTCTCGGCAGCCATAAAAACGAACAGGACAAGCTCACCGACGAACTGCGCCGGCAGTGTGTGCAGGCCTACTATGCCAGCATCAGCTTCATGGACGCGCAGGTCGGCCGCGTGGTCGATTCGCTCGACAAAAACGGCCTCGCTGACAACACGATCATCGTCTTCACCAGCGACCACGGCTACCACATGGGCGAGCACGGCCTGTGGCAGAAGATGAGCCTCTTTGAAGGCAGCGCCCGCGTGCCGATGCTCATCGTCGCACCGGGAACGAAGGGCAAAGGCACCGTCGTGAACACGCCGGTCAGCCATCTCGATCTATATCCCACGCTCACGGAGCTCGCCGGCATCAAAGCGCCCGCCAACCTCCAGGGACAGAGCCTCGTGCCGATGCTGAACGACCCAAATGCAGTCGGTCGCGGCTGGGCGCTCACGCAGGTCTCACGCGGCGGCGGAAAGAATCGCGCCACCGTTTCACGCGACAAGACCTCGGACGGCAAACGCATCTTTGGCTACAGCCTGCGCACTCTGCGCTGGCGCTACACGGAGTGGGACGAGGGAAATGCAGGCACGGAACTCTACGATCACGACAACGACCCCAGCGAACTCGTGAACCTCGCCGCCAAACCCGAGCACGCGAAGACCGTCGCTGAACTCAGCGCTCAAGTCCGCGCCGCCGCGAAGGCCACCTTCCCCGCCGACGGCAAGACGCCCGAGTTGAAGGAAGGTCCGCTTTGGGCGCCGACCTTGGTTGATCCGTGAACTCCTTGCCTCCCCGCTCATGAAACATCTCGTCATCCTCGTGTCGTCATTCGGAATTTTGGTTTCGTCATTCGCTGCGGAGCAGCGTCCGAACGTCATCCTCATCATGGTCGATGACTTCGGCTACGAGTGCGTCACTGCGAACGGGGGCGAGTCGTATCAGACGCCGAATCTCGACAAGCTGGCCGCATCGGGCGTGCGCTTTGAGAACTGTCACGCGCAGCCGCTGTGCACGCCCACGCGCGTGCAGCTCATGACCGGGCGCTACAACGTGCGCAACTACCTCAACTTCGGCACGCTGCGCCGCGAGGAGACGACCTTCGGCCACATCATGAAAAACGCAGGCTACGCCACCGGCATCTGCGGCAAGTGGCAGCTCGGCCATGAGCTCGATTCGCCACAGCACTTCGGTTTTGAGGAATCCTGCCTCTGGCAGCAGACGCGCCGCCCGCCGCGCTACACGAATCCCGGCCTCGAATACAACGGCGTCGAGAAGGACTTCACGAAGGGCGAGTACGGCCCCACGCTGGTGAACGACTTCGCGCTCGGCTTCATCGAGAAGCACAGCCGAGCGAAGCGAGACAGCCTGCCGGAGGCAGCCCGAAGGGCAGGCGCGGATACGCCTGGCAACGAGAAGCCCTTCTTTCTCTACTATCCGATGATCCTCACGCACAATCCGTTCCAGCCCACGCCGGACAGCGCGAACTATGATCCGACGATCAGCAGCGAGCAGAAGCTGCAGAATCCGAAGCACTTCGCCGACATGACCGCCTACATTGACAAGATGGTCGGCCGCATCGTGTCGAAGCTCGACGAGCTCGGCCTCCGCGAGAACACGCTCATCCTTTTCCTCGGCGACAACGGCACGAACAGCGGCATCACCAGCCGCTTCCAGGGCCGCGACTACAAAGGCGGCAAGGGCTCCACCAACGCGCACGGCACGCACGTGCCCTGCATCGCCAGCTGGCCGGCGGTCATGAAAAAAGGCCGCGTCTCCGCCGACCTCGTCAGTTGCGCCGACTTCCTGCCCACCATCTGCGCCGCCACGGGCGTCGAGGCGCCCGCCGGCGTCGATGGCGTCAGCTTTCTCCCGCAGCTCAAAGGCGAAGTCGGCACGCCGCGCGAGTGGCTCTACATCTGGTACTCACCGCGTCAGAGCAAGGACATGACCGTGCGCGAATACGCCTTCGACCAACGCTTCAAGCTCTACCGCAGCGGTGAGTTTTACGACCTGCTCACCGACGAGTCCGAAAAACGTGACATCGCAGCCATTGCCCTCGCCACCGATGCAGCCGCCGCCAAGGTGAAGCTGCAAGGCGTCCTCGATCAGTTCAAAGACGCCCGCCCCGCCGAGCTGGACAAGCAGTTCATGGACTCCGGCGCCGGCAAGGACAAGCCCGAGAAGAAGGGCAAGGGGCAGAACAAGAAGAAGACGGAGTGATCAGGGCTTGCCGATGAGTTCATTCAGCCCCTCAACAACTCTCTGCACTTCGGACGCATGACAGGAGGCCAGTCTCCCGGCGAGACGCTGAGTGGAGATCGTCCGCACCTGGGAAATCTTCACCCAGGTTCGTTTCGGCAATGTTGTCTTCGTCAGTTCCCGGGTCAGCGGAAACCCGGCGCGGGGCTACGCGCTGGTCAGTGCCACGGCGATCACGGTGCCGGAGCGGTCGTTGAAAGCCGAGCGGCTGAGGATGAGGACAGGTCTCCTGCCGGCCTGCTCGTGTCCGACGGTGGGATCAAGATCCGCCCAGTAGATGTCTCCCCTCAGTATGTTGGCCATTCGGTGAGGTCGTTGGAGAGTCCCATGTCAGCGAAGGCCCGTTCCTCGGCCGGATCAAGCTTGGCGCATTCACGGCTCAGGGCGTCTTCATCCAGGCGTTCGATCTGCTCGGAGACGGCCACTTGAAATATTTCGCTGCGGCTGCGGAACACTTTACGCCTCACGAGGGAATCCACCCGCTTCAGGAGCGCAGGCTCAATCGAAATGGCGATCTTGGCTAAATTCATACCGCGGTAATACTGCTGACGCCACAGCGGTCAAGCTGGGCGGGCTTGAAGTTGCGCCCAACCAAAGGTGAATCCCCTGCCATGCGACCGGGCTCAACCTTAGCCAGCGCCGATGACGCGAAAGCGAAGCTTGAAGGCACCCTCGACCAGCAGTTCATGGAATCCGGTGCCGGCAAGGACAAGCCCGAGAAGAAGGGCAAGGGGAAGAACAAGAAGAAGGCGGAGTGATGAAGCCGGTTTTAGAGTGGCAGATGGATCAACTGCCCGGTTGATTCGTCGGCCATATGGACTGCGGCAGCCTGCTGCCGCTTTTCCGAGGCAGCCCTGCTGCCGCCGAAGTCTCCGGGTCACCGAAGCCGCCTCTCCGCTGGCTCAAACGCGGGAGCGTCCCGGCGTGGCATCACGTTGATACGCTCGACGGCCAGCAGGCAGGCCTCCCGAAAACGGCAGCAGGCTACCGCAGTCCATGTCACTCCCGCCGGTTTGGAATCAGCACCGAGGGACGGACACTTTGTTCACTGCTTTAGCCTTGTTTCCACCCGATTCGGCCTTGGTTGTAGCTAGTGGCTGTTCATCGTGGCGCGATGGTGACAGGCTTCGGTGGAGTGGTGTAAAAGCCAAGTAGTGTCTCTGCCCTGCTTCTGGAAAGGAGCTTCAGACCGGCGAGTGTGCTGTCAACATCATCGCTACCGGAGCGAACGAGTAAGAGACCGAAAGCCTCCTTCCGTTCGTCAGGCGTGAGTGTGCCAAGCGAAGGCAGCCTCTGCCAAGCGGCAGCTATGCTCTCCCAAATGGCAATCTCCGATTCAGGGTTCAAGTCTCGCTGAAATCCCTCAAGCCACTTCTCGTGGGACATAAAATAAATGTCCGCCAAGACAGGCTCAAACGCCCGAACTCGGGCAACCAAAGCGTCGTCCAATCTCTCATGGCGAATCGGGCCGGGCTGGATGGAACCGGGATCGACCATCGTGCCGGATGTCTGCCGACCAAATGAAAGATAGACGGCAACGGCGACGGCCAAAACAGCTACCGCAATGATGATGTGCTTCGCTTCCATCGAACTGGTGGGTGGCGTTGTTGGTTGGCCGAACGTGAGTTTAGGTAAAACAGGACCGTTCACGAGAGGACTGGATTTTAACTGAATGCGCTGATCGAAGCGAAAAAGTCGCCGGAGGTCAAGCTCGGGTGCAGTTGGAAGTGTAGGGCTGGCTGGCCGGGCCTCATTGGTAGACAGAAGTCATGCCTGCCGTCGTTTTCGGCGGCATGAAACACCTCTGGCTGATCTTTGCCGTCTGCATTTCGTCATTCCTCCTTCCGCATTTCTCATTCGCGGCTCCGCCGCGCCCGAACATCGTCTTCCTCATCTGCGATGACCTCGGTTATGGCGATGTGCATTGCCTGAACCCGGAGCATGGGAAGATCGCGACGCCGGGCGCGGACAGGCTGGCGTCGCAGGGGATGATCTTCACGGATGCGCATTCGGGTTCGTCGGTGTGCAGCCCGACGCGTTATGGCGTGATGACGGGGCGCTACAGTTGGCGCACGAAGCTGCAGAGCGGCGTGGTGGAAGGTTTTGCGCCGAGCCTGATCGCGAAGGATCGTCCGACGGTGGCGAGTTTCTTGAAGAGCTCGGGTTATCACACGGCGGCGATCGGGAAGTGGCATCTGAATTTCGAATACCTCGATCCGAAGAGCGGCAAGCCTTACAGCGCGAAGGATTTCGACACGCCGCCGGTGGGCGCGAAGATCCCGGACGGGCCGATCACGCGCGGATTCGACCGCTACCACGGCTTTCATCACGCACGCGACATGGAGGCGGTGATCGAGGGCGACACGGTCATCGAGCACGACGCCGTCATCCACATGCTGCCACGCCTGCAGCGCAAGGCGGTGGAGTTCATCGACTCGCGTGCGGGCAAGGACGAGCCCTTCTTTCTCTACCTGCCGCTCGGATCGCCGCACACGCCGATCGTGCCCGCGCCGGAGTGGCAGGGCCGCAGCGGCCTCGGCGATTACGGCGACTTCGTGATGCAGACCGATGACGTGGTCGTCGCGGTGTCGGAGGCCTTGGAGCGCAACGGCATGACCGAGAACACGCTGTTCATCTTCACCAGCGACAACGGCTGCTCGAAGGCCGCCGGGATCGACAAGCTCGCCGAGCAGGGCCACCTCGTCAGCGCCAACCTGCGCGGCTCGAAGGCCGACATCTGGGACGGCGGGCATCGAGTCCCGTTCATCGTGCGCTGGCCCGGGAAGACCGCCGCAGGCTCAAAATCCGACCAGCTCATCTGCCTCGTCGATTTCTTCGCCACCGCCGCCGATATCATCGGCCAGCCGGTGCCCGCGGGCAGTTGCGAGGACAGCGTGAGCTTCCTGCCCGCCTTGAGCGGCGAAAAGATCGTGTCCACGCGTCACGGTGTCGTCCATCACTCGAGCAGCGGCCACTTCGCCTATCGTCAGGGACCGTGGAAGCTCGCGCTCGCCCGCGCCTCAGGCGGCTGGTCCTCGCCCACCGAGGCCAAAGCGCCCGCCGACTGGCCCAAAGGCCAGCTCTACCACATGGAGGACGACATCGGCGAGAGCACGAACCTCTTCGAATCGAAACCCGAGATCGTGAGCCAACTCCTCGACTTCCTCCAAGCCGACATCGAACGAGGCCGCAGCACCGCCGGCCCTGAATCAAGCAACGACTTCCCCGACATCGTGCTGTGGAAGAGCGAGAAGGGGAAGAAGGCGAAAAAGAAGAAGTGATGGGTGTTGCGATTTTACCGCAGAGGGGCGGAGGAGCAGAGGTGGCAGAGTTTGATCAGAGTTGGATTCTGATTCTCTGCGGCCTCTGCTTCTTTGCCCCTCTGCGGTGAATCCGAGCGTCCCTCAAACCCCGAGTCCTCACAGGTCATACGTCGCGCTGCCGTTGACGACACGATGGATGCCTTCCTTGAGGCGTTCGACGTTGAAGTTGATCAACAAGCCGAGGCGGCGGTTGGCCAGTTTCAAATAGCTGCGAAGCTGGGCTTTGTGCAGCGGCAGGACCGTTTCGACGACTTTGTTTTCTATGATGATCGTGTCATTGACGAACACATCCATTTTGAACGGTTCGTCAAAAGTGATGCCGTCATAGACAATCGGCTGGCGCTTCTGACGAACGACCGCCAGGCCCGCCTTGGCAAGTTCATGACAGAGGCAGGTTTCATACACGCTCTCGACCAGACCGGGCCCGAAGTGACGATGCACGATCATCGCGCAGCCGATGATCTGAGTGGCGAGATCGTTCTCGCAGGGGGTCGGTTCGGTGAGCATGGAAGGGGTGGGTGGTTCGTGTTTGCCGCAGAGGGGCGGAGTAGCAGAGAGGGCAGAGTTTTTTGAACTGATTCAATCCTCTGCCCCTCTCTGCTGAATCCGAGCGTCTCGGAGGCATCATCGAGCGTCGGGACGTCAGTCGTTCGCCACGGCGTCCTTGTCGGCTTTCGCGAATGCGTTCAAAGCGGCGCGGAGTTCGGCCAGTTTCGCCGGCATCGGCTCCGCGAGGTCGGTCGTTTCGTTCGGATCTTTGGCGATGTCGTAGAGCTCCGCCTTCTCGGCACCGGACTTCGCGTGCAGGACGAGCTTGAAGTCCCCGGCACGCAGCGAGCGTGACCGAAAACCGGGTGCGACGGTGTAGATGACGCGCTGCGGCGGGGCCGCTCCCTGAGCGAGCTGCGGCCAGAGGTCGATGCCGTCCCACTTCAGGTCCTTTTCCGGTTTGAATCCGGCGAGGCCGCAGAAGGTCGGCATCCAGTCGGTGATCTGCGCCGGTGCGTCGTGCCTGGCGGCTTTGAGCTTTCCGGGCCAACTGGCGATGCAGGGCACGCGGGTGCCGCCCTCGTAGATGCTGCCTTTCTGATCACGCAGCGGCTTGTTGTTCCCGGGGAGCTTGCCGGCGGGGTAGTCATCCGCAGGATACTTTTTGTCGTTGTTCTCCGCCCAGCTTCCGCCGTTGTCACTGGTGAAGACGAGCAGCGTGCTCTCGCGCTTGCCCGCTTTTTCGAGAGCGGCGACGATCCGGCCGACGCAATCGTCGAGGTGCATGATGCTGGCGGCGTAGTGGCGGGGAACATCTCCGGTGATGCCTGCGGGCACCTTGTCCAGCCACTCCTGCGGTTCCTTGAGCGGCAGGTGCACCGCCGTGAAGGGCACGTAGAGGAAGAAGGGCTTGTCCGAGCGCTGCTCCAGCCAAAGGCAGGCTTCGTTCGTGATCAAATCGGTCACATGCCCGGTTTCCGTGATGAGCTTTTCATTCCGGTGCCAGGTCACGCTAAACTCGCCCTTCTTGTAGGCGTGGTCATAAGGCCCCACTCCACCGGCCAGCGAGCCGTAGCTGTGATCGAAGCCGTAATGATTCGGCCCCCATTCCGACTTCGAGCCCAGGTGCCACTTCCCGGTGATGGCGGTGTCGTAGCCGACGGTTTTCAGCGCCCGCGGCAGCGTGACGGTGTCCCAGGGCAGGGCGCGGCTGTTCGTCGGATTGGTGACGCCGAAGCGGCTCCAGCAGCGCCCGGTCAGCAGGCCGGTGCGGGTGGGGCTGCACACCGGCGCGACGTAGTGCTGCGTCAGTTCCACGCCCTCCGCCGCCAGCTTGTCGAGGTGAGGCGTGGGTGCGTTGCCGCCGTGAAAGGCCACGTCCGCCCAGCCGAGGTCGTCGGCCATGATGAAGACGAAATTCGGCGTCGCCGCCGCCAGTGGGGAGAAAGCTGAAGCCAGCAGCAGGCCGAGGATGGGCGATTTCATGGAAACGCAAACGGGACGCAGCGGGGGGATCTCGCACGAACGGTTTGCGCTGTTGGAACCGCTGCGGCATAGACAGCGCGCATGGGCAGCGACGCGAATTCCTCCGGTTTCTTCAAGCGCGCCGGGCAGTGGCTGGTTTACGCGCTGTTCCGGTGCGTGGAGGCTGTCGTGAACCTGCTGCCGCTCGTCGCTGTCTGGTGGCTGGGGCGGGCGCTGGGCACCCTGGGCTACTTTCTCGGCGGCAAGTATCGTCGCCTCGCCCTGCACAATCTCCGCATCGCCTTCGGTCGTGAAAAATCCGCCGCCGAGCTGCGCGGCATCGCCAGGGAGCATTTCAAGAGCCTCTTTGCCAACATCCTCTGCGGCTTCAAAATCCCGCTGATGAGCGAGGCGGCCGTGGCCAGGCGTGTCACCGCCGAAAACATGCACCACCTGAAGGAGGCCTTTGACGCCGGCATACCGCTGCTGCACCCCATCATGCATGCGAGCTGCTGGGAGGTCATGACGCAGGTGCCGTCCATCTTCATCCAGGGTCATCACCCCGCCAGCATCTACCAGCCGCTGCGCAATCCCTATCTGAACGCGCTCGTCCTGCGCCGGCGTGAAAAACTCGGCTACAAGCTCTTCGACCGCCAGGAGGGCTTCACCGGACCGATCCGCCATGTGCGGGACATGGGCATGCTCGGCATCCTCGTGGACCAGCACGCCGGCTATCACGGCCTGTGGTGCCCGTTTTTCGACCGGCTGGCCTCAACCACCAACATCGTCGCCCTCAGCGCCATGCGAGCGAACGCGCTCATCCTGCCCATGATGGTCTATGACGACGGGCCCGCCCGCTGGCGCTTCGTCTGCGATGGCCCGCTGCACAATCCCGAGACGAAACCGACGATCGAAGGCACCACCGTGGCCATCAATCAAGCGCTGGAGCGTCTTATCCGCCGGCAGCCCGCCAGCTGGTTCTGGGTGCACAACCGCTGGAAACTGCCGAATCCCTACTTCCTGCTCACGAATTCCAGCTACCGCCGCGGCTGGTCCTTCTCCGCCGGCTACGACATGGACCGCCTGCAGCCCTTTGAGATCCTCATCCGCAGTCCGAACTGGCTCGGCGACGCCTGCATGGCCTTCCCCATGGTGCGCGCCATCAAACGCGGACGCCCCGACGCGAAGATCACCGTCCTCGGTCCCGACAAGCTCGAAGAGCTGTGGCTCTCCATGCCGGAAGTCTCGCGCTACATCGCCAAGCCGGCCAAAGAGGGCTGGTTCGCCGTCGCCCGCCGCATCAAGGCCACCGGGGTGCATTTCGACGCCGCCGTGCTCTGCACGAACTCCACCCGCAGCACGCTGGAAATCTGGCTGGCCGGCATCCCGCGCCGCCTCGGATTCAAGGGCTCCTTCCGCGTGAAGCTGCTCAATCAAGTCATCCCCGAGCCGAAGACCGGCGGTGAAAAGCAGCACCACGCCCACCGCTACCTGCACATCGCGAAATGCATCGGCGCTGACATTAACCAGCCGGGCCTGTTGGACGCCGGAGTGCCGCCCGTTTCCACGGATGGCACAATCCGCGTCGGCGTCTGCGCCGGTGCGGAATACGGCCCCGCGAAACGCTGGCCGCTGGAGCGCTTCGCCGCCGTGGTGAATCAAATTTCCGCGAAACATGCGCAGTTCCGCTGGCAGTTGTTCGGCGCTCCCGGCGAGAAGGAAATGGGCGAAAAGCTCTCCGCCATGCTGCAGGCCCCGCATGACAATCTCGTCGGCAAAACACGCCTCTCCGAACTCATCGCCAAGCTCCGCGAGTGCCAGCTCCTGCTCACCAACGACACGGGCACCATGCACCTCGCCGCCGCGCTTGGCATTCCCACCGTCAGCATCTTCGGCTCCACCTGCCCCATCGAAACCGGCCCGCTCGGCGACCGCCACACCGTCATCCAGCACAAGGTCCCCTGCAGTCCTTGCTTCGAGCGCGAGTGCCCCTTCGGCCACTACGACTGCATGACAAAAGTCACCCCCGAGGAGGTGGCTGCGGCGGTGCTGAAGGCGGCGGGCGTGGCTACCGGCGAGTAACCTCCCAAGCTTCGGAGCCCCCCATCAAGTGATGTCTGCCGGACGTCTTTATTTGCCGATCAGGATCATCTTTTGATCGGCGGATGCGGAGGAAAACCGCAGATCAGGCGGCCCCTTCCAAAAACCACGTCATCACGCGGCCTTTGCCTTTGATCTCGATCTCTCCGCGCTCGCGGAACGTAAAGCCGCCACGGAGCCGCCGCCAAGTCGTCTCGCTCACCTGGATCGTGTCGGGCTCTCCGCAGGATTCCATGCGGCTGGCGGTGTTCACCGTGTCGCCCCACAGATCATAGAGGAATTTTTTGCGGCCGATCACTCCCGCCACCACCGGCCCGGTGGCGATGCCGATCCGGATGCTCAATGGCTCGCCATGCGGACCATGAAATTTACGAACCTCCTCCTGCATCGCCAGCGCCATGCGGGCGACGTCTTCGGCATGCGAGGCATTCGGATCCGGCAGTCCGCCGGCGAGCATGTAGGCGTCGCCGACGGTTTTGATCTTCTCGAGGCCGAACTGATCCACCAGATCGTCGAAGCGGGAGAAGACGCGGTCCATGAGTTGCAAGGTCTCATTCGGAGACATCTTTTCGGACATGGGGGTGAAGCCGACGAGATCCGCAAAGAGAACCGTCACATCATGAAAGCCATCCGCGATGGTCTTCGGATCGTCCTTGAGACGACGGGCGATCTGCTCCGGGAGGATGTTCAACAGCAGGCGGTCGGCCCGTTCCTGTTCGTAAATCGCCAGCAGCTCCGAGCGTCTGGCCGTCGCGCGCAAGGCGTGGATGATGACCAGGGCCAGAACGAGGGCTCCGAATGAAATGAGGACCTCCATCGCCAGCCTCACCTCCGGGCGGGTGACGGTGATCACGGGCTCGTCGCGATGACGCAACCAGAGCATCAGCGCGAACGTGACGGCACACATCAAGGCCACCACGCGCATATGCCCCGCCTCGCGCTCCGGGAAAAGCACCAGCGCCGCTGCTGCGATCACGATCACAAAGAGGTGGGCCGGAGCGCTGGCTGCAAAGATGAAACTCGAACTCAGCACAAACCCGAGCGACACCAGTATGAGCGCAAGTCTGGCGGCCGTGTGCCGAAAGGCCTGATTGAGCCACAGCGGGAGCAGAAACAGCAGAACCGCGATAGCGCGGCCGAGGATGATGCCGGCCTCCAGGGCTGTGGTGCGGCCCCAGTCGGTGATGACCGGCATTTCCAAAGCCCAGAACAGCAGAGCGCATACGAGAGCGGAGACAGCGGTCAGGTTGCAAAAACGAACGTGCTTGGATTCCACGGCTGACATGCCGACAGGCACCCCGCATTCTGCGATGCGATCGACAAATGGTCCAGGGCCGCTCATCCGACACGCTCGGCGCAAATCGCGCCGCCGGCCATTCAAAACACCACCGATCTGTCAGCTTCACCGCGAGAGCTGGAAAATGAGCGCGTTTGTCTGAGGCATGAAACGCACCCTCCTCGCCTTCCTCCTGACCGCCACGCTCGCCTCCGCCCAGCATCCCGCCGCCGATGAGCCCGGCTTTGTGCCAATGTTCAACGGCAAAGACCTGACCGGCTGGAAGACGACCGGCAACTGGCTGGTCGAAGAAGACGGCAGCGTCTCCCTGCACCCTCGCGAAGGCGAGAAGGGCTGGCAACGCTACGACGCCTACATCGCGACGGAGAAGCTCTACGGCGACTTCGTGCTGGACCTCGAATTCAAGATCAATGCCAAGGGCAACAGCGGCGTGTTCATGCGCGTGGCGGACATGAAGGAGCCGGTGAAGACCGGATTCGAAGTGCAGATCCTGGACACCTACGGTCTGGAGAAACCCGGGCACCACGACTGCGGCGGCATCGTCCGCGGCACCGGACCGTCGAAGAATATGGTGAAGCCCGCCGGCGAGTGGAACCGCTACACGATCACCGTCAAAGGTCGCAGCGTGAAGGTGGTCTTCAACGGGGAGACCGTCATCGACACCACGCTGGACGACATCAAAATGGCCGACCGCCCAAACCTCGGCCACATCGCCTTCCAGGACGAGGCGCTGCGCGTTTGGTATCGCAATGTCCGGATCAAGGAGCTGAACTGACCCGGACCGAGATCCGGCTGCCCGCCGCATTCCACGGGGCGGGGGCGGTTTTGATCACACGACCACCAGCACGATGGCGCTCATCATCAGCAGCGCTCCGGCGAGTCGCCAGCGCATGACCTTGGGGCCGAGGTGCTGCTCGGCGTTCATGAACCAGTGGCCGATCATCCACACGAGCACGACGCTGAGCAGGCCGCGGGAGGCATAGACGATGTTGGCGGAGGTGGCCTTGCCGAAGATGGCGAGGGTGCTCACAAAGATGATGCTCTGACTGCCGAGGAGCACGGAACCGCTGACCAGCCACGGCCAGGCCCGCGGGCGAATGGCGCTCAGCGGTGCGGAAAAGCGGAAAACCAGGCCGAAGGAGAGCAGAGCGTTGATCCAGAAGATGCAGGGAAGCAGGCGGCCGACACCCCAGTAGGGGCCCCACTTCTGAACCAGCACGTCGAATACCGCGAAGGCTGCGGCGCCGACGCCGCCGGCCACGAAGGTGATCAGCAGGTGCCTGTGCGGTCTTCCGGCGTCCTTCTGGTTCAGGAACGTGATCCCGAGCACGCTCAAGAAGGCCGCGACCCACAGCTTCACGCTCACCGGATCCCCGATGAGGATGGGCGTGAAAAAGGCGACAAGGATGACCTTCAACCCGAACACGGGCACCGCGACGGAGACGTCCCCTTTTTCAAGCGCCAGGAACTGTGAGATTTGGCCGACGAACAGGCACATGGCGATGAGCCCGGGCTGCCACAGCAGCTCCCGCTCCACCGGCGGCCCGCCGAGGAGCCAGAGGAAGGAAAAGAGCCCCGCGACGATGAGATTGGCCACGAAAGTGGTGCGCCAGAGGCCGACGCCGAGATCGCTGGAGCGCTTCAGCACGAGCGCCCCGAAGGCATACAGAAGGGCGGCAATGAGCGGAAACAGCGTGGTGGCGAAGGCGGGAGACACGCGCGCCAGTAACACGCGCCGCCCGGGTAGCAAGGACGGGAATTTTCGAGTGCTGAAGCGTCGCTTGCGGGTCCGGATGTACTCGCTAAGGCACTTCCTCCCAACCACTCCCATGATCCCAACCTACCCCGAACAGGCTGTCGCCGTGCTCTTCAGCGGCGGCGATTCCCCAGGCATGAACGCCTTCCTCCGCGCCGTGGTGCGCCTTGGTTTGAACCGTGAAAAAGTGGCCGTACTCGGCATCCGTGACGGCTACCGCGGCCTGGTGCGCACCGCCCGGGCCGTGAACGGAGACGCCGAGGCGCTGGTCCGCCTGAAGCAGGACATCTGCAACCATCCGGGCCGCGCCGGATTGATCTCCGAACAGCTTCATCTCATCCAAATGGACCACGCCAGCGTGAGCGGCATCATGGGAAAGGGCGGCACCATTCTGGGCTCCGCCCGCTGCCTGGAGTTCCATGACAAGGAGGTGCGCAAAAAGGTGCTCCAGCTGCTCGCCGGGCTGAACGTGCGCGCACTCATCGTCGTTGGCGGTGACGGCTCTCTGACGGGTGCCAAGCTGCTGGCCGAGGAAAGCGACCTGCAGATCATCGGCATCCCCGCCACGATCGACAACGACCTGCAGTTCACCGACATGGCGCTCGGCGTGGATACGGCCGTGCACACGCTTGTCTGGGCGGTGGACCATTTCATCGACACCGCCCGCAGTCACCGCCGGGTGATGGTGCTGGAGACGATGGGCCGCGAGAGCGGTGACCTGGCCCGTATGGCGGGTCTCGCCTCCGGTGCGGAAATGATCATCACGCCGGAGCCGGGGCCGCTGAATGAAGAGGACATGAAGCGCCTGGCCGCGAAAATCGAAGGCGCGATGACGCGGGGCCGCGGCCACGCCATCGTGCTAGTCGCGGAGGGGGTGCAGTTTGATCCGCCGCAGAAGCGGAACCGCGCCTATGTGCTGATGGACGCCTTTCAGCAGTATTTCCAGCGTCCCGGCGCACCGTTTCCGGATCTCGAGGTCAGACCCTCCGTGCTCGGCCACCTCCAGCGCGGCGGCCACACCACGCCGCAGGATTGCATCCTCGCCGCACGCTTCGCAGACTGCGCCTGGAAGGCCATCCGGGAGACCGAAGGCAAAAGCGGCATCACCGCGCTCCGCAAGAACGTCGTCAATGTCGTGCCCTATGGTGAACCGGACATGCCGGAGCGGGCCGTCTTTTCGCAGGAGATGGACCAACTGCACGACGACCTCAGCTCCTGGTAGGAGCTGGGCGGTCTGCGGCGCTGGTGCTTACACCAGCATCAGCGCCGGATTCTCCAGCAGCTTGCGCATCTCGGCGAGGAAGGTGGCGGCCACGGCGCCATCGACAACACGATGGTCGCCGCTGAGGCCCACCCACATGCGGCGGCCGACGACGATCTCACCCTTGTCACTGACGACCGGGGTCGAACGGATGCTGCCGATGGCCACGATGGCCGCCTGCGGGGGATTGATGATCGCGGCGAACTGGTCGATGCCGTAGGCTCCGAGGTTTGAGACGGTGATCGTGCCACCGGCGAAGTCATCCGGACTGAGCTTCTTGTTCTTGGCCTTGCCGGCGAGATCTTTGACGCCCTGGCTGATTTCAAGCAGGGTCTTCTTTTCCGCCTCCTTGATCACCGGCGTGACGAGGCCGTCCTCGATGGCGATGGCGACGCTGAGGCCGACGGACTTGAATTTCACGATCGCATCGCCATCCCAGGCGGCATTGATCGCGGGCTGGGCCTGGGCGGCGCGGATGACGGCCTTCAGGATGAAGTCGTTGACGGTGTACTTGTTGCCGCCGGTCTTTTCGTTCGTGGCGTTGAGGTGGGCGCGGAAATCCATGAGCGGTCCGGCATCGACATCCATCTGGAGATAGAAGTGCGGGATTTGCGTCTTCGAGGCGAGCAGGCGCTCGGCGATGATGTTGCGCATGCTGCTGGTGGGCACGCGTTCGTCCTCGGGTCCGATGACCGGGCGGATGGCCGGCGTGGCGGCCACACGGGCACCGCCTGCGCCACCGACGGGTGCGTTTTCGACATCATCACGCACAATTCGGCCGCCAGGGCCGGAACCGACGAGGGTGGAGAGATCGACGCCGCGCTCGTCGGCGATTTTTCTGGCAAGAGGGGAAGCTTTGACGCGGGCATTGGAGCCACCGGCAGCAGCCCGGCTCTTGTGACGTGGGGCCTGTGGCAGGCGCGGGCCTGCGGAGGCGGCCTTGGCAGCCGCTCCGGAGGGCTTTTTCTCCGCCGCAGGAGCTGGAACGGCAGCGGACTGGGCTTTGGCGATGAGTTCGTCCAGATCGGCCGGAGCGGCCTCATCCTCTTCGAGGATGACGGCCAAAGGAGCGCCGAGGGGGACCTTGCCGCCGGGCATGGCGATGAATTTGTGCAGAACGCCTTCGAAGGGGCTGGCATACTCCATCGTCGCCTTGTCGGTTTCGATGTCGGCGATGGCTTTGCCCACAGAGACTTTGTCACCTTCCTTGACGGTCCACTTGGCGAGGGTTCCCTCGGTCATGGTGTCACTGAGTTTGGGCATTTCGATGAATTTTGGCATGGCTAAGGAAGGGGTTAAGGACGGGGGATTTCGAGGTCTTTGCAGATTTTATTCACAAGGAAGTCGTTGATCTCGCGGTGGCGCGGCACTGAGGAGCTTTTGCGAGAGGCGCGATTGATGTAAAGCGAGTGATTTCCTCCTTCTCGCAGCATTTCGCAGCGGTGTTCATGCAGGTGGCGGAGAAGATCACGGAGTTTCAAGCGGCGGCCAGGAGCATGGTTTCACGATGAACTTCGTCGCTGCCGATCTCCTCTTCGGCGAGAACGCGGTTGGCCTCCATGACCAGTTCGATGGCCTCGCGCAGATTGGCGCGAGTTTCTTCGAGAGTCGCACCCTGTGTGTTGGCCCCCGGCAGTTCCTCGACGAAACCGACGTAGCCCTCGGGTACTTTTTTGAAGACCTGTGTGAACTTCATCTCGGCGTTTGATTAGCAGATTCCGAGCGCCTTGGCCACGACGACCTCGGCCGTCGGGAGCTGGATGGCCTCCAGCGGCGGGCTGTAGATGGCGGGGGCGTCGAGGCTGCACACGCGCTGCACGGGGGCGTCCAGCTCGTCAAAGATGCGCTCCTGGATCATGTAGGCGATCTGGGCGCCGATGCCGCAGTAGGGTTTGTTCTCCTCGACGTAAATGGCGCGGTGCGTCTTGGCGACGGATTCGAGGATGGTGTCCTCGTCCAGGGGACGGATGGTGCGCAGATCGACCACCTCGGCGCTGATGCCGTGCTCTTCTTCGAGAATCCGCGCAGCCTCCAGGCAGGTGATGACCGCTTTGCCGTGGGCGATGAGGCTGATGTCCGCACCTTCGCGCTTCACGTCGGCCAGGCCGAGCGGGATGAAAAGCTCGCCGTCCGGCAGTTCGTCGTTGGCGGGAACGTCCCACTCTTCCCCGTAGAGCTTTGTGCTCTCCATGAACATGACGGGGTCATTGTCGCGGATGGCGGCCTTCATGAGGCCCTTGGCGTCGTAGGCGTTGCTGGGGCAGACGCACTTCATCCCGGGGAAGTTCGCCATGATATTCTCCGGCGTGTGGGAGTGCGTCGCGCCGACGCTGGTGCCGCCGTTGGCCGGACCGCGGATGACGATGGGGCAGTTGATCTTGCCGCCGGACATGTAGCGCACCATCGCGCCATTGTTCACGATTTGATCCCAGGCGACGGTGTAAAAGCTCCAGAACATCAGCTCCATCACTGGGCGCACGCCGAGCATGCTGGCGCCGATGCCCATGCCGATGAAACCAGCCTCGCTGATCGGGGTGTCCACGAGCCGCTTGTCCCCCCACTTTTCCCAGAGCCCCTGGGTCACCTTGTAGGCGCCGTTGTACTGCGCCACCTCCTCGCCCATGACCACGACCATCGGGTCGCGAGCGATTTCTTCGTCAAGGGCTTCACGGATGGCGTCGCGGTAGGAGATTCGGCGGGGCATGGCAGGTTTTCTTGGGCGCAGTAAATCGGGGCGGGAAGGTGCGGTGTCAAGCAGGGCACTGCGCACCTGCCAAACGAGATGCGGGGCGCAGTCCGCAGTCCAATTTTGCAAAAAAGGCGGGCAAGTGGCGTTTTGTTAGCGAATGTTTATATTTTTTGGAATTAGTATTGACGATTCCTTCAAAGTTTAGTTGAAGGAGTCCTGCGAATTTCCCGCCCCATGCCCCTCACGTTTCGTTACCGCACTGATTCTGGCCGCAAACTTGCTCAAATAAAACGAGCCAAGTGCGAAACCTCCTTTATAATCGCGACCCCCTGCACCCTGGCCGGGGGCAAAGACTTTGCACTTTGCTTCGTATTACCCTCATAAATGCTCAATATGGAACTCGACGGAGGCATCAAGATCTACCTGCGTGAGATCGGCAAGACTGACTTGCTGACTCCCGACCAGGAGGTCGAACTTGCTGAACGCATCAAACGGGGCGACCCCGAGGCCCGTTCGCACATGATTCGTGCGAACCTCCGCCTTGTGGTGAAGATCGCCCAAGACTACGCCAACTACGGCCTGCCGCTTCTCGACCTCATCTCTGAAGGAAACATCGGCCTCATGAAGGCCGTGGAACGTTTCGACCCGAACAAGGGCGGCAAGCTCTCCACCTACGCTGCTTGGTGGATCAAACAGTCCATCAAACGCGCGCTCGCTAATCAGTCGAAGACGATCCGTCTTCCCGTCCACATGGTGGACAAGATCAGCAAGATGCGCCGCGTCGCCATGGCAATGTCCGAAGAACTCGGTCGTGAACCGACCGATGACGAACTTTCGGACGAAATCGGCATCGACCGCGCCAAACTCAGCCAGCTCAAGGTCGCCTCCATGCGGCCCGCCTCCCTCGACGCGCCCATCAGCGACGACGACAGCACCGAGTTCGGCGAAATCGTGGGCGATGAAAATGCGCAGACGCCCTTTGAGCTGCTCTCCCACAAGAACATGCACGGCCAGCTCGACGGCCTGCTCACCGTTCTCGACGAGCGCGAACGCAAGATCATCGACGCCCGCTTCGGACTCGCCGGTCAAAAGCCGCGCACGCTCGAAGAAGTCGGCCAGGAGTTCGGCGTCACTCGTGAGCGTATTCGTCAGCTGCAGAACATCGCGCTGCGCAAGCTGCGTCGTGCCCTGCAGAAAAAAGAAGACCCGATTCCGAAGGCCCTGCGCAACGCCGGTGGCAAAAAGAAGCGGAAGAAAGCCGCCGCCGAAGCCGAGGACGAATAAGATCTCGAAAAATCATGAAGCCGGAGTCGCAGGACTCCGGCTTTTTTCTAAACTAGCCCTGTTCCTGCGGAACAGGGCACCTTGTTGCACCGCAACAAGGCTACTTTCCTGCCACCGGCAGAAACTGCACCGCGTCTGCGATGACCACCTTGTCGCCTTCCGTGCCATCGTTCGACACTCGCAACCACCCTTTGCGTCCCGCTTCAAACCGAAACCTGCCGAGCGTGCGGAAGAGTCGCCCATGCTCGGGCTCCTGCTGCTGATTGATGCTTACCGCCGTGTCGCCGTCGGCGTGGTGGATGGTCACGGGCGTTTTCGTGGAGCGCCGCACATTGTAACAATGCGCCAGTCGCACCTCATACCAGCCGGCTCGCGGCAGCTCCGGCGTGAAGGTCACGGATTTAGTCCCCTTCCCCGCCTTCATGTCATGAAGGTAGCCGATTCCGACATACGGCGGCGTGTGCGTGGAATACTGCCACTCGCCGACAAGTTCGGCGTCCGCTTCATCCACCAAAACACCCAGCAGCGCCGACGGATCGGCCACGATAAACTTCACCATCTCCGGCCGGTCCACCTCGCCCGGCGGGTGACTGTTCGGCAAGGCTTTGGGGTGTGGTTTGAGTGCTTCGGCGGCGAACGCAATGCCGAAAGTGCTCAGAAGCATCGAAAAGAGAGGGTAGCGAGTCATGCAGCGAACGATGATCGGTTACTTCCCGGCCTTCTCATTTAGCAGATACCCCATCAAGTCGATGAACATCGTTTCATCCAGCGTCTGCCCAAACGTGGGCGGCATGAGGGAGATAGGGGTGATTTCGGTCTTGGCGATGTCGTTCTTTGAGATGCGATGCTCTTTGCCCGCGGCGTCGGCGAGGAGGTGGATCTGGCCGAGCTCGGCCTTCAGAAAGCCAGCGAAGGTGCTGCCGTCCTTCATCGTCAGCGTGTGGAGGTGAAAGTGGGCATCGACGTTGCGATTGGGGTCGAGGATGTCCTCGGAAAGGCGGGCGGGACCGCGCGCACCGATGCCGTCGAGCTGCGGGCCGATGAGGCCGCCTTCGCCCTTGATCTGATGGCAGGCGGCGCAGTTCATCTTGAAGACGTTGGCTCCAGTTTCGAGATCGGGCTTGGCTTCGGCAAAGGCGGCGACGCGGCTGGCGATGAGCGCGTCGAGCTGCTTTCTCTCCTCCGGCGAAACCGGAAGCGGAGGTGGTGCGGGACGCGGCGGCAGGTAGGTGGCTAGTTTTTCACGCAACGCGGCCGGGGCGCTGTGCTGAAGCATGACGGCGAGTGTTTTGAGGCTTTCGCGCGTGGTGTCGGCGCTTTGGAAATCATTCACGCTGACCACGGCAGGCTCAATGCCGGTGATGCCGAGCCAGGCGTAGGCTTTGCCGTTGTCGCCGTCGATGATTTCGAGGCGGACGCGTTTGCTGGCGTGCTTGGAGAGATCGAGTTCGAGGCGCTTGGGCTTGTCATCGCGCGGGGGGAAGGCGCTGGCGAGTGTTTGGCCGGTTTTGGCTTCGACGATGCGGACGAGGTTTTTGTCGTGCGGTTTGGCGGTGGGGAAGCCGCGGTGGCCGTTGAGCCAGAGGGTGAGTTTGGCCGGTGCATCGAAAGTTTTCGATTGGAGCGTGCCGGTGCGGCTTTCTTCATCGCCTCCGCCTTTGGCCATGCTTTGGAGCACGGTGACTTCGCCGCCTTCGGCGAGTTTTCGTGGTTGGAGGGACCATTTCGCGTTTCCGGTGCTGGTCCAGGCGGGTGCGGGTTTTTGCGAGGTAGCTTCGAGAAGCTGTTTGGCGAGGTCTTGAGCCCAGGAGAGGAGTTCGGTCGGTGGAGTTGTGCCGCGTTCGCTGAGGCCGTCGTGGAGGGCGGTGAGGAGGGGGAGTGGAGGGGTGGAGTTTCGGAGGGATGATTGTTTGGCGAGGGCGATGGCTTGAGGGAGGAGCGAGGGATCTCCTTGGCGGGCGATGTGCGTGAGGATGGCGGGAGTGATCGGGGCGGCGTTTTGCAAACGCTGGAGCAGGAAGGCTGCGGCGTCTGCGGTGGGCACGGCGAGGGCGATGTCGGCGATTTGATCGCGTGCGGTGGGGTCTAGCTGGGCAAAGGCGCCGGGGAGCTTGAGGTGATCGCGAATGGCGATGCGATAAGCGAGCGAGAGGCTGGCGTCGTCTGCCAGTGTCTTCTGGTCGTTGCCGACGAGCATTGGGAGAGCTTCGATCTGCGGTGCGTCGAGCATGTTTGCGAGAATGGCGCGTTGCACGAAGGGCGAGGGGTTTTGCAACGCGGAGCGCCAGTCGCTAAGGTCGGGTAGAGCAGATGGCTGGCGTTTGGAACTGCCTGAGGTTTTGACGACACGCCAAATGCGTCCGCGCTCCTTGTCGCGCCCTGGATGATCCAGCGGCACTTCGTAGTGGCCGATGATCCTGTTGTAGAAATCGGCGATGTAGAGGGCGTTGTCGGGGCCGAGCTGGAGATCGACGGGGCGGAACCAGGGGTCGTCGCTGGTGAGGAAGTCGGGCTGCTCGGTGGCCTTCGGGGTGCTACCGGTGAAGGTGACGTGGTCGTGGTTCACCTTCGATGTGACGACGTTGCCGACGAAGGTGTGATCGTCCCATTCCGGCCCCCAGACCCCGCCGTCGATGTAAACGATGCCGCAGATGCCGGTGGAGCCGTGCGTGTGCTGGCACATGACGGGCGCGAAGCCGAGGCCATCGTGCGGTTTGCCAAAGCTGGGATAACAGGCACCGCGAATGAGCTGGTAGATCGGCGAGCTGTGGCAGTCGGCGCTGTAGAGGTTCCCGTAGCGGTCCCAGGCGAGGCCGAAAGGATTGACCTGGCCGCTGGTGTAGCGCTCGACCTTGGAGCCATCGGGACGAAAACGAAACACGTTGCCGGATTGGAGTTCGAGGCGGCGGCCAGGAATGTCGAATGACGAATGTGGAATGACGAATGAATGACGAGGCTCGAATGACGAATCGCTGGATTTCGGGTTTGGGGCATTCGGGCTTCTTTCGTCATTCGGAATTCGAGAATTCGTCATTCCAGCCGGTTCCTCCCATCGCTCGGCTGTCACCTCAAACCGGCTGGTGTTATTAAATCCATGCGTCGCATACACCCATCCGTCGAGGCCGAGACGGAAGCTGCTGCACATGCCGTGGGTGTCCTTTTCGTAGCCGAGCGGGCCGAAGAGGATCTCGCGATGGTCGGCGATGTTATCGCCGTCGGTGTCGGCGAAGTACCAGATGTTCGGGATGCTCCAGGCGATGCAACCGGCCTTGTGCTCCGGCTTGTGCCAGGGGAGCACGCCGGTGGGAATGTTCAGGCCGTCGGCGAAGTTGGTGACTTTGTCGGCTTTGCCATTGCCGTCCGTGTCTTCGAGGATCTTGATCGCATCGCGGCTGTCTTTAACGCGGGTGCCTTGGGCGTCGGACCAGCGTGCTTTGTCGGCGGCATACGGATATTCGACCGTCGATGACACCCACAGGCGGCCGCGTGCATCGAAGGCCATGTTGATCGGCTTGTTGATCATCGGCTCGCTGGCGAAGAGCTGAACCTCGAAGCCGGGCGGCACATGGAGCGCGTCGCGCTCTTGTTCTGGCGTCAGTGCTTCAGTCTCGCGCACAAGGCGCGTGTCGGCGGCATGGAGCGCCGAGGTGAGGCCCAATGCGAGGACGGCAGCGCGGGTGAAAGTCATGCGACGATTACAGCGCAGACCAGCGACTTTGATCAAGCCGCGTTTCGAGCTGGCAGCGCACACGTTCCATCATCGCAGGTCACCTGGGCGATCTGTGCCCTCAGAGCATCGTCGCTGCGCAAACGCAGCAAATGCGAGAGGCCGATGCGGTTGCTGGAGATCCAATGCACCACGCGGCGGGCGATCTGCTGCATGCCGGGGTTGGCAAGCCGCAGGGACCACTCGCGATACTCACGCAAGGCCCACAAGCACGTCACCCAAGCTCCCGCGCCCTGCCAGAGCGAGCCGCCATCACCCATGACGACGATTTCCTGATCGGCGCGGAGGTTGGGGAGATCGGGGCAGCGTTTGCGTGCCTGATCGGAGTCGTAGGGCATGAAATCGAGGCTCACATAAGCGGGCTGTTCGAGCATCCAGCGTCGGAAGCGCGAGCAGAGACCGCAGCGGGCATCATAGAAGATGGTGAGCGTGTTCATCATGTGTGGCGTTTGGGTTGATCCGTTCGGACACGGACATAAGCCGCGACAGCGCCTGTAATGGCTGCTCCGAACGCAAGCATGCAAAAACTGGCCAAACCCCCTCATCCAAAAGAGCCTGTGAGTATGGTATCAGCATCAAGCAACCCACATAGATTAAAGCTGATACCAGCCCTGCCAGTGCTGCTGTCTTTGGGTGCCTTAGTTTAGATGTGTCCCGAATGATCAAATCCACTGGCAAAAATATGATCAGCCATGCCCACATGATACTCAGCCCTGTGAGCACGAGGAAGATCAAGGTCACGTCGAGCCTGTAAGCTTCAAAAAGAGCTTCCCCTTGAACAAGCACCACCACGCCGTAGGCCAGCCACAGCGCGATGTTGCAGGCGATCCAGCCGCACAACATCGCGAGAAACGAGAGCTTCACTTTATTACCGAAGGTATTCACAGCGTGTCGAGAATGTCGTGCGCTTTGCTGACTCGATGCATCGGCGGAACAGGCGGTGGCAGGTTCGCGAGCGTGGCGCGGCGGCGCATTTTGGTGAAGACGTAGAGGTTGAAGAAGTGCATGCCGCCGAGCACCAGCAGCACGACGCCCATCTTCCCGCTGAGCGCCTCGAAGACGCCGCGTGCGCCGGTGATTTCATCGGCGGTTTTGAGATACAGCGACACAAAGCCGATGTTCATGAGGTAGAAGCCGACGAGCAGCAGGTGATTGACGCTGTCGGCGAGTTCCGTGTTCCCGTGGAAGCAATCGACGAGGAAGATGCGGCCGCTTTTGTGCAGGGTGCGCGCCACCCAGACCGTCATGCTGACGGCGAGGATGAGGTAGAGGGTGTAGCTGATGACGGTTTCGTTCATGGTGGTGTGTGGTTTAGATTAGTTCTGAACTTTCAGTATTTACTGAAACATGTAGGCATGAAAACATCAACCAAGGAGGCGCATGGCCCACTGGAGGGCGGAGGCGTGCTTCATGGAGATGACGGTGTCCCCGACCTTGACCCCGAAGCTGAGGAACTCGTCGAGGTCCTTCATCTGCTGGTGGAAATCGCGACCGGGACCGGCGGCTTCGTCCTTCGTCTGAGCTGCACAATCTCGCAGCAGGCGGATGGCGGGCTCGATCTCCCGGCGTTTGCGCTCTTTCGAAATGGTGATGAAAATCTTCCAGACATCCTTTTCGGCCTCGAAGTACTCCTTGCGGTCGCCTTTCTTGGTGATGATGCGCACGAGGTTCCAGCCGACGAGGTCCTTGAGGTTCGTGTGGGCGTTGCCCCGGCTGATTTCCAGCTTTTCCATGACCTCGTCCGTGCACATGGGCTGCGGGGCGGTCATGAGCAGGGCGTGAATCATGGCCATCGTGCGGTTGATGCCCCACTGGGTGCCGAGCGAGCCCCACTGGGCCACGAATTCCTCGCGTGCCTTTTCCCAGGGTGGTAGCTCGTCGCTCATGTTTTCATTAGAAACTGAAAATACCGAAAGGCAAGCGGCGAGTTGGGCTTTTTCTGAGCCCATGAATGTAGCCTTGTTTCTGTGCAACAAGGCCCCCCTGTTCCACAGGAGCAGGGCAACTTTTCACAGCTACGGGCTCAAACGCACCCTCACCCACACGTCGCCTTCTTTGCGGTAGCGGATGCGGTCGTGCAGGCGGCTCACGCGGCCCTGCCAGAACTCCATTTCATCCGGCAGCAGCGTGTAGCCGCCCCAGAAAGGCGGGCAGGGCACTTGGCCTTCGGGATACTTCGCCTTCATCTCGGCATCCCGCTGCTCCAGCCATTCGCGGCCGGGGATCTCGGCACTTTGTTCGGACACCCAGGCGCCGATTTGATGACCGTAGGGCCGGCTGGCGAAATAGGCCTCGGCATCTGCACGCTCCAGCTTCGACATGGTTCCCTTGAGGCAGACTTGGTGATGACGATCCGTCCACAGGAAGCAGGCGGCGACCCGTGCATCAGCGGCGATCTCCCGGCCCTTCCGGCTCTCGTAGTTCGTGTAGAAATGAAAGCCACGCTCGTCGATGCCCTTCAAAAGAACCGTGCGCACCGTCGGCGTGCCGTCGAGGCCGCTCGTGGCCAGGCTGAAGGCGTTCGGCTCCGGCAGCCGGTGGGCGAGGGCGTCGTTGATCCAATGGGTAAAGAGCTCCACGGGATCGGCGGGGGCGCTGTGCTCGTCGAGTTCGCCCTGGTCGTAGCTTACGCGCAGGTCAGGCAGGTTCGGTTTGTCAGTTGGATTCATGCGAGTTAGAAGAAACGCCTGCGCTGTGGTCTTTGCTACGTCAGCTTTGGCCTTTTGCGCACTCTTTTGTCCCATGTCACCCCCCGTCACCGGCGTCATCCAAGATCTCGAACGCGTCCTGCTCACGCCGGCGCAGATCAGTGTGCGCATTTCGGAGATGGCGGCGCGATTGAACGCGGAACTCGCGGGCAAAGTCGTGACCGTCGTGGCGCTGATGGACGGGGCGCTGTTTTTTGTGGCCGATCTGCTGCGCCAGCTCGAAATGCCCGTGCGCATGCACACCCTGAGCGCGAGCAGCTACCAGGGCGGCACGGCCACCACGGGCGAGGTGAAGGTGAACTGGCCCGCCGGTGTCGATCTGCGTGATCAGGACGTCCTCTTGCTGGATGACATCCTCGACACCGGCTTGACGCTCAGCGTGATCAGCGAGCGCATCCGCGTCCAGCAGCCTGCCTCGCTGCGCACCTGCGTGCTGCTCAGCAAACGGCGCGAGCGCCTCCGCGAGGTGCCGCTCAAAGACGCCGGCTTCGAAATCGACGACGAATTCGTCGTGGGCTACGGCATGGACTACCAGGGGCGCTTCCGCAATCTGCCCTGCATCGGCATCTTGAACCCCGGCCAGCCGTCATGAAGCTGCGCGTGCTCTTTTTCTCCGTCCTGCGGGACATCACGGGAGCCGATGAAATCGCGCTCGAACTGCCCGCTGGCAGCACGATGGCCGATCTGTTGCTTCAAATCGAAGCCCGCTGGCCGAAATTGCGCGGCTGGGAGAACAGCCTGCTGCTTGCGCTCGACCAGACGTACGTGAAACGCGACGCGCTGCTGCACGACGGCGGCGAGGTGGCGATCATGCCCCCGGTGCAGGGAGGTTAGCGGCTAAATGGACGCAAAGGCCGTGCCGCCTTGACGCCATCCGCGCTCTGGCCGACTCTCGACCTCCCTCCCGGCATGAAGTGGCTGCACCGACTGATCCAGGCCTCGAAGAAGGCACGCGAACTCCCCTACGTGGGGCGTTCTTTATTCGTGGTGGCGCTCAGTCTGCTGGCACTGGCGGTCATCTCTGACTGGCACCGCACCCACCCGGACGACGTGGCCGGTGAGGCCATCTTGCAGGCCACGGAAGCGCACGTGGACGTGCCGGAGAGCGTCCGGGTGCTGTCCCGCATCCTGCCCTATCTGAATCTGTGGGTTTCCATCGGCGTGCCGCTGCTGCTGATCATGATCTGGCGGCGGTGGGGGAATCTCACCCGGCTGATGGCACCGGTCACCATCGCCTCGGTTTCCGTGGCGCTGTGGGCGATCGCCAGCGAGTTGGTGGACTACATCGCCCACTCGCACATGACGGAGATGGGCGAGCCGCCCGTGCCCCAGGCCTTTACCTTCAAGCTCGTCTTCATCGGGCTGGCGGTGGGATCGCTGCCCCTGGCGCTGCAATACTACCGCAAAACCTTCATCCTTGAGCGCTACACGCTGCGCACCTTCGTCCAGCCGCTGGCGTTCTGTTTCGTGTCTTTCAGCTCCCTGTGGATCATCATGGATCTGCTGGACAATCTGAAGGACTTCCAGACGGCGAACTCCAGCTTCGGCGTGGTGCTGGGCTTTTATCTGGCGCTGCTGCCCTACATTTACGTGACCATCATGCCGGTGGCGCTGCTGCTGGCGACGCTCTACTCGCTGACCCGGATGTCGCGGGCGAACGAGCTCATCTCCATGCTAGGTGCGGGGCGCAGCCTGGCGCAGGTCTTGCGCCCCATTTTCCTGACCACCGGCTACGCCGTCGTGATCAGCATCGCTGCCAACTATTACTGGGCACCGCGTGCCGAGGGGAACCGGAAGGCCGTGGTGCGTGCTCTGGAGGAAAAAGAGGCCGATTCCATCATGGCCACCTCCATCATGTTCCGGAACGAACAGACGCACCGCACCTGGTTCGCCGCCACCTTCCCCTTTTCCATGCGCAACGACCGCGGCCGCATGCACGGCGTGCAGTTGCGGGAGGAAAATGTGGACGGCACCCCGGCGCGAACCATCCTGGCCGGCAGCGCCACCTGGTCATCTCGTGGCGGCTGGCATTTCTTCAACGGCAGGGAGCTGATCTATGAAAAAGGCAGCGTCGCCGAAGTCCGCCCCTTCCCCCGGCGGGAAGACGGCACGAGCGTGCTGTCCGTCGCCGGCATCGAGGAGACGCCGTGGAGCATCGTCAGCTATGCCTTGAAGGCGGACTACATGAGCGTCCCGGAAATCGTCTCCTACCTCCAGGCGCACCCGAAGGCCGCCGCGGACAAGCTGGCGCCCTTCCGCACGCACTTGTGGCATCGTTTCGCCATGCCGCTGCAGGCCTTCGCTCTCGTTCTCGTCGCCGCGCCGCTGGGCGTGGCCTACTCGCGGCGCGGATCGGTCGGGGGCATCGCCGGCAGCGTTTTCATCTTTTTCATCTTCATGTTCGTGAACAACCTGTTCCTGAACCTCGGGAAGGGCGGCCACCTGCCGCCGTGGTTCACTGTCTGGGTGCCGCACCTGCTGTTTGGCACGCTCGGCTACGTTCTCTTCTGCTACCGCTCCGAGAATCGCGATCTGCCGCGGATCAAATTCTCCCTCCGCAAGGCGAAGGCGCAGATCGCCCGGCCGCGCAATCGCAGGGCGGCGCTGCCTGGCGCCTCCGCCACTTGAAACTTCCAACCTGAAACTCTAACCGTCGTCGATGCAGCAAATCTGGTCCATCCGCAGCCGTGCGCATGAATGTGCCGCCACCGCCCGCCCCTTTGAGGACGGTGAGATTTTCCACACCGCCATTTACTTCGATCCGGAGGAAAACGGCTACGTACGTCGGGACATCTGCACGGAAGCCTGGCCGCGTGAACTCGAAGCCCGCAAGCCCATCGCCTCGTGGAAGGGCCCCTATCAAAAGGTCATCGCCGAAGCCCGGCCTGAGATCACGTCCAAGGCCAGCGCCATGGAGCTGCTGCAGCGCTTCATCGAGGAGGGCGATCCCAAAACGGAGAACGCCCGCTACATCCTGGCCCTCATGCTGGAGCGGAAGCGCCAGATCGTCCAGACCGCCGAAAAGGAGGTCGAAGGTGCCAAGATGCTCTTTTACGAGAATAAGAAGACCGGTGAAATCTTCATCGTGCGCGATCCTGAACTGCTGCTCGACGAAGTCGTCCAGATTCAGGAGGAAGTCGCCACCATCCTCGCCTTCGGCGGTCCCGCCGCCGAAGCTGCAAAAGCCGTTGGCGTGACGCTGACCGTGGACGGCGTCGTCCCTGCGGCGGACGCGCCGGCTGATTCGTCAGACAGTGCCGACTCGTCCGGTCCACCTGCCGTGGAGGAACCTCCAGCAGTCTCCGAAGACACCGAAGCGCCCGCCGACGAAGAAACTTCCGAAACCAACCCGAATCCAGAATCCAGCAACTAGTCCCCATGTCCCTCCAGCAAGACCGCGAAGAACTTCGCACCCTCCTCAAGGCCAAGTCCGTCAAGACCGGCAAATTCACCCTCGCCTCCGGCAAGGAGAGCGATCTTTACGTCGATTGCCGCGTGACCACGCTCGATTCCCGCGGCGCGGTGCTCGTCGGCCGCGTGCTGCATGACCTGCTGCGCCAGGAAGAGGCCAAACGCGGGCTGGCGATCGGGTCCCTCGGCGGCCTGACCATGGGCGCGGATCCCATCACGCTCGCCGTCGCCATGAGTTCCGGCATGGCCGGGGACAATCCTCCGGTGCAGGCCTTCGTCGTCCGCAAGGAGCCGAAGGGCCACGGCCGCGGCAAGCGCATCGAGGGCAACTTCATCACTGAACAGCCTGTCGTCGTCGTCGATGACGTGATCACCACCGGCGGCTCCACCCTGAAAGCCATCGAGGCCATCGAGCAGGAGGGCGGCAAGGTCGCCTTCGCGCTCATCCTCGTCGATCGCTCTGAAGGCGGACGCGAAGCTATCGAAAGCGCCGGTTACCCCGTCGTCGCCGCCTTCACCCGGGCCGATCTCGTTTAACGTCAGGAGTGAGGGGCGTCACCGGCGCCTCTCAAGAACCTGAAGGCTGGTTCCGGGCCGCCTCTTGGGCGGCCCGCACGGCTTCCTCCTGGGCACGCCTGGCCTGTTCTTCGGCGGCCCGCCGCGCTTGTTCCTCGGCTTGACGTTGAGCCATTTCCTGCGCTTGGCGTGCCTGCTCTTCGGCCTGGCGCTGGGCGGCTTCCTGGGCGCGGCGCATCTCTGCTTCGGCCTGACGACGTGCCTCGTCCTGAGCCTGACGTTGAGCCATTTCTTGTGCCTGACGTGCCTGCTCTTCGGCCTGGCGCTGGGCGGCCTCCTGGGCGCGGCGCATCTCTGCTTCGGCCTGACGACGTGCCTCCTCCTGAGCCTGACGTTGAGCCATTTCCTGTGCCTGGCGTGCCTGCTCTTCGGCTTGGCGCTGGGCCGCCATTTCTTGTTCTCGGCGTGCTCGTTCCTCGGTTTGGCTTTGTTGTAGCATGGCCTCAGCACGCGCGGCCTCCTCTTGAGCGCGTTGTTGGGCCGCCAATGCTTCTACCTGACGTTGCTGCATTTCCTGGGCCTGCGCCGCTTCCGCTGCTGCGCGCTGCCGGGCTTCTTCCGCGGCCTGGCGCTGGGCCATCTCCTGCTGCTGGCTTGCCTGCTGCTGAGCAG
>CAMAZK010000003.1 GCA_945863205.1 Akkermansia muciniphila | reverse complement strand
CGCGAGGAGGGCTGGATCGAGGCGGAGACGATCTTCAACTCGAAGAACCAAACCACCGCTCGTGTCCTCCTCGTCGCGCATGGTCGTGGAGGCGCGTTCTTTGACGACATCCGGCTCTGCGAGCAAATCCCCGGAGCCGCCGTGGCCGCCGCCAAACCCCAGCCTGGCGATGCCAAACGCGGCGCGGACATCTTCTGGCAGCATCCCGTCGCCGCCTGCAAAAACTGCCACATGCTGCAAGGCCAGGGCACGGTCGTCGGCCCCGCGCTGGATGGCATCGCCGCCAAAAAAGATGCCGCCTACCTCATGGAATCGCTCATCAACCCGAACGCCAAACTCGCCGAAGGATTCGAGAAGCTCGGCATCTCGCCGATGCCACCGATGAACCTATTACTGAAGCCGCAGGAGCTGGAGGACGTGAAAGCGTTTCTGGAGACTCTGAAATGAAGGAAAGGCAGAAAAATGGCGGCAGCAGAATGAATGACAAGAATGCCACCGACCGACTGAATCTCTCATCCCTCCTATTCTACTGCCCCCATTCTACTGCCTTCCTCATGCTCTACTTGTTCCTCGCTGCTGTCTCCGCACAAGCGCACCTAACACCCATTCAGAAAGACATTCTCAGCCAGCCATCGCCACCGCCGGAGGAGTATCGTTTCAGCTTTGATCTGCCTGCGGGGCCTCAGTTCACGGAAGCGGAGAAAGAAGCGCAGCGAGCGCGGGGCCGCGAGGTGATGCCGATGGTGATGAAGGCCTTTGAAAGTGGCGCGGCGGAGGTGCGCATCCCGCCGGGGGATTATCGCTTCGGGCAGGAGCGATGGGAGGGCGCGAAGGTAATCTTTCCGCTGGGGTTCGAGAACATGCAGCGTAATGCGGCGCATCCTTTTGTGATCGACGCGAGCGGCGCGACGTTTTGGTTCGACCTCGATGACCAGCAGATGCCGCCGGGGCATCGCTGCGTGGGTTTTCGGAACTGCCGCAACATCGTGCTGCGCGGTGCGATCATCGACCGCAGCACGCGTGGCTGCATCGAGGGCCGCATCACGCGCATTGATCCCGAGGGGAATCGCTTTGAGATCCAGCCCTCACCCGGCGTCGTGGTGCCCACGAGCTACAAGGGACACGATGAGCAGCGCTTGTTTCCTTTCAAAAGCGACGGCCGCTTCTGCGTGCCGCTCTACGACCTGCAGGCCGGTGTGCGAAAGCTGCGCTACAAGGACATCACGCCCTCTGAGGGCGAGCGTTATTGGGTGAACATGCTCGAACCGCAACTCATGGAGCGTCTGCACGATACGAACTGGGAGCGTGCGTATGGCGACCTCGGCGTGGTGCGTGTGGGCGACGGCTTGTCGTGTCTCTACACCGGCGCGGGAGCCATCGTGCTCGAGGATTCGGCGAACATCACCCTGCACGGCGTGAGCGTTTATGTGGCCAAAGGCGGCCCCAGCGAGAGCGGCGGCGATGGCGCGCATCTTTGGAAGGATTGCTACTTCGGCCCGCGACCCGGCACCAGCCAGTGGAAGGGCGCGGACGGCTGCCTGTGCCGTTCCACGCGCTATGGCTGCGTGATGGACAACGTCACCATCCGGCACACCGCCGATGATTTGCAGAACTTCCACGGCATCTGGGGCAAGGTGAAATCCGTGTCCGGCAAGCAGGTCACGCTGGAGACGAATGCCTCACTTCGCCCCACGCTCAAGAATGCACGCGCCGGGGATCGTTTGCGCTTCATCCATCGCAAAACGGGCGTCTTTCTCGGCGAAGCAAAGCTCGTCGCACATCGCGATTTCGAACTCACGCTCGATCAAGACGCCACGCCCTTTGCCGAGGCGCAGGCGGAGTGGCTCGATCACGAATGCGCGGGCTGGGTGGTGCAAAACTGCCGCTGGGAGGACAATTTCCAGCGCCTGCTCATCATGTCCGGCCCTGGCCTCGTGCGCGGCTGCACCTTCACCCGAATGGGCAGCAATATTTCGCTCAACACCGGCATGGGCCTCGTCGGCGGCATCCCCAGCGACATCACCATCGCGGACAACACGTTCATCGACGTCAGCCCGCGCCCCTATCAACCCGCCATCGACGCCCGCGCCCACAACGCCCAAGGCCAAGACGGCGTCCCGCCCATCGAGCGCCTCCGCATCACCGGCAACACCTTCACCCGCACCGGCGGCCCCGCGATGCGCCTCATCGGCATCCAAGACTCGCTCATCGAGCGCAATCACATCGACTCACCCGTCCGCGCCTCCGTCATCGCCAAGCCGCAGGAAGAAACCGACCGCCAAGCCATCCTGCTGAAGCACAGCCGCAGCGTGACCGTAAAAGCCAACACCCTCCACGATCCTGGAAACCACACGCACCCCGATGCCGTCAGCGGCAGTCGCGTGCTCGGGCTCGAAGCGACGAAGGAGATCACGCTGGATGGCGAAAAGCTGCCGGATGCGCCTGCGCTCACGAAGCCTCGGAGCAAGAAGTGATGGAGGCTTTCCAAAGTGGCTTCGGCTTTAGCCGAATCATCAAGGCCATCTGCGGCTAAAACCGCAGCCACTTTATCCATGAAATCTGAAAGTGACGTTTTTAATCTCAGACATCCTTACCCCGGAGGAAAGAGTATGATCCCAATCCGGGTCTCCCACAGATTCAGGGAGGCCCGCAGATTCCCTTTTCATTCAATCTGTGGGCCTCTCCGAATCTGTGGGAAAAAATTCAGGGTTCATTGTGATTCCACAGCAGGTCGTTCATCTCGAAGACGGGTAAGGATGTCTGAATCTTCATGGCGCAACCCCGCAAGATTGACAAGTCACCGTGGTGGCCTCAATGAATCAACATCCATGTTGACGCAAATGTAGCCTTAAATGTAAACTGCATTCATGCCAGCCACCGTTCGCATTTCAGATTCAGGTCGCAGCCTTCTCGCTCAACTCGCTCGCGATGCCGACACCAGCATGACCGTCGTGCTTGATGCTGCGTTGGAGACCTATCGTCGCCACCGTTTTCTTGCCCAGGCTGCAGCCGCTTATGAAACCCTCGCCTCGGACCCAGCGGCAGCCAGTGATTACCGCAGGGAGATCAATGACCTCGACGGCAGCAGCGCCGACGGCCTCCAACCCTACGCGCCCTGATCGATGCCTACCGGACCCGCTGCCGCGCGAGGCGACATTTGGCTCGCTGATCTGAATCCCGTTCGCGGCCATGAGCAGGCTGGGTGTCGCCCCGTCCTCGTCGTTTCCGTTGATCCCTTCAATCAGAGCCGGGCCGACCTCGTGGTGATCATCCCGATTACCTCGACGCTGAGAAACATACCTTTCCATATCGTCGTCCAGCCACCCGAAGGCGGCCTCACCAATGCCTCCGCGCTTCTTTGCGAAGCAGTCCGCTCCATCAGCAAAGACCGCCTCATCACCCGCTGGGGCAGCGTGTTACCAGCCACGATGGCGGCGGTGGAAGATCGCCTGCGGGTGTTGATGGGGTTGTAGCTGGCGGCAACTAACCTTTCCCCACGATTTCATGCTTCACACAGTTCTACATGATGCCGCAAGAGCGCTCCGACAACTTTTGGAGTCGCGCCTTTCCTCGACTTCGAGTGACTGGTGGAAGTCGTGTGTTCTGGATGACCTATCGTTCCAAAAGCGGTAATGGGCGGAGGAGAGGAGAAGCCGTGGGAGCTATAGAGTTCGTTGCCGTAGGAATAGGCTCGCAGCATTGACAACCATTTCAGGTAGCCTCAATGTAGAAACATGACAGCCACGATTCAAAAATGGGGCAACAGCCTGGCCCTGCGCATCCCTCTCGCCGTCGCGAAGCAGATTCACGTCAAAGAGGGCGATCCTGTGACGCTCAAAGTCGGTGCCTCGGGACTCACCGTGAAGGCGGCTCCGAAGAAGATCAGCCTCGACGACCTACTGAGTCAGGTGACACCCGAAAACCTCCATCCCGCGACTGAATGGGGTGCAGATGTAGGTCGGGAGGTTCTGTCGTCATGAAGGCCAAAACTCCTCCCGTGCCGGAGCTGGGCGCCATCGGCTGGCTGGTGTTCGATCCTCAGGCAGGCCGCGAGCAGGCCGGACGCCGCCCCGCCATCGTTCTCAGCCATACCCGCTACAACGAGAAGACCGGCCTCGCCGTCTTCTGCCCCATCACCAGCAAGGTCAAAGGCTACCCTTTCGAACTCGCCGTCCCGGCTGGCCTGCCCGTGGGTGGTGTCGTTCTCTGTGATCACGTCCGCTCCCAAGACTGGAATGAGCGCAAATGGCAACCCATCTGCAAAGTGCCGCTCAGCTTCGTGCATGACGTCATGGCGCGGACGATGACGTTGTTTGAGGTGTCGGGCTCTTAGTCTCAGCTGGATTCGTCTAAACAGAACGATCAATTCAAATGCGCCACACTCCGAAATCAGGCCCGCAAAGAAATATCCGACGAGTAGTTTGGCCAAAGCCTGACGGCGGTTCAGTGACAAAGTGCTGGCAGGTCACTTACCGGATGAAAGGGCTGATCCCTATCAATGCAGGGATACCTTGGAAGAAATATGGTGGTGAACAAAAATCTCTCCAGTTTGCGATGGCGCTCCGAGACGCATTTGAAGAAGAGTTCGCAGCCTCAGATCAGGTTTATGGATCTCGTGCCGGTAAAGGCGGATTTTTCGACGAGGGCAACTCCAAGGGTGTCATGCGTTATTTGGCCGTCGATCGCAACGACGTGAAGAAGTATCCAATGTGGAGAGCGTCATATTACACGGATGATGGGCGTCGGCTATACCGTAACTTCTTGATCAGCAAATATCGGACCGATGACGAGGCTCGTGAAGCGGCAGAATCCTTTCACCTAGCGGAGATGGTTGACTATCGTCTCAAGAAGCTCCGCCAGGAGTCACTTCGCATCAGAAACCAAGCGCGGGGTGTCACCCCGGTCGAGGATCATCGAGCTCCCATATCTTTGTTTCTGCCCCCGGCTGAACCTGAGGCCAAAGTATGGCGCTACATGGACTTCACGAAGTTTGTTTCGATGTTTGAGCAACAAGGCGTCTTTCTCTCGCGCATCGACAAGCTAGACGATCCGTTTGAAGGATCGTTTAGCCCGGTAAACCAAGAACTACGTCCCCTAGTGCGGAAGCATCTGCACCTGACCGGCAGTTTTAGTGTCACTGAGATCGTCGAGAAGCTTCGCGAGTGGGTCGGAGCAAGTTGCTGGCACGTCAGCAACCACGAATCGGCTGGCATGTGGAAGCTCTATGCACGCACCGAAGAGGCGGTGTGCATTCAGACGACCTATGAGCGGCTTTCGGCGATTTTGCCTTCAGATGCTCGAATCGGCATGGTCCGCTATGTGGACTACCAGAAGCAGTGGATTCCCGAAAGCAATCCGCTCGCGCCATTCATGTTCAAACGGCTTTCCTTCGAGCACGAACAGGAACTCCGCATCTTGAAGCCTCTCGGTGATCTAGCTGCACTTCAGTCAAAGCGAAGCGTTCCGCACAACCAAGCTGGGTGCGATTTGATTCCGTGCGATCTAAAGCAGCTCATACAAGCAGTGCATGTGGCGCCGAATGCACCAGCTTGGTTTGAGGAATTGGTTCAGCGAGTCGTTGACCGTTACTGGGGTTCTGCGATTCCAGTGAAACGTTCTCGTCTTGCCGACTCGCCCCTTTGGTGAGCAAGCCGTGGAATGAACTCATGAAGCCTATTCAAAAGCAGCAAACCATATTCAACTCTTGCCATACCAGCGATGGTCGCGGGCTCAAGCTTGGTCAAGGCAACAATCAAGCCGGTGATTTGTCGGGCAACTCTATTGTGGCTGGCACCGATGTGCTGACCGACAAGCAGCGTGAGAAAGAGGCGAGGCTGGCGGTGCTCGACGAGCTTGCCGCCGAGGGGCGGGGGCTCAGGCTAGGCGAATGATTCTGAGGTTGCCGTCCATCGTTTCAACAAAACATGGCACTTTCTGCAATGTTCTTTTGCGTCCCGCCATGCACCCCCCGGCAACTCGATCTAGCCCAAGTTTCGCACATAAGCAGGCCGCATCCCGCAATCACGGGGGCAGGCGGGGCGGTTGATTGCTCAGGTCGGCCACACATTTGCGCCGTGGTCACGGCAGGTCGGGACCGGGGATTTGCGAGCGGCGGATGCGCGGGGGTGGTTGCTCGGGCAGCGTCTAGCCGAGTTGCAGCAGCTGCGCGGCTTGTTCTTTTTCCGGGATGGTGATTCTGGTCAGGGTGAGGCTGCGAGCGTCCGTGGTGTCGAACTCCACGCCTACCAGCTCGATCTTGCGCATATGTTGCAGCACCTGCCAGGAGGTTAAACTCGGCGCTTTCTTCGCGGCGAGTTTCTTCAGGCACACGTGCATGGCGTAGCTCAAAAACGCGACCATGATGTGCGCCTCGACGCGGCGCCCCAGTTGGTGCCAGATGGGGCGCACTTTGATCTCGCTCTTCATTGTGCGGAACGCAGCTTCGGCTTCGGTCAGTTGGACATACGTTTGCCACAGCTCGGTGGCGCTGTGCTGGCCGGGCCGATGCGCGCGCAACAGATACGCGCCATCGCGATTCACTGCAGCCTGCCACTTCTCGCGGTTCCATTCCCATTCGATGCTCTGCTCGGTTTCGTTGTGGCGGCAGTGTTCGAGGAACTTCCACATGGGGCGATGGCGTTCTTCTGCGACACCTGTTATGCTGCGCAATCTCTTCGGCATCGACCTCGGCACCTCGGGGCTCATCTTGCAGGCGAAGAGCCGGGAGGGGACTCTGGCGGACAAGATCATCGCGCGTTCCGAACATGCGGAGGTCAGCGCATCGGCATCGCGTGCTAGCTTGAGAAACAGCTCTGGATCGACTTCCTGAGCCAGCCGCTCATCCCTCGTCTATGACCACGCGGAACGATACGTGCTGACGGCAGAGTCGGAATGTCGCCGGTCTTTAACTGCCGTACTGTTCAAAAGGTGCAGCGGGCCGTCTTTCAGGGCGGGGGGGGCAGGGGGCCGTCTGAAATGAAACGGGTCCGACATTCCTCCTTGCCAAATACGGAACCTCACTGAGAATCCCGGCCCTCTTGTCCGGGCATCTTCTGGTGCCGCAGGACGAAAGCCCGTCGAGCACCTCCGGAGCGGAAGTGCGCGTGCGGATTCCACCCAACGCTCCCAACCCGTTAAAGTATCAAATGAGTGCTACAGCAACTCTCGCAGACCTGATCGCAGGTTCATTCCGCGAGCTCTCCGAAGGATCCATCGTCAAAGGCAAGATCCTCGAAATCAAACCGCAAGTCGTCCTCGTGGACATCGGCTACAAGTCCGAAGGGGCCATCCCGTCCAACGAATTCGAAGACGAAGACATCCAGGTCGGCGATGAGGTGGAAGTCCTCCTCGAGCGCCTGGAAAATGACGAAGGCATGGTCGTTCTCTCCAAGGAGAAGGCCGCCCACCGTCAGAACTGGGAGAAAATTTACGCCGTGTTCAAGGACGGCGGTCTCGTCAAGGGCAAGATCAAGAGCGTCGTCAAAGGCGGCCTTATGGTCAATGTCGGCGTCGAAGCCTTCCTGCCCGGCAGCCAGATCGACATCATCCCGCCGAAGGATCTCAATGAGTACGTCGGCAAGGTGTTCGAGTTCAAGATCGTCAAGATCAACGACGAGCGCAAAAACATCGTCCTTTCCCGCCGCGAAGTCATCGAGGCCGAGCGCGCCGAACAGCGCCAGAAGTTCCTCGACGGCGTCACTCCCGGCGACACGGTTATCGGTATCGTCAAGAACATCACCGACTTCGGTGCGTTCGTCGATCTCAACGGCATGGACGGACTGCTCCACATCACGGACATGTCCTGGGGCCGCCTCAACCATCCTTCCGAGCTTCTCGGCATCGGTCAGAAGATCGAGGTCCAGATCCTCGAGGTCAATCGCGAGAAGGAGCGTGTCTCCCTGGGCCTCAAGCAGCTCCAGAACAATCCTTGGGAAAACATCGAGGCCCGCTACCCCGTCGGCCACCGCGTGCGCGGCAAGGTCACCAAGCTCGTCGCTTACGGCGCGTTTGTGGAAGTGGAAGAAGGCGTCGAAGGCCTCGTCCACGTCTCCGAACTGTCCTGGACGAAGCGCATCGCCCGTCCGTCGGACGTTCTCACCGTCGGTCAGGAGATCGAAGCCTCCGTCCTTGGCATCAACAAGGAAGAGCGCAAGATCAGCCTCGGCGTGCGTCAGCTCGATCCGAATCCATGGGACGACATCGACGATCGTTACCCGATCGGCACGAAGATGACCCGCCCGGTCCGCAACCTCACCGCCTACGGCGCGTTTGTGGAGCTGGAAGAAGGCATCGACGGCATGATCCACGTCTCCGATCTCAGCTGGACACGCAAGGTCAACCATCCGTCCGAACTGCTCAAGAAGGGCCAGGAAGTCGAAGCCGTCGTTCTCGGCATCGACAAGGCCAACCAGCGCATCAGCCTGGGCATGAAGCAGCTCGACACCGACCCCTGGTCCATCATCGACACCCGCTTCAAGGTGGGCGACATCGTCAAGGGCCGCGTCGCGAAGATCGCCTCCTTTGGTGCCTTCATCGAACTCGAAGACGACATCGACGGCCTGGTGCACATCTCGCAGATCAGCGAGGACCGCATCGAGAAGGTCAAGGACAAGCTCAATGTCGGCGACGAAGTCGAAGCCCGAGTCATCAAGGTGGACAAGGTGGAGCGCCGCATCGGCCTTTCCATCAAGGCCATGGATTACAGCGAGGCGGACATCGCCAAGGAAAGCCAGGCTTTCGAAGCCCTGCGCCCCAGCACCGACCTCGTCGGACTGGAGCAGGCCTTCAAGTTCGCCACCGAAGAGTGGCGTCCAGGCGGCGACGAATAGTCGCCAGGCTGAGCCTCACATCACGATCAACCACGAAGGGACGCCGCGAGGCGTCCCTTTTTTGTGTTGGCGGCTGGCCCTTGACTGCGGAAAGTCTGTATGCATGCAACTGGCTCCGTCCCGCTCGCCGAATTTCTGGCGTTCACTACTCATCATCTTTGTGACGGGAGCAGTCTATGCAGGGGTGGCCCGGTTGTTGTTTCCAAACCTTGGCAATTCTTACCAGATTGTCTCCCTAGCTTTCATCTTCTCTATGCCCCTAGCCCTGGGCGGGATTGTCTGCTACCTGGGCTATAAGCTAGACACGCCACGGCCATTCTGGCACCGCTCGGCTCCCGCGCTAGCGATCCTGCTAGCCATAATCGGTTCCTGGGCCGCCCACCTGGAGGCGCTGTTGTGCTTGGTGGTGGCTCTGCCGCTGGTGTTTCCGGCCACCGTGCTCGGTGGCTGGGGCATGCATTTAGGGCTCCAGAAACGCTGCAAGGACCGTCTGCTGGTATCATTCTTCGTCTTCCTGCCCTATGTCGTGGCTCCCTTGGAAAACCTTTGGCAGACGCCGCATGAGACGCGTGTGATGCGGAATGCCGTCACCATCAAGGCCTCTCCCGAAACGATCTGGAACCAGATTTACCAAGTCCCTGCCATCCAGAAGAGTGAGCTGCCATCCCAATGGATTTACTTCCTCGGCTTCCCACGCCCCATCGCCGCTACCATCGACAAGCAAGGCGTTGGAGGCCGCCGCCATGCGACCTTCGAGCGCAACGTTTCCTTCTTCGAGGTCGTCACCCACTGGGAACCGGTGAAAAAGCTCTCCTTCACCATCAAGGCCGATCCGGACTTCATCCCGCATACCGCGTTTGATGAGCACATCATCGTCGGCGGGCGGTTCTACGATGTGCTTGATGGAACTTATGAGATCGAGCCGTGCAACGACGGCACCTGCATCCTGCACCTTTCCAGCACGCATCGTCTCTCCACCCGTTTCAACTGGTATGCGGGCTGGTGGAGCGAGTGGGTGATGGACCAGATCCAAGGTTCGATCCTTGAGGTGATTCGCCACCGCTGCGAGGCGTCTGCTGGCAACTGATCACCCCCGCGCCCCGCGTTTCATGACGACCAGCGCGTCACCGGGCATGAGCATCGCCGTGGGGTTCGGATTCATGTCGGTGCCGCCTTCCTTGCGCAGGATCGCCACGGCCAGCAGCCTTCCGGCGGCCTCCTTCTCCACGTCTCCCACGCGGCGGTGCAGCCAGGGAGAGTCCGGGCCGATCTCGATCTCCTCCATGTCGAGCCCCAGCTCGGAGAGATGGTGCTCAAACTCCACGCTGGACTTCGTCTTGCCGCCCAGCAGTTCGCGAGCGTTTGGGTGCAGGATCAGATGCGCGATGCGGTCCGCGCCGATGTGCGCGGGCAGCACCACGCGGTTCGCGCCCGCCTGCTTCAGCTTCCGCTCGGTGGAGGGCACCTCCCCGCGGGCGATGATCTGGATCTCCGGATTCATGTTTCGTGCGCTCAGGGTGATGAACACGTTTGCCGCGTCGTTCGGCAGCACGGTGGCCAGCACGCGTGCCCGGCTGATGCCGACAGCGCGAAGCACGGATTCGTCCGTCGCTTCGCCCGTATGCGTGAGCCATCCAGCCTCCCGCGCTTCGGCCACGCGGTCAGGCGCCTGATCAACGATGACAAAGGGGATGCCACCGGCTTCGAGCTGGCTGGCGATCATTCTCCCGATGCGACCGAAGCCGCAGATGATGGCGTGATTCTTGAGTTTTTCGATTTCGTGTTCCATGCGTTTGCCTCCCAAGGCGCGTTGAATTTGTGATTCGGTCAGCCATTGCACCAGCGTGCCGGTGATGAAAATGATGCCCGTGCAGCCCAGCACGATGAGCGCCGTCGTCCACGCACGCAGCCACGGGTCCGTGATGGGCTGCACCTCGCCGTAGCCCACGCTGAAGGCGGTGATGATGACCATGTAAACCGCGTCTCCCCACGACCACCCGGCCAGCCGGTAACCCACCGTGAACACCGCCATCACGACGCCGACAAAGCTCGCGGCGTAAAGAAGGTTGGTCCGTGGGGTGTTGTTCGGGCTGGGCATCGGGTCGGGCGGGACTTCAAAGCCGGACGCGTGCCAGTTCCCCGCTCAATGCCCTCTTTCCTCAGCGCTCCCGGCCCGGCAGCACCTCGACCTCGATCTCCCGCACCTCCACGATGCTGCCCTCGGCGGGCCGGTCTTCCGGCATCGGGCGTGATGTCGTCATCCCCGCCAGCTTCCGCCGCACGGAGTAAACCAGCGCCGCCACGCCGGACAGCACCAGTCCGCCCACCACGAAGGCCGCGCCGACGAAGAGCAGCAGCGCGAGCACGCAGAGCACCGCAACAATGCCCAGCACCATGACGAGAACGCCCGGGAATCCCCGCACGCCCTGCACTCGAAACTCGATCGGTCTGGCTCTCACGTCCAAAAGATGCCCCACATCCGCCGAAGATCGAGTGCTCATCCGAGATTTTCCCCGCAGCCCTTCCCCTCAGCGCATCGATCCCCGGCACGGCGGCCCTGATCCTGCCGTCTCCGACGAAAGGACCATCAAGCTCGGAGACCTCCTGGGCCGCATCTTTGGGAAGCGGTAGCGGCAGCTGGCGGTGCGCACATTTTTCTGACAGATTCGCCCTCGCGCACAGTTCGGCGGGAGGTTAAATCGCGGCCGATGCTCTCCGAAGGTGCCCATGCCCCATCAGAAGGCCGCCGCGACTGGCTGCGGCGCTTCCTGCCCTTGCTGCCTCTCGGCCTCGCCGGCTGCGTCGCCCCAGGGCAGGGCGGAGGCGCTGGACTGGGCCACGCCGCGAGAAAGAGCCGCGCACAATGGGAGTATCACAACCGCTTCCTCGCCTCCGGCGCCCGCCTCCGCTACCGTGCGCACAACGCCCACGGGCGCCCCTGGACCGCCCGCTACGAGCAGGCCTACCGCGCCTACCGCCATGATCCGCGCGTCGGCTATGCCGTGAAAAATCTGCACACCGGCCGCTACCTCGCCGAATTTCAGGCCGACCAGCTCTTCATCGGCGGCTCCATGCCGAAGCCTGCCGTCGCCGCCGTGTTGCTGGAGCGCGAGCAGGGCCGGCTCAGCCGTGACGAGTTTCAGCACATCGTCTATGTCTGCGACAAGAGCATCAACGCCTCCTGGTACCACCTTCTCGGCCGCATCGGCCCGCAGGACGAGCAGCTTTTCAAATCCAAGTACCATCTGCCGCACTCCGCCATTCGCGAAAACTCGCTCTCTCCGCGCTTTTACGCCGAGTTCTACGAGCGCTGCGTGAACTACCGTCTCGATTACGGCTGCGAGCTCCTCCTCGAAGCCATGCGGCGCGACCAGTACGGCCTCGGTCGCTGGGTCCTGCCCGCCAGCATCACCTACATCGGCGGCAAGACGGGCAACTACGGCGAGTGGGACCACGAATCCCTCTTCTTCTACCATCGCGGCACCCCCTACGCCATCGTCCTCTTCACCCGCGGCCACTTCGCCCCCTCCGGTCAGGACTGGAAGCTCGGCGCGATGATGGGCGGCCTCTTCCGCGACCACTGCGCCTGAGACTTCCCACCGGTGCGCTGATCGGGCGGCGGCGGACTCGTTCAGAGGTAGGCTGGGTGACGCGGGACAAAACCCTGCCGCGATCGGCTGACCACGCGCCAGCGCGGTCCTTCCCCCGCACGCGATCCGGAGGTGTCGAAACGAAGGCCGCAGACCTCCATGAAGACATGGTGGCCTGGCTTCACGTACACCGTCACGTAGTTCCCGCGCCCTGCCATGGCGTAGCGTGCAAAGTCCGAGGAACTGAGGGGGCGGTCCAGCAGCCGTGCGCGATACAGGACGTGCGAAATGGAGCCGGAGCAGTCGAACCCGTTGTCATAGAGGTACTGATGGCCGCCGCCCCACTTGTAGGGCTTGTCCACCAGGTCGTTCGCCGCCGCGACGATCTGATGAATGACGGGCGGATGGCTCAAGTGCGCGAAGGCGTAGAGTCCGTTGAAAAAGAGCGGTGCCACGGGAGGCGCTGTCCAGTAGTGATAACCCGCACCCCCGATGGCCGCGCCCAGCGCACCCCAGAGTCCCAGACGCAGCCAGCGCCTCCGCCCCTCCAAATGTTGCACACAGTCGGCCTCCGGCGTGTCCGACAGTGATTCGGGGATGGGAAGGTCTTCAGACGGCTTTTCCACACGAAACGATAAGGGCGGGAGCAGGCATGAAAAGTTTATTCTAGGCTAAAAATTTATTTTTGCATCAGGGTGGAGCCGGGTTCGGAGTGTTGGCCCGAATGGGCAAGGACGCGTCAACGAACCAAGCCTGGGGCGTGACCCTGCCGAAGATGATGGAACTGGCCGAAAATGACCAAGGTCCAGGAACCCATGGCCAAAGAGCACCCAAGCGCCCGAGCCTCTACCAGCGCACCGTGGGCTCAATTTTCCATAATTGGAGCGCTAAACCTCAGAGGCCAAAAAGCGGCGGAAAGCCCGGTAAATCAAGGGAGGTAAGGCTTTTGTAAAGAGGTGATCAATTATTGCAATTATAGACCTGAGTCTCTAAACTGCCATTGTTCGCAGTTCTGAAACGACTTCCACGCCGATGAGTTCCACCCCCCATTCCCTCTCTTCAGGCGCTCGCCTGCTGGCGGCCTGCCTTGCGGCACTGACCCTGATCGGCCCTGACCTGACTGCGGCAAACCTGAACACGGTGCGCCACTTTTCCTGCGACCTGTCTGCGCAGCCGGACCCGCGTTCCCTGCTGGCCTTCGACCTGAGCGTTCTGAACCCGCATGCGGAGCTGGACATGGAGCCGGGCCACGCGCTTGGGCATCGCTACCTGGCGCTGCTGGACGTCACGTCGTTCCGCACGGGTTCACGGGAGGCGATGCTCGCCGCAGGGCGGAAGCTGCCCTCCACGCCGGCAGCGGAAGACAGCCGGCTGCGCTTCACCGATTTCTCTCATCCTCAATGGCTGCCGTGGGCGGTGGAGTCCTTCGTGGATCCGGTGGCGAAGAAGGGTTTCGATGGCTTTGCGGTCACTCTCGGACGCGGGGAGCCGACCCCTGCGGCGCGGATGGCGCTGCTGACGCTGGCGGCGACGGTGCGCCAGCGCTTCCCGGACAAGACGATCCTGATCGACTTCCACAGCGAGCTGGATCTGCAGGTCGGACCAGTGGCGGACGGCTTCTTCGCGCTGGGCGTTTACACCCGGGCTGATGGCAGCGGCGGGCAGGAGTGGACCTCCATCGCCGAGGTGCAGCGTGTGTCACGCCGGATGCGGACGGTACAGATGCAGGGCCTGCGGGTGTTCGGCGTGGATTACGCCCCGGTGGGGGACCGGCCGGCGGCTCGGGAGGCCGCGCAGCGTCTGACCGCCATCGGAGTGACGCCTTTCATCACCACGCCAGCGCTGGACGGGGTCAATCTCGGCCCGCTCGAGGAGATCAGCCGCCGCGTGGTCGTGCTGCACGGCTGGGATGAAAAACACGCCGGCCAGGCCGCTCCCGCTGCTGAAAGCACCGCCACGGCTCGCTTCCTGACGGGCACGCTCGAATGGCTCGGCTGCCAGCCGGAATTCCGCGTCGCCAAAGATGCGGACTTCCTGCCGGAGCAGCACGACTTCGCCGCTGTGATCCTCGATCCGGAGCTGCTGCTCTCCACCGCGCAGCAGCGCACCCTGGCCGCCTGGCTGCCTTCTCTGCGGGCGAAAAAGATCCCGCTGCTGCTGGCCGGGATGCCCTTCACGGATGAAACGGCCCGCCAGCTCGCCCTGCAGCACCTCGGCATCGGCGGCACCGCGAAGCCCGTGTCAGGCCTGGTCAAAGCGAACGTCGCCAGTGTGGATTCGACGCTGATGGAGCCGGGTGCGCAGGTGCAGGCCCGGACGCTCGGCTTTCTGGACCTCACCGCGCCACCGGAGGCGCGGATCGCGCTGGCGCTGCGCGGCACGGACACCTTTGGCGGCGAAAAGCGCTTCGATCAGGCTTTCATCACGAGCTGGGGCGCGGTCTGCCTGGACCCGGCCTTCGCCATCGCCGGACCGCAGGTTCATCTGCCCGGCTTCCTCGCCGCCTGGCTGGGCGGATCGCTGGCACCTGTGCCGGACACCACCACCCGCGAAGGCCGCCGCGTGTTTTACAGTCACATCGACGGCACCGGCTTCTCGACACCCTCGACCCTGCCGGGCTTTCCGCTGTGCTCAGAGGTCATGCGTGACCGGATCATCGACCGCTACCTGCTGCCGGTGACCGTCTCGGTTTGTGAAGCCGACGTGCGCGGCTGGTTCCCGGGTCAGCAGGCGCAGGATGCTCCGCAGCTCGCGCACATCGCCCGCAGCCTCTTCGAACTGCCGCAGGTGCAGGCGGCTTCAAACTCCTTCACGCGCCCGGAGCTGTGGACGGCGGGCATCGACGTGGCCGCTCCGCTCAACGAGCGGGCTAAGACCACCCGGCTGGACATGGAACGCGAGATCGCCGGGTCCATGAGCTACATTCACCGCCAGCTGCTGCCGCTCGGAAAAAACGTCCGCCTCATGCTGTGGCCCTCGAATGCCACGCCGACCCCGGAGGCGCTGCGCTTCTGCGATGCGATGTCCGTCGAGCACCTGCCCGCGGCCTCCCCGGCTGCGAATTCGTCCGCCCGCGAAGGCGGCACCACCCTGCGATTGGAGCCGAAGGCGGTGCGCACCCGTTTCGATCAGGTGCGCACGGAACAAGGCGTCGCGGCCCTGGAAAAAGAGCTGGACGCCTGCGCGGCGGAGCCCCTGCACGCCATGACCGCCGCCGCCTACGCCGCCAGCGTCCGCGATGCCCGCGTGACGCGCATCCTCCGCGTGGCCGAGCGCCACTGGATCGTCCTGAACTTCGGCGACTGCCGCACCTTTCGCCTCCCGGCCTCCGCAGGCGTGCCGGACATGGCCCGCAGCGTCGGCATCTCCGGATTCAACGTCCACGGAGACCAGACCTACATCCACACGATGGGCCGCGGCCGTGCCGATGTGGTCATGACGGAGGAAAAGCCCGCGCAGCACCTGCACCTGGCCGAGAGCAGCTCCCCGGTGGACTTCATGGAGCTGGCCTCACGCCGGGCCACCTTCCATGTGCGGGACCTGCGTCCGGTGGAGATGGTCTTCGGCGGCTTCGAGCCCCGCGGCCAGTGCGCCTACCTCGAAAATGGCCGCCCCTACACGGCTACGGCAGACGCCGCAGGCTTCGTCCGCCTCGAGCTCGCCTGCCGCGCCACGGTTTCCCTGCAATCACTCCCGCCCGCCACGCAGGCTGCCATGCGCTGATCCTTCACCCTCCCTTTTCCTTCCATGTCACGAAATTCACGCCAGGCCCTGCTTCTCGTCGTCTCCTGCATCGCGCTCGCCGTCGCGTGGGGCTGGCGTCTGCATTCGCAGGACCCACGCCCGCAAGGCGACGAGTCCCTGCTCGAAGGCACCCGTTTGGAGATCGTCACACGCCTCTCCACGGCTCCGAAGCACCTGCAGCAGGCCGCCGTCTTTCAGCTGGCCATGCTACCGGAGCACGAGGTCCGTGCCCTGCATGACTGGCTGGCTGACACGCCGGAGCAGCGCCTCCGCAGGCTCACCGTGCAGCAGGGGCCTGTGCCCGCCCCTTGCCCGCTGAATGTCGCGCTCGTCTTTGCCGAAATCGAACGCACGGACGCACCGCCCGTGGAGGACACCCGCCACCTCGTCTCCGCCGCCGGTGATCGCCTTGAAGAGCCGCACAAGCTCGCGCTGCTGAGCGTGCTCGCCGACCAGGCGGCGGAAAATCACGACGCCGTCTTGGCGGTAGAAATCCGCCAGCGCATTTGCGAATCTCCCTCTGCGACATGGCGGGAAGTCCAGGCGCTGGCTGGTGCGGCTCAGTTGGCCCGTCGCCCCGCCGCCGCGCTGAAAACCGTCAATGTCTGGCTGGATCCCTCCTCCACCCGACTCCTCCCCGCCCAGCGAGACGACGCGCTCGACCTCCAAGCCAGCCTCCTGCTGCAAGGAACCCGCTATGCCGAGGCCAGCCGCATCGCGTTGGATGATCTGCGCTCCCTGGGCATCGCTGCCGCCATCCCGGTGCGACTCCTTGAACGTGCCCTGCTGACCACCCGCGCAGCGGGTGAATCCGCCGAGCTGCTGCCATGGATCGAGCGCCACCTGCGCACCTTTGCCGACCACAAACTCAGCGTGGAAGAAATCGCCGCCGGCAAGCCCCTTTCCGCCGATTATCTCCGCTGGCTGGACGAATCCGCCGCGATCGCCGATGCCGAAAATCACGGCAGCATCGCCTGCGACGGTTTCTTTCGCCTCGCCGCCGCCGGAGAGCTCCGCGTAATCGCCCGCCTGCATGCACTGGCCTCGCAGAGCGGCCGCAGCCGCCAGTTCGCAAAGCTTCTTTCCTCGCTGCAAAAGAGTTTCTCGGTGCTCGAACTCGCCTCCGCACTCGCTGAGGGTGACGCCCCGGCCCCGGCGCGGAGCCTCCTCACCGTGCATCTGAAAAGCACGCCGCAGAATCGTGCCGCCTGGCGCTTGCTGACCGAGATCGACGTCCGTGTCCGAGGCGAATCCTCCGCCCCGATGCTATGGCAGGGCTTCCTGAAGCGCTTCCCGGACGATGTGCCTGCCATCCGGCACCTCGCCCAGCTTCAGACGCAGCGCTCCCAGTTCCCCCAGGCGCTGCGCACCCTGCAGCAGATCCCGGGCGAGAGGCTCGACGAAGCCACCCTCCGCCAGATCGCCGCGCTGGCCGTCCGGCTCGACGACGTCCCCACCGCGCACCGCGCCCGGCATCTGCTCGTGAAGGGCTCGAAATCACCCGCCGTGACGGATCTGTTGGCCCTCGCCGCCCTGACGCGTCAAAACCCCGACGCCGACTCCCAAGCGCTGCTGGCCGGAACCATCGCGAAACTCCCCGCAGAAAGAGATCTACAGCAGTCGCTGCTGCTGGTGGACAAGACCGCTGAAGGCAGCGCTTTCAGCACGGCCACGCGCCCTGCGGAAAAGTGATCGTGCAGCGAACACGTTGCGATATCTCCCCTGGGGTGTTGATTGACCGCCATGTCTCCCGCAGATCCGCGCATCGAAGTCAGCATCGGCACGCAGCGCCTGCGCCTCTTTGACGGTGCGCGGCTCGTCCGTGAATGGTCCTGTTCCACCTCGAAGTTCGGCATCGGCTTCACCGAAGGCAGCAACAAGACCCCGCTCGGTCATTTCATGGTGAAGGAAAAACACGGCGCCGACGCCCGGAGCGGCACCATTTTCAAAGCCCGCCAACCCGTCGGCCTGTGGGAGCCCGGCATGGACACCACGTCCGACTTCGTCCTCACCCGCATCCTCTGGCTGCACGGCCTGGAGCCGCGGAATGCGAACACCTACCTGCGCTACATCTACATCCACGGCACGAATGACGAGCAAAGCATCGGCCGTCCCGCCAGCCACGGCTGCGTGCGCCTGCGGAATAGCGATGTCATCGAACTCTTCGACCTCGTCACGGTGGGAACGCCGGTGTGGATCGGGGAATAGTGGTCCGCACAGTCCTCTGTGCGGCACTCCGCAAGCACACGTAGGATCACACATCCAGACAGCGCTCTGGACTGCCACACGCGAACATAAGAAGGTTATCACCCGACCACCACCCACCGCACAGACGGCTGTGCGGACCACTTTAAGGTAGCAGCCCGAGCGACTTCAGAAACGCGTCCGTCTTCGCCATCGTGTCGTCGTAGAGTGCCTTGTCGCGCATGAGGTAGCCGTGCACGCCGCCTTCGTTGATTTCGAGTTCGCAGCGGTTGCCGGCCTTGAGCATGGATTCGTGAAAAGCCTTCGCTCCGGCAAAAGGCGTGACGGTGTCGCCGGTGCCGTGGAAGACGAGCGTGGGCGGCAGTCCGGCCCGCACGTTGTGAACCGGGGAGAGCTCCTGCCAGCGCTCGCCGATCTTCGCCTGGCCGTAGCCCTCCTTGGACGTGTCGATGACCGGAAAAAGCAGCACAAGGGCATTCGGCGCTGCGGAAACGGCCAGATCATCGCTGTCCTCGTTCACCTTGTCGAAAAGAGCGGTGGCCACCGCCAGATGGCCGCCGGCGGAGCCGCCGCTGACAATGATCTTCTGCGGATCGATGCCGAACTCAGCCGCATGGCCGCGCAGGTAGCGCACGGCGGAGCGTGCATCCTTCACGCAATCGAAGACCGTGACGCCGGTCTTGGTGCTGTTCAGGCGATACTGCAGGCTGATGCCCACGAGGCCGAGCTTCGCGTAATGAGCCGCGAAGGGATACATGCGCGGCGGCGCACCCCCGGTCCAGCCGCCGCCGTGGATGATGAGATAGCAGCCCCGCCTGTCACCCGGCTTGAAACCCTCCGGCTCAAAAACGTGCATCTCCAGTTCACGCTCGGCGACTTTCTTGTAAACAAGGACACGCGAAGGCTTCAGGTCCTTCGCCATCGTGTCCACCGCATCCAGCGGCTTTGTCTTGGCGCTCGTTTGGGCAAAAAGGGGAGCGGCGAGTGCGAGGAAGATGAGAAGCAGGAGTTTCATAGGAATTGAGCAGCGAGGTGTTTTGCGTTGGCATGCTACGGGCAGACTGCGGCGGCTCTTGAGAAGATCGGGCTCCGCATCGGGCACTTGGCAGCTGGTTCGCCCCATGTCCACCTCGACCCTGTACTCTACAGGGGTACCTGAGACAGGACTCGAACCTGCACTGATTGCTCAACCAGATCCTAAGTCTGGCGTGTCTACCAATTCCACCACTCAGGCGAGGGGCTGATGCGCCGCATGATCCGTGTCAGCGGGAAAGCTGCAAACGAATTATCGGCGAGGAAGCAGGCGGCAGGCGATCCAGCCGGTGAGCAGCACCATGAGCAGGGGAGCGAGGCCGATTTTAAGGTTGGCACCGATCCAGGGCAGCCAGCCGCCGGCGGGAATCACGAGGGCGCTGAAGTATTTCAGGCCGAAGACCCAGCCGCCATGCAGGCCGATCGCCGCCCACAGCGAACCGGTCTGCATGCGCACCTGCGCGAGCACCCAGCCGACGGCGAAGAGCGTGGCAAATTCGGCGAGGAGAAACTGCACGTCCCCAAAACCGGCGGCGATCTGTTTGAGCACGAGAAAACCGCTGCTCCATGTGACGGCGGCGTCGTCGATCTGCCAGCCTTCTGGCGGCTTGAGAAAATGGACGATGGCGAAGACGAAGGTGCCGGCGATCAGCGCGGAGCGCGTGGTCATGCTGCGCAGCAGCAGGCCGAGCAGCAGGCCGCGGAAGAAGAACTCCTCCACGATGCCGGCACCGAGGGCGGCGGTGATGGGCTCGCCGAGCTTCAGCCAGCGCGGGTCCGGGTGGAGGCGATAGGCACCCAGCTTGAAGAAAACGAAGCCCAGCAGCAGCAGCAGGCCGCTGGCGAGTGCAAAGCCGAGCGCCCACTGTTTCAAGCCGGTGCTGACCGGGCGCCACGTCGGCAGCAGGGAGCGGTCCGGACGCACCCAGCGCAGGAAGGGCCAGATGAAGAGGATGGCGCAGACGAGCACGGCGCGGTTGAAGTAGCGACTGAAGTGGGCGCGTTCGATCTCCTTCAGCAGCCAGATCCCCGGGCCGGAACCTCCCAAGGATGAGGTGGAGAGCCAGCCCTGAACGGTGTGGCCGAGGTGGAACAACGGGGCGGCCAGCAGCGCACCCCCGAGCATGACCGCGAGGAGGTAGAGCAGGAGTTTGGGCAGGGCGGCGGAAGTGCCGGGCTTGGCGGCTTGCATGGGGACGATACTAGCGCATCCTGCGGGCTCTCAATGACCAAAAACCAAATCCACGAGTGGCACGAACGTATCGAGGACGGCCGCAAGCAGTACATCCGCGCGCATTGGAACTCGCGCGAGTGGGTGTTCCGGGTGGCGCACCCGGACGGAGAGGCGTGGATGCCGATGGAGCCCACCACGGAGCGCTGGCTGGAGCTGCGCGACCTGCTTTTCCGCAAGTATCAGCGCAAGAAGCTGCCGTGGAAGTACATCGAAGATCTCGACAAGATGCTGGCAGGGATGGGCGTGAGCGTGGATGACGCCTGACATGGCGGCTCAGTGCGTCCCGGACTGGGCGTTGGTTTCGGCGATGACGCCTCCGCCGTGCGGCGCGCCGAAACGCAGCGCGACGGCGATGTCCGGCAGGTAGTGCCGCTGTTCAGCGGTGGCGGTCTGACGGCGCGAGGCATAGCCGAAGATCGCGGCCACCAGGGCGCCCCCGGCCAGCAGCAGGGCGACGATTTTGGCGAAGTGCCGCTCCTCGCGCTGAAGGAGGAGGGAGTGCCGCAGGCGCACGGTCTCCATCTCACGGAACTGGTCGGTCCACAGGCGTGTGCCGAGGGCGAAGCGCTCGTCCAGCGAGAGGCTGCGGTCCGCAAAGACGGTCCGGACCTCCTGGATGAGCTCGATAAGCTGTGCCGCTGGGTAGCGGTCCCACATTTCGGGTGCGAAGGAAAACGCGGTGCTGTTGCTGGCGCGATCATAGGCGAGCAGGACGGCGGGCCGCTCTCCGCTCCACGCCCGGCGCGTGATCTGCGCCTGGCGGCGCACGGTCACGTTCGCCGGGGGAAAACTCGTCGCGGTGATCCACGCGTCACACTTCACTTCTTCACGGAAGGTCCGCAGTTCTTCGGCGATCTGCTGACGCATGGCGCTGCTGAGGGCGCGGGCATCGTCCAGGATGCCGTCTTCCGGGGGCGGGCCCTGCGCATGGGCGCCATCGGCCAGGCAGAGCGCACCCGCCACGACCAAGAGGCGGTGAAGGCGGAAAAGCAAAGAGGCAGGGCGCATGCGGTGCATGAACCCTGCCTCAAATCCTGACCGCAGGCAACTCCCGCAGCATTCTCGCGCCCGGATCAGGCGTCGAACTTGATCAGCGGAAACGGCTCGGCCTGCGGCTCCATGTCGTACTCGCGATCTTTGAAGACGCCGGGCTTTGGCACGGGGTAGTTGCCGTTGGCATCGGCCACCAGCGGCGGCGGGCCGTCCATCGTGAGCTTGTCGGCGCCCGGGGAGAATTCGAAGGGGCTGTTGATGTAGTCGTTGTAACGGACGACCTGGCCGGTGTGCGCGGCCGCACGGCCCATGGCAGTGGTGATGCTGGACTTGATGCCGCTTTCAACCTCGTTGTAGGGCTTATCATTGACGATGGCGTCGATGAGGTCCTGCCACTCGAGATCGTAGGGGTTGGGCTCCGTCTTTGGACCGCGCCAGATGTTTTGCTCCCGCTCGCCGATGATCTGTCCCTTGTAGGTGGCGGCCCGTGAGGGGAAGTGACCGGCGCTGGAGACCATGGCGCAGCCCTTGGTGCCGTGCACCTGGGTGGAGAATTGTGTGTGGACCTGCAGCTGCGTGCGGCCTTCCAGGAAGAGCTTGGCGCCGTCCTTGAAGGTGTATTCACAGGAATAGTGGTCGAAGTTCTGGTCCACATTGTCGCCGCGGTCGCTGCGCCCGCCGCTGGCCTGCACCTCGACGGGCCAGTCGTTTTTCATCCAGCAGGCTTCGTCGATGTTGTGGATGTTGAAGTCGCTGAAACCACCGCCGCTGGCCCAGAGGAAGCTGTGGAAGTTTTTGATCTGCCAGAGCAACTCGTTCGGGTAGGCGGCCACATCACGGCGCGGGGTGAAGACGCTGCCGACAATGCCCTGCATGCGGTAGGCGCGCATCATGAAGAGGTCGCCGATCTCACCGTTCTGGATGCGGTCAAAAAGCTCGCCACGCACGCGGCAGTGGCGGCACATGAGGCCGACGCCCACTTTGAGGTTCTTCTTTTTCGCCTCTTCGTTCAGCGCGAGCAGACGGCGTGCCGTGGGGCCGTCGGTGCAGATCGGCTTTTCCATGAAGACGTTTACGCCTTTTTCGATGGCGTATTTGTAGTGCACCCAGCGGAAGGCCACCGGCGTGGTGAAGATGGCCACATCGCCCTTTTTCAGCATGTCGATGGCATTTTTATAGGCGTCAAAGCCGATGAACTTCGCGTCCTCGGAGACCGACATGCGGTCCGGATGCTTCGTGCTCAGCGCCTCAAAACTGCTCTTCAGGCGCTGCTCGGAGACGTCAGCCATGGCCACGAGCCGCGTGACGCGCTGCTGGATGCCCATGGCGTTGCTGGCGGCGCCGGTGCCGCGGCCGCCGCAGCCGATGAGCGCGGTGCGGACTTCGTCACTTCCTGCCGCGTGGACGTGGGGGAGTGTGATGCCGGAGAGGACGGAGAGACCGGCGGCGGTCTTGGTGGTGGCCTTGAGGAAATCGCGGCGGGAGGAGACGGGTGGGATGGCGTTGTTCATGAGCGTGACTGTACGTGACTCGGGAAGCCGAGATTGCCTCGAAAATTGCGGCATTGTGCGCCGGGTGTCGATGCTAAAAACCCAGCCACCCGCGTATTCACCCGGATTTGTTCGCGGACGACTTCCCCCTCAGGCCAGCATGCCGCCGCGAGCCGAAATCTCCGCAAAGGCGCTCGTCAACGCCTCATTCAGCTCCCGTAGCGTGGCCTGTTCGAGATCAGGGTGCAGGGCGATGATCTTGCTCGGAGGCAGGACGACGGCAGGATGCTCTTTATTTGGAGTGGGTGCCGGCGGGGAGGTCCGGACGGGAACCTCCACGGGCGCCACCTCCGCTGCAAGATCCTCGCCTGCGGGTGTGTCCATCTCGATCGTCTCCCGCAGCTCCCTGAGGCCCGCGAGTTGGGCGTCCATTTGAGCATTGAACCACTTCTTGGTGCGCTCGATGTCGTCCACCAGAGCCGTCAGGTCGCGTGCCAGGCTGTCTGGCGGACAAGCGGCAGTCTGCAGGCCTGATAAAGTGGCGTGGGAGGAGGGCGGATTCATGTGAAGCCAAACTTATTGAAATTTTCATAAAATATCAAGCTCCAGAGCCTTCACTCCCTATGATTTTTTAGAAAATCAGGAGGAGTGCGAAAAAATCCGCTCATTCGGGGAAGGTAGAAAGTGGCATACGCTGATCGACAAGGTTTACGCACCTGCAAACCTCCGGTCAGCGCTGAGCACGGCCACCCAGCGCAAGACCAGCCAGGCATCGACGGACGCAGCGCCAAGGCTGATGTCGCCACATCAGAGCGGCTGTTGCGTGAGGGTAAATATGAACCACAGTCCGTTACCGGAAGATAGACAGATGGACACGAGGGCGCCTGCGCGGCGTCCTACGAGCCCGCGCCAATGCGCCGTTCCTACCCCTATAAGGTCCCCCCGTCCCAGCCGTGTCGATGCGATCGAACGCGAACGAAATGGAATGAGCAAGGTTCAAGTGCCCAAGGGCCAACGAATGGACCAAAATACCAAGGCCCCAAAAAAAGCTCCACCTGCTGGTGGATGTCCTGCCATGCCATCAAAGCGTGTCGATTGAAGCTTGGGCGCTTGGGATTTCCTTGGTCGTTGGTTCCTGGGCCTTGGTCATTTTGTTGCGGTGCCGATGGCTGCTGCAGCATGACGGCTAAACCTTGCTTGGGGCCAGAATGAAGACCCGCTCAAACGCAAGACCCGCCGCAGGCCGCTAGCTTTGGGCGTGGACAAGAACCCGTCTCCCATTCCCGAATCCCTCAAGCACACGCAAGAGGCCGACTGCGTCCGGCATTTCAGCAGCCGTCGGCGCTGGCTGCGGCTCGGGCTTTGGGGAACGATGGGCACCCTCGCCAGCCTGGACTACCGCCGCTGGTCGCCGCCGGTCGTGCCGCTCTACTTCAACGGCATCTACGCCTACGCGCATGTCACGCATCCGCCCATCATCCACCGGGTCGTCGCCATCGCCAATCAGTTGGTGGACAAACCGTACAAGTGGGGGGGCGGTCATCGGGTGCTCTATGACAACGGTTTCGACTGCTCCGGCTCCATCTCGCACGTGCTCTACCGTTCGAGCCTGCTGGATCGCCCGCTGACTTCCTCCGCCTTCGCCAGCTACGCCCTGCCCGGGCATGGCAGCTACCTCACGCTCTACGTCAAGCCGGGCCACCACGTCTTCATGGAGGTCTGCGGTCTGCGATTCGACACCTCCGGCTCCCGTGCGGGGGAGGGGCCGCGCTGGCGTGTGCTGAGCCGATCGCGGGAGGGCTTCCTGCCACGCCATCCGCCCTGGCTTTGAGGGACGGTCCTCAGTAGAGGAAGTCTCCCCACGAGAGGTAAAAGTCCGCATTCGCCGGCTCCATCATCTCCCAGGAGCAGGGTGTTCGGAACAGTCTCCCTCCCTACGTCGCCATCCCCAGCGCCTTCGGCCCCTTCTCCCTCGGCGGCGATCCCGCCAGCAAAGACTTCACCGTGCGCGATCTCGCCGCACCGAAGGACATCGACGCCAAACGCTTCAACCGCCGTCGTGGACTGCTCTCCGCCGTCGATGAACACTTCCGCACCACGGAGAAGTCGGACGGCCTCAGCGCCATGGACAAATTCTACAGCGCCGCCTACGACCTCATCAGCTCCAAGCAGGCGCGTGAAGCCTTCGAGCTCAACGCCGAACCCGCCAAGCTGCGCGACGAATACGGCCGCAACGCCGCCGGTCAGCGCTTCCTCCTCGCCCGCCGTCTCGTCGAAGCTGGCACGCGCATCGTCGTCGAAAACGTCCGCCCCTTGGACATCGTCAACGGTGGCAAGCTGCTCACGGACTTGATCGCCTAATCAGGCAACGACGTGCCAGCCACATTCCAACGGCCAGTAACGCGCTCGCGGTGATCGCGAGCGTCAGCCACTCACCGGGAGTGACCTCGCCCATCCGCCGCTCTTCCTCGATCAGCTCGCGCTCGTAGGCCGCGCGATCCGCGAGTTCGGGAAACATCTGAGGCCATGCAGCTTTCCAAACGGCGAGATCCTCGTTGGTGAAAAGTGTGAGGTCCATCCCCGTTCTCTTGATGATCTCTGGCAGCGCCATCGTTTCAGGTTTCAAGACGATCAACGCCTCGCTGCCGATGGCCACATCGTGTTCGTAGCGATGAATCAGCGCGACGACCTTTTGCCCCGGCTCAAGATGGCGATACACACCCCAGTCCGGCGCCAGTTGCAGGTAGAGGTCGTGAATGTATCGGGCCACCAGTTTGGCCGTCGTCGCACCTTCCAACTCCGGGCTGTGCCCCACGATCTCGTCGATCTGTATCACGCAGGATTCTTCCGGCAGGACTTGTGAGGCGGAACGCTCGACATGCGATTCCACGCTCACAATCTTGCCGATGATTACCGCATCGCAGGTGCTGAATTCGCCTTCATACCAATAGGTGCAGTGTATCTCCACCTCCTTTGAAGAGGCTGCCAACGGAAGCAGCAGCAGAATCAGCCAACGCATGGCATCAGCCCATCTGTGCCCGCTGGCGCAGGAAGTGATCGGCCAGCACGAGGTGCACCATGGCCTCGACCATCGGCACGGCGCGTGGCAGCACGCAGGGATCGTGACGACCGCGGGCGGACAGCGTGGTGTCCTCGCCGGTGTTCGTCACGGTCTTCTGCTCGCGCAGGACGGTGGCGGTCGGTTTGAAGGCCACGCGGAAGACGATCTCCTCGCCGTTGCTGATGCCGCCCTGCACGCCGCCGCTGCGGTTGCTGCGGGTGTGCACCTTGCCGTCGTCCATGTAAAACTCGTCGTTGTGCTCCAGGCCGGTCATCGTCGTTCCCCCGAAGCCGCTGCCGATTTCGAATCCCTTCGTCGCCGGCAGGCTGAGCATCGCCTTGGCCAGATCGGCCTCCAGACGGTCAAAAACAGGCTCGCCAAGCCCGGGCGACACGCCACGCACCACGCACTCGATCACGCCGCCTACGCTGTTGCCCTCGCTGCGGATCTTTTCGATCAACTCGATCATCTTCTCCGCCGCTGCGGGGTCGCAGGTGCGGACGATGTTCGATTCGATGACGGCGGAATTCAGCGCGGCACCAGTTGGCACCTCGGCCTGGATGTTCTGAACCGTTTTGACATAGGCCAAGCATTCGTAGCCGGAAATCGAGTGCTGCAGCACCATCCGCGCGATGGCACCTGCGGCCACGCGACCGATCGTCTCCCGTGCACTGGACCGTCCGCCGCCGGAAACGGCGCGGATGCCGTACTTCGCATCGTAGGTGTAGTCGGCGTGGCTGGGGCGGTAGGACTGCTGCATCTCCGTGTAGGCGGAGGGGCGCTGGTCGGTGTTGCGCACGAAGATGCCGATGGGAGTGCCGAGCGTCTGGCCATCGAGCACGCCGGAGAGGATCTCCGCCTTGTCGTCCTCCTTGCGCGGCGTCACGATCTTGCTCTGCCCGGGGCGGCGACGGTCCAGCTCGGCCTGGATGTCTTCAACGGTCAGCGGGATGCGCGGCGGGCAGCCGTCGATGACGACGCCGACGCCGGGGCCGTGGGATTCGCCCCAGGTGCTGATGCGGAAGAGAGTGCCGAAGTTGCTCGCCATAGGCCGTCATCTATGGGTTCAAAGTCGAAAGTTCAAAGTTCAAAGTTGCCCTTCCCGCCAAAGACGGCTGAAATGCCGCATGAGACTCCCCCGCTGGCTCTGCGCCATCTTCGGTTGTGCCGCCCTCAGCCCGCATCTGCACGGCGCGGAGGTCGTGGAGCATGAAGGAGCAAAGTATCACCTCTTTCGCGTCCCCCCCGCCGACTGTTCGAAACTCCAGCTCGCCTGGCTGGGCACCGACGGCAAGCCGCTGCTCGATTTCAACGGCTTGAAACGCGATCTCGCCGCCAAAGGCCAAAAAATCGCCTTCGCCACCAATGCGGGCATTTACGAGCGCGGTCCCAAGCCCTGCGGCCTGACGATTTGCGGCGGCCGGGAGCTCGTTCCGCTGAATCTCCAGCCCGGCGAGGGCAACTTCTACCTCAAGCCGAACGGTGTCTTCTTCCTGGACGACAAGTCCGGCGCCGGTGTCATGGAGGCGGCGGAGTTTGGCAAAAGCGGCCTCAACCCGCGCCTCGCCACGCAGAGCGGCCCGCTCCTGCTGCGGAAAGGCGTCATCCACCCCGCCTTCAACCTCAATTCTCCCAACAAACGCCTGCGCAACGCCGTCGGTGTCCGCAGCGACGGCCAGATCGTTTTCGTCATGAGTGACCGTGAGGACCGCACTCGAGGTCGGGTCACCTTCCACCAGCTCAGCCGCTTCTTCCTGCACCTCGGCTGTCAGGACGCCCTCTTTCTCGACGGCGACATCTCCACCATGCTCATCAAGCCCCCGGCTGACGCGGCCTTCACTCCCAACACCTTCGCCGCGATGTTCTACATCGCCGAATGACTCTACTAACCGCCCAAAACCGGACCTGAAGGCAGGCGGATGCTCATTAGAAAGGCGATGATGTCCCAGCGCTGAGCTTCTGTGAGCGTCTGGTCAAAGCTCACCATCGCCGTGCCGTTGAGGCCCGTCGCCAGCACGCGCAAGAGATCGCCCGGAGCATCACCGCAGCGTAGATGCGGCTGGCGCAGATCGGACGGCGCGGCGGGATGCCCCCAGATGTCCTTCAAAGCGACCGCTGCAGGACCTTTGCCATCCGCCTTGTCACCGTGGCAGGTGGCGCAGTTCACCGCAAAGAGCTTCGCGCCTGCGACCACGTGCGTCTGGCGCGCACCGTCTTCTTTGAACCACGCGGGAGTCGGCGGCAGGGTCACCTGCGGCGCGTAGTTTTCCGCCTTGCGCCAGCGGCGGGAGAATGACTTCACGTAGGTGATGACGGCGCTGACCTCCTCGTCGGAAAGCTGGGTGAACATGCCCATCGCCGTGCCGCTGAGTCCGCCGCGAATCGTGCGGCGCAGGTCGTCGTCTGTCGGCAGCATGCCGAGCGGCGTGGTGCGGAATTTGAACATGCCCTCGCGGAACGAACGCGGACGCGGCTTCAGGGTGGGGCTCAGTTCGCCGTTGCCATCGCCACGGGGGCCATGGCAGACGATGCAGTTCCGCTCGAAGACGTAGCGCCCCTGCATGTACAGGTTGAAATCGAGCGGGGCCGGCTCTTCCGCTCCCAGCGGAGTGGCGAGGATGAGAAGGCACAGGGCTGGAAGACGTGGCGGCATGGTCGGGGAAAGCATCGCGCACGAACGAGGCGGGCACTATGCCGTGCTTGCCAAGTGCTGCGCCACAACTGCCGCAAAGGCTGCTTGCGCACACAGGGGCGTCTGTCATTTTGCGCACCCAATCTTCAAGCCATGCCCAAAAAAGCCGCCTCCAAGTCCTCCCTCCACCGCAAACACAGCGCCATCGTCGTCGATGGGCCGGAGCGCGCCGCCAGCCGCGCCATGCTGCACGCCGTGGGCTTCAAGCGTGAGGACTTCAAAAAATCGCAGATCGGCATCGCCTCCACCTGGAGCATGGTCACCCCCTGCAACATGCACATTGACCGCTTGGCCAGGGAATCCGCCAAAGGGGTCGATGCCGCCGGTGGAAAAAGCATCATCTTCAATACGATCACGATTTCCGACGGCATCTCCATGGGCACGGAGGGCATGAAGTACTCCCTCGTGTCTCGCGAGGTCATCGCTGACTCCATCGAAACCGTCGTCGGCTGCGAAGGCATGGACGGCTACGTCGCCATCGGCGGCTGTGACAAGAACATGCCCGGCTGCATGATCGCCATCGCCCGCATGAACCGCCCCGCCGTCTTCGTCTATGGCGGCACCATCCTGCCGGGCTGCGTCGGTCCGGAGAAAAAGGACGCTGACATCGTCACCGTCTTCGAAGCCGTCGGCAAACACGCCAACTGCCAGATCTCGAACAAGGAACTCATCGACATCGAGGAGCACTCCATCCCCGGGGAGGGAAGCTGCGGCGGCATGTACACCGCCAACACCATGGCCAGCGCGATCGAGGCCATGGGCATGTCCCTGCCAAACTCCGGCGCCCAGGCCGCCGTCTCGGACGACAAGCTCATCGACTGCTTCGACGCCGGTGCCGCTGTCATGAACATGATCAAGAAGGGCATCACACCCCGCGACATCATGACGAAGGAGGCCTTTGAAAACGCCATCACGCTCATCATCACCCTCGGCGGCTCCACCAACGCCGTTCTCCACCTCATCGCCATGGCGCATGCGGCAGGCGTGAAGCTCGGCATCGACGACTTCACCCGTATCGGCAAAAAGACGCCCGTGCTCGGCGACCTCAAGCCCAGCGGAAAATACTTCATGAACGATCTCGTAAAGATCGGCGGCACCGTGCCGCTGATGCGCATGCTCATCGAAGAAGGTCTCATGCACGGCGACTGCCTCACCGTCACCGGCAAGACGATGAAGGAGAACATGAAGAACTCCAAGATCGTCTATCCGAAGAGCCAACAAATCATCCGTCCGCTGAGCGACCCGATCAAGAAGGACAGCCACCTCGTCATCTTCAAAGGCAACCTCTGCCCCGGCGGCGCCGTCGGCAAGATCAGCGGCAAGGAAGGCCTGAACTTCACCGGCAAGGCCATCGTCTTCGAATCCGAAGAAACCGCACTCGAGGCCATCCTGAACGACAAGGTCAAAAAAGGCCACGTCATCGTCGTCCGCATGGAAGGCCCCAAAGGCGGTCCCGGCATGCGCGAGATGCTCTCCCCCACCTCCGCCATCATGGGCAAGGGGCTCGGCAAGGACGTCGCCTTCATCACCGACGGTCGCTTCAGCGGCGGCAGCCACGGTTTTGTCGTCGGCCATGTCACGCCGGAAGCCTTCGTCGGCGGCCCCATCGCCGTCATCAAGAACGGCGACCCCATCACCATCGACGCCGAGAAACGCTCCATCACCCTCGGCATTCCCGCCGCTGAACTCAAAGCCCGCCTCGCCAAGTGGAAGCAGCCGAAGCCGCGCTACACCCGTGGCGTGCTCGCAAAGTTCGCGAAGCTCGCGAGTGATGCCAGCCACGGCGCCGTGACGGACATGGGACTCTGATCATCAGGAGTGCTGGCGACCGCCCGGCTGGTAAACGCAGGCCGGATCTTCAGCGAAGGGATCTCCCGTCATGCCGTAGGCTCGTGCCCGCGAGCCGCCGCACACCGATTTGAACTCGCAGCGGCCGCACTTGCCGCCGAGCGCGTTGTTGTCACGCAGCGACACGAAGAGCGGATGATGGCGGTAGATGCAGGCGGGATGTTCGTCGCGCACATTGCCGCAGTCGAAGGGCAGGAAGCCGCTCGGAGATACCACTCCGGTGTGTGAGATGAACATGACGCCGCGCCCGTCGCGAATTCCAAGCGGCGAGCGCATCCCCGGACGCATCTTGCCGGACGCGCCATGCTTTTGCAGCAGGATGCGGCGGAAGTGATGCCCCTCGGTCGTCTTGATCGCAAACGGCGCCTTGCCGACGAGGTCGGCCATGTCCTGGAAGATGTGCTCGATGTCCACAGGATCGGGAAGGTCGTCCGCGCCCGCGCGGCCCGTCGGCACCAGCAGAAACACACTCCACATCGCCGGCTTTAGCTCGAACATCAGCTTCTTGAAGGCCTCGCACTCGCGCAGATTGCCGCGTGTGAGCGTTGTGTTGATCTGCACGCTCAAATCTGCCGCATGCGCGAGATGCACAGCGGCGATGGTGCGGTCAAACGTGCCCGGGACCCCGCGGAAGGCATCGTGCGTCTCCCGCGTGGCCCCATCCAGGCTCAGGGAGATGCGCTCGACACCTGCCGATTTGATCTCGTGAAAATTGGCATGCATCAGCCGCGAAGTGGCCGAGGGGCTCAGTCCCACGTGCAGTCCCGCCGCCGTCGCTTCGCGCACAAGGTCGAGGCAGTCACGCCGCATCAGCGGATCACCGCCGGTGAGGATCAGCATCGGCGGTTTCAATTCCGCAAGCTGCCGGATCAGCCGGCTCGATTCCTTCCTGTTCAATTCCTCGGGATGCCGGTGGGACTGCGCCTCCGCGCGGCAATGCCTGCATGCCAAGGCGCAAGCCCGCGTGATTTCCCAAAAGACGAGAAATGGACGTTCATCGAAACCATCGTATCCCATCAAGGGGACCTTGAAGGCTTCCAAATTCATGGCGGACTTGTTCATGCGACAACAAACGCCCAAATGCCGAAAATGCTCCCCCGCCCGATGTCGAAGGCTGTGCTGATTTTGTGGAGATTCGACTGGCAGTCGCATCCTGCTTCGGTTGCCAACCGAAGCTACTCCTCCTCATCCCGCTTCACGAAGCGCCGCCGGTGCCACAGCATCCAGAACAGCGCCAGCAGCGCCCAGGTGATCGCGGCGTAGATGTGATGAGAAACGGTCGTCGAAGGCACCCAGGCGGGTGTGGCGCGGGTGGTGGCGGCCAAGACGCCGAGAAAGATCAAGAAGCGCACCCTTTTCGATTTCACGAAGAACCCTTCGAGGTCACCGCTGTGGCCGAAGAGCACGCGTGAGCCGACGATGAGCATCAGCATGCCGAATCCGCCGATGTAGAGCAGATGCTCGATGGACACATGCTGCGCATAGTGAAACGGGGCGAGCACGATGCCGAGCCAGCCGATGATCAGCGCCCAAAACAGGCCCGTGGTGAGCGATCCGCTCTGCGATGTCTTCCAGCGCACCTCGATGAGCAGATAGCCTGCGGCCACGACGGCTCTCACGGCATATCCAAGTGTGACCATGCCGAATGCTTCGAGGAAAAAGCTGCTCACGAGCAGCATGGCGGCGATAATCGAGCGAACGAGTTTCGCCCTGCTCTGCGCGGCCGTTTTCGGATCGCCAAAGTCACCGCCAAGCATGCGAGGAAATACGAACGAGCCGATGCCGAGCACCGGCGGCAGCAGCAGGCCTTGGTAGAGCAGCAGGTTCGCGAGGCGCAGGCGTTGCGGGTCCATCAAAGTCGCCGGTGAAAGCTGCATCGCCGCACCGGCGATCCCGCAGGCCAGCCCGGTGAGAGCGAGCAACATTTGTGGCGGCGGTGCTTCCTTGCGGAACTTCACCACGCGAATCACGAGACAGAGCAGCAGGGAAAAGAGCAACGCGACGAACAAGGCATCTCCCAATGGGTGTTGCAGCCGCAGATGACTGATCCCCGAGGCCTGATGCAGCGCGAAGAGCCAGAACAGCTCCAGCGGCGTCAGTTTCGGAGCAGTGGCCATGCGGGGACCGGCGGTGCCGAGGAACCCGACCACGAACGCGCCCCCAAAAGCCTCGATCATGAGCCGCGCGTGAACCAGACTCGGATAGAAGCCGAGCTGCTGCGCATAAAACAGCGGCCACAGCGACACGCCGATGATGCTCCACAACGCACCGCTGGCGAAGAAGACGCGATACGGCTCCGCCGCCAGCCAGCGCAGCCCGTCTTTGCGCGGGCCTTTGGCTTGGTGCTTCGTGTGTTTGTAGGCGGGAAACTGGCTCATGAGTAGCATAGGCTTTCTAGCCTGTGTTGGACGCGGTCGGTGAGGCACAGGCTAGAAAGCCTATGCTACGGATTGCTTGTAACGCGCATAACGCTCGCGTTGTTCCGGCGTCAGGTTGGCAGGATCGAAGCGCGGATCGGGCACGGCGTTGATCTTGCTGTAGATCACGTTCGCCATGTCTTCCGCGCAGCGTTTGATGTGGTCTGCTTTTTCACCGGCAAAGAGATCGTCCACCGTCGCTCGAAAGAGCGCGAGCCAGTGATCGAACTGCGCACGCCCCATCGCCGTCTGCGGCACGAGCTTCGCATGCGCGGCGATTGGGTTTCCAAGGTAGCCTCCGCTGCGGAAGAGCACCGTCTCCCAGAAGGCATACATCTTCGGCAGATGCGTCTCCCAGTTCGTCTGTGCGACTTTGTTGAAGATGAAGCCGAGCACCTCGTCTTCACGCACGCGATCGTAGAACGCGTTCACGAGCGTCTCGATCTCAGTGCGGCCTTGGATGTCGGGTTTGTCGTCAAACATGCACGCACCATGCAACTATTGAGGCGGAAGTCGCTCCACCGTTTCTGTGCCCTTGTGCGCCGGTATTGGCCCGATGATCGGCCCGCAAACTCCGCGCACTGCTACGCAGGATCGGCGCATTGATGCATCAGCCATGCAACTTATTAATAGGTCCAACCAACCATGAAACTCATCCTCTCCGCCCTCGCCACCATCACTGCCGTGATGACCCTGCTCGTGAATGCCGCGCTGGCCGCCGATCCGGCCGCCGTCGCCAGCGAAACGGCCACGAACACCGTCTGCCCCGTCAACGGCAAGCCCGTCGATCCCGCCATCACCGCCGAATACGAGGGCCGGAAGTGGTCCTTCGCCAAGGAAGCCTGCAAAACCAAGTGGCTGAAGGCCCGTGAGGACAGCCTGTATCAAAAAATCGGTGGCAAGGCCGCCATGGAAGCCGCTGTCGATGCCTTCTACGTCAAAGTGCTGGCCGATGACCGCGTGAAGCATTTCTTTGATGATGTGAGCATGGACAAGCAGCGCCGGAAGCAGAAGGAATTCCTTTCCGCAGCCTTTGGCGGTCCGCTTCCCTGGACCGGCAAGGACATGCGCAAAGCCCACGAAGGCATGGGCCTCACCGAGGTTCACTTCAACGCCATCGCCGAAAACCTCGTCAACACGCTGAAGGATCTGAAAATCAGCCAGGATCTCATCGACCAGGTCGTCGCCGTCGCCCTCACGACGAAGGATGACGTGCTTGGTCGTCCGAGGAAGGCCAACTGAGAGCGGTCCATCTCTCCGTTGTCCTCAACAGCCGCCGTCGCGAGTGCCTGGTGTCACTTGCGGCGGCGGTCTTGTTTGTACGGTGATGGATGCTCAAAAAAGACGCTGAATTCTCCATGTGGCTGCGTTTTCTGGTCCGCCATGAAGTCACCGATCCTCGCGACCGCCCTCTCCCTCTCCTCCCTCTGTCCTTCGCTCCTTGCCGAAAATGTCGGCCCGTGGGATCTCGATGCACTCAAAAGTAACGTGCCCGCCATAAAGTGGGTGCGGCAGGATCAGCCGGTTCATTCGCTGACGTATGCGGGCGAAAAGTATCAGGGCCACAACACCGAGGTGTTCGCGTTTTATGCCTCGCCCATCACGATTGGCGAAGCCAAGCCGGGCGCGAAGTTCCCCGGTGTCGTGCTCATCCATGGCGGCGGCGGCACGGCCTTTGCCGACTGGGTGCATCTGTGGGCAAAACGTGGCTACGCAGCCATTGCGATGGATTTGAACGGCTCGCGTCCGCCCGATCCCGAGTTCGATCCGAAAACCGGGATGGCCATCGGCAACGGACATCGCGGCACCCGCACGCGCCTGCCGAACGGCGGCCCGGCACACGGTCATCCGGAGAAATTCGACTGCGTGCTCACCCCGGACACGAGCGACGACTGGCCGTTCCACGCCGCCGCCAGCGTGATGCGCGCGCATACCCTTCTGCGCAGCTTCCCGGAGGTCGATGCGGAGCACACCGCCGTCACCGGCATCAGTTGGGGCGGCTACACCACCTGCCTCGTCGCCTCGCTCGATGATCGCTTCAAGGCCGCCGTGCCCGTCTATGGCTGCGGCTTTCTCCACGAAGGCGAGTCCGTGCAGAAGCCCAGCATCGACAAGCTGGACCCCGAGCACCGCGCGAAGTGGGTGAAGGAATACGATCCCGGCAGCCTGCTGCCACGTTGCCGCGTGCCGATCATGTTCGTCAACGGCACGAACGACGTCCACTACGTGCTCGACAGCTACATGAAGAGCTACAACGCCGTCCCCGGCGAAAAGCACATCCGCATTCAGGTGAAGATGCCGCACGGTCATCCCCCCGGCTGGGCGCCGCAGGAGATCGGGCTATTCATTGATTCCAAGTGCCGTGGCGGCAAAGCGTTGCCGAATCCCGGAACTCCCGTGATCAAAGGCGACCAAGTCGAGGTCACCTGCGAATCCGCAACCGCCTTGAAGAAAGCCGAACTCAACTACACCACCGACACCGGCCTGCGTTCGAAGCGCGCTTGGAAGTCCACTCCTGCCACGATCAACGGCAACACCATCAGCGCACCCAAGCCACCCGCCAAAGCCAACACCTGGTTCATCACCGTCATCGACGAACGCGATGCGATGGTGAGCACGCCCGTTAAATTCAGTCCATGACCCGAGTTGCACCAGTTCATGGCGGGGAACAAACTCTGCGCCCTGTTCGCACTGCTCTCCGTCGCTGCTACGGCAGAGCCGTTGTCAGTGATCGAAGTCGAGGGCCAGCCGCTGGCGGAGAATGCGCGGCGCACCTTCGATGAAGCCTTCGCGATCTACCGGTTCATTGCTGCGGAAGCGCTGGAGGAGCGCTAGCCCGCACTTCTCACCTCAGCCAGCTTGCAGGAGAAAGTTGATAAACCGCGCCTGCGCCTTCAGCCTGTGTGCTCCAGGATTTCCGCCTGATTCATGATTCCCCGACTCCCCTCGTCTGCCCTCATCCGCCTGCCCGCCATGAAACTCACCCTCCTCCTCGCATTCCTCTCCGTTTCCGCCTTCGCGCTCGATCCTCACGTTGAAGCCGTCATTCGCGCTGTGGAGGGTGCGAAGGGCAAGGTGGAGAAGACGGAGGATGGGCAGAGCCTGCGGCTCGTCGATCTGGCCGTGCCAGGTGCAGGACCACATGATCATCGCGAGAACGATCCGTATGATGCGGCCTTTTTCGAGCACCTCGGCCACATCACCACACTGGAGTCGCTGAACGTCATTTCCACGAAAGCCAACGACGAATGGATCGCGCCGCTCGGGAAGATCACGAGCCTCAAAACGCTGCGCTTCACCAACAACGGCAAGCTGACGGACGTCGGGCATGAACATCTTGCCGGGCTAAAGAACCTCGAGAGCTTCTCCTTCGTCGGCACCGGGATGACCGGACGTGCGTATGCGAACTGTGACGGTTGGACCAAGGTCAAGAAGGTCAGCCACCGCGGCAGTTCGATCGACGACGAGGGCTTGAAGGAACTCTGCGATCATCTGCCGAACCTGGAGAGCATCAGCCTCGCCCACGCGAAATTCACCGACTCCGGTGCGGTGCATCTCGCGAAGCTCAAAAAGCTCAAAGGCCTCGAAATCGGCTCCAAGAACGCCACGGCGGCCTGTTTGAAGAATCTCGCCACCTTGCCGCTCGAATACCTCCAGCTCGGCGACGGCCTCGACTCACCGGAAGGCATCGCGGCGATCAAAGCCATCCCCACGCTCAAGCGTGTGACGCTCACTCACTGCGAACATCTCAGTGACGAGGGTCTGAAACTCGCGGCGGATCTCACGCAGCTCGAACAACTCGAAATCGGCGGGCTTCAACTGCCGGACGAGCGCCTGCCGCAGTTGGCGGCGTTCTCGTTTCTCAAAGAACTCAAGCTCGTCAACCGCCCCAAAGGCTATCCGCCCGAAACGCAGGCCAAGATCAAGGCGCTGCTGCCGAAGGTGGACGTGAAGTTCCAGTGAAGCTCTGGATTGCATTGTCCTAGAGCGGCTCGCCATCCTTCCGGCCTTCACGGAAACAGGCACCTCCAAAAAGTCGGAAATCCGTGATGGTCGGGAGTGTTCGCCGACGTTGCATCGGGCTCATGAACAAGAACATCTCCCGACGCACCGGACTCAAACTCATCACGGCAGGAACTCTCGCTGGTTTTTCGGGCCGCAATCATGCTATGGCGGCTCCGGCGGCGGTCTCTGACCCATGGGCGAAGACCAATGACCGTGTGTTCCTCGGCGGTGATTTCTGGGCGAATCCGATGGAGGACTGGCGGGTGAGCGAAGGCGGCGCTGAGTGCCTGAACATGGGCGGCGGTCGCAGCGTGCACTCGCTGACGCATCAGGTGACGAAGAACGGCGCGTTCACGATGTCGGTGACTCTGAAGCGGCTCGAAGTGGGGAACAATGACGGTGGCGCGGGTTTCCGCATCGGCATCCGCAGCGAACTCAACGAGCACCGCAGCAACTGCTTTGTGCAAAAGGGCATCAACGCCGGTTGGCAGGGCGATCAGCTCGTGCTGGGGCCGAAGAGCGCCGCGATCAAAGAAGGCGGTGCTTTGAAACAGGTGAAGCTGACTCTCAAAGGTGCGCCTGAGGGTGACAAGTGCGTGCTGACGCTGACCGCGAATGCCGTCGATGGCACAGAGCTGGGAAGCGTGTCGCATTCGTTCAATGCCGCCGAACTTCTCGGCAACGTGTCGATCGCGAACAATTTCGTCGTCGGCGCGGTGGGGGCGGCGAAGAAAAAGAGCAAAGGCAAGGCTGGTGCCGCAGGTGCGGGGCGTTATCGGTTTCAAAACTGGACGATGGAAGGCGACGCTTTCACCGTCACGTCGGCGAACCAGTTCGGGCCGATCCTGTGGTCGATGTACTCGCTGAGCGACTCGCGCACGGACGAAGGCTTTGTGATGAAGATCAGCGCCCTCACCGGCCCGATGGGCGCGAAGGACAGCCAGGTGGTCGAATTGCAGGTGAAGAAGGGCGGTGCATGGAAGTCGCTTGGCACGGCGAAGCTCGATCCGGATGCCTGGGTGGCGACGTTTCGCATTCCGAAGTGGGATGAGAAGCAGGCGACGCCCTACAAGCTCGTGTACCGCGAAAAACACAGCGACGGCAGCGAGACGCCGCACGAGTGGGTCGGCACGATCAAGGCGAATCCCGAAGGCCGGGCGCTGCGCATGGCGGCGTTGACCTGCCAGAACGATTACGGCTTCCCGTATGCGCCCGTGGCGGAGAACCTGCTCAAGCTCGATCCCGATCTCGTCTTCTTCTCCGGCGACCAGATTTATGAGAACCACGGCGGCTTTGGCATCATCCGCGAACCGGCCGAGCCTGCGATCCTCAATTATCTGCGCAAATTCTACCAGCACGGCTGGGCCTTCCGTGAAGTGATGCGCAACGCGCCCACGCTTTGCCTGCCGGACGATCACGATGTCTTCCAGGGCAATATCTGGGGCGAGGGCGGCAAGAAGATGGATGTGGGCGACAGCGGTGCGTCTTCGAAAGGCGGCTACATCGAACCGGCGAAGATGGTGAACGTGGTGCACAAGACGAACGTGGCGCACCATCCGGACGCATATGATCCGACGCCCTGCCTGCAGGACATCAGCGTTTATTATGGCGACATGGTCTATGGCGGCGTCGGTTTCGCAATCATCGCCGATCGTCAGTGGAAGAGCGGGCCGGAGAAGGTCGATACCGGCAGCGGTCGTGCCGATCACGTGCCAGATCAGAACTTCGACACATCCGTGCTCGACAAACCGGGCCTCGTGCTGCTCGGCGAGCGGCAGGAGGAGTTTCTCAAGAAGTGGGGCAAAGACTGGCGCGGTCATTCGCTCAAAGCTGTGCTGAGCCAGACCGTATTCGCCAACGTGGCGACGCATCACGGCGGTCCCGACGGGTATCTGAAGGCCGATCTCGATTCCGGGAGCTGGCCGCAGACGCCGCGCAATCGCGCCGTCGAGATCTTGCGGGAGTCCATGGCGCTGCACATCAATGGCGACCAGCATCTCACGACGATGACTCAGTATGGCGTGGAGAAGCAGCGCGACAGCAACTGGTCTTTCTGCACGCCCGCCATTGCCGCTGGTTATCCGCGCTGGTGGCGGCCAGATGAAATGAACATGCCGCATACGAATCGTCCGAAGCACGGCCACCCGAACACCGGCGAATTCATCGACGGCCTCGGCAACAAGGCCTACGTCTATTGCGTCGGCAATCCCGAGGTCGGCAAGGCGCCGAACCGCTATGACAAAGCGCACGAAAAGGCCAGCGGCTTCGGTTTCATCACCTTCGACACGGTGAAAAAGACCTACTTCATCGAGTCCTTCCGCTTCCTCATCGATGCGACCGACGGCAAGCCGACGAATCAGTTCCCCGGCTGGCCCTTGACCATCCACCAGAAGGAAAATCGGGGCGAGAACGTGCTGGGGTGATTTTCTTCCGGTTGGGAGCCTGCCAGGAAACGTTCTTGAACCACGGTCGTTTGACGCGACTATCCGCCTCCTATGCCCCGGCACTCCCCTGATGATTTTAGCTTTCTGCCCACCGTCGATTCGGCGGACGAGAAGGATGCCGTCAAGGACGAACTCTGGGGCAAAAAGCCTGGCGCGGCGCCTGCCCACGAGGCTCCGCGCGAGGAGTCGTATGAAGAGGAGCCCTATGCTGACGAGCCGTCTCCGCCGACAGCGCCGGACGAGTTGCAGAGCGATGTTCCCAGCCCGGAGCCGCCGCAGATCATCGCCCCACCTGCTCCGCTCGCGGCGGCGGAAGCAGCGTCTTCGTCCGGGGAATCCCAGGATGGAAGGGCCTTGTGGCAGGCGTTTGCCGATTCGGAGGGGATTGATGTCCCGACCATCATCGCGCCAGTCGCGCGTGCCGCTGCGCGTCCAGAGCCTGAATCCGAGGCGCCGATTTACATCCAGCCGCCCAGCACGCCGCGCATTTCGCTGGGCGGCGGCTCCCGATCCGATTCCACGCCTTTGTCGCAGGAGCGTGCGACGGTAGCGAAGGAGCGTCCTCGGGAGGACGCCGAAGTCGATGGTCCTGCTGACAACGTGCGCAGCGTGGAGGAGCCGGAAGCGATCCCCGCCGACAACAGCGTGGAAATCAAGCAGGCCCGCAAGAGGGCCTTGATCGCCACGATCGGACTTCATGTGGCGGTGGCGCTGGTCATGCTGCTGATGCATGTGCCGATGCTGAATTTTACACCGCCGGAGATCGTCGCCACGAGCTCGGTGGATGAACTGGAAAACGAGTCCTGGAAAAAGGTGACGACCGAGATGCCGCAGACCAGCCCGATGGCGGCTTCGGTATCTCCGATGCTGTCCACCGGCGTCAGTGACATCGCCATGCCAGCGGTCGATTTCGCAGCGACGGCGAGCGAGCTGAACCTCGGCACCTCGTTCGGTTCTTTCGGCTCGGGAGTCACGACCGGCGGGGCGGGGGGAAAGATTTCCTTCCTCGGCAACACGGCCACGGCTAAGCATGTGGTGTTCGTGGTGGATGTCTCCGGTTCGATGTCTGCTTCGATGAACGTCGGCGGCAGTTCGATGTCCCGCTTTGACCTTTTGAAGAAGGAACTGAGCAAGAGCATCAGCGCGATGGCATCCGGCACGGCCTACCAGATTCTGTTCTTCTCAGACTTCGCCTGGCCGCATGACACGGTGGACAGCAACGACATGCGGGCGCTGAACAACTACGAGTGGGAGATCACCGCGAGCAGTCGGAACGTCACCATTCCACGCTACAGCTATCTGGCCACAAACGGGGCCAACATCAGCAAGAGCAAAAAGATCATCGCCACAGCGAACAATCCGGGTGGCACGAACTGGGGCAGCGGTCTCATGATGGCCCTGAAGGGGGCCACGCCGAAGCCGGACGTGATTTTCTTCATGACGGACGGAAACAGCAATGACGAACAAGGCTGGATTGACGCCATCACCCAGGAGAACAGCCGCGGAAAGCGCACGATCATTCACACCACGGCGCTGGGCACGCCGGACGCTGCGCGCGATCTGGACGCGATGGCGCGGCGAAACGGTGGGAAATTCACCGCCGTGATGGCGAACGGCAAGATTCTCCAGGGCAAGGAACTGCTGCCCTGATCCGCAGCGTCACAGCCCGAGATCGCGGAGAGCGGCGGCGACCTCGTCCACGGGCAGGCCCACGACGTTGGTGAAGGAGCCCTCCATGCGGTCGAGCAGCACGTCGGTGCATTCCTGAATGCCGTAGGCGCCTGCCTTGTCGAGAGGGTTCACCCTGGCGTGGTAGTCGCGGATGAGGTCATCGTTGAGAGGCTTGAAGGTGACGTGCGTGATGACGTGCAGCTCCCGCTCCACCGCGCCGCCGCAGGCCAGGACGACGCCCGTGCAGACCTCGTGGGTGCGCCCGGACAGCCGCCGCACCATCGCCAGAGCCTCCGTCATGTCCGCCGGCTTGCCGAGCGGATCTCCATCCACGTAAACCAGAGTGTCGGCACCCAGCGTCAGGGCTCCCGGCTGCAGAAGGCTGCCGGCCAGCGCCTTGACGCGGGCATTTGCCAGGGTGAGCTGCTCCGGCGTCAGGCTGGCGTCATGGGCCTCATCGACCTGCGGCAGGACGATTTGGAAATCGAAACCGGCCTCCCGCAGCAGGCTGAGGCGGCGTGGCGAGGCGGAAGCGAGAACGAGCGGTCGTTTACTCACGCGCCGGTCCCGATGATGCCGGCCACCTCGTCCGCCCGGATGACGCCGTCCCGCTTGTCCGGTGTGCGGTAGCGGTAGTAGCCGGTTTTCTCCTGAAGCTGGGGCTCTCCATCGCAGAGCACCTCGCGACCGTCCTTCAGCTTGATCTTGTGAGGTGCAGTGGATACCAGCAGATCGGGCATCGAACAGGCGGACAGCAGCAAGATGGGGAGCAGCTTGAGGATGGCGGGGCGCAGGGCTTTCATGACAGCAATCACCGGGTCAAACGGTGGGAGTCAGACGCGACTTTCGGGGTTTGTGTTCATCCTTCCATCCGGTGACATTTTCGAGGAGTCTCATGAAGCCTCTTGAAGCAGCCGCCGTGCCTTCTACGCTCCCGGATGACTGACCCTGCTTTACCACCGGCCATCGGCATCATCGGAGGCTCCGGCCTCTACGACCTCGACGGCTTTGAGAATCGCGAAGAAATCACCGTGCCGACGCCCTTTGGCCCGCCTTCGGACGCGTTGGTGACGGGCACGCTGGCCGGGCGCCGGGTTTACTTCCTGCCGCGTCATGGCAAAGGCCACCGCATCCTGCCGACGGAGCTGAATCACCGGGCCAACATCTGGGCGCTGCGCAGCCTGAACGTGCGCTGGGTCATCGCGGTGACGGCCGTCGGCAGCCTGCAGGAGAAGTATCACCCGCGTGACATCCTGCTGCCGGACCAGTTCTTCGACCGCACCAGCCGCCGCGATCAGCACACCTTTTTCGGCCGCGGAATCGTGGCGCACGTCTCCTTTGGCGATCCGCTTTCTGACAATCTGCGTGCGCTTCTGCACGAGGCCATCGTCACGCAGGGCCGCCGCGTGCACAATGGCGGCACCTACGTCTGCATGGACGGCCCCGCCTTTTCCACCCGGGCGGAATCCAATGCGCACCGCCAGCTCGGTTTCGATGTCATCGGCATGACGAACCTTCCCGAGGCCAAGCTCGCCCGCGAGGCCGAGATGGCGCTCGCCACCTTGGCGATGGTCACCGACTACGACTGCTGGAAGGTGGAGGAGGAGGCCGTCACCGCCGAATCCGTCATCGATCATCTGCATGCCAACGTGGCGGCGGCCAAGGCCATCTTAGCGCAGGTGATTCCGAGCATTCCGACGGAGCCGGACTGGCCGGAGCACAGCTCTCTGGGCAACGCCCTGATGACGGACCGCAAGCTCTGGCCCGAACAGACCGTCGAAGACCTGCTGCCGCTGCTGAAGCGCTTCCTCTGACGCCCTGCTGCGATTCGGAGCAATCCATCACGCGGCCCGTGTCTGCCGAATTCGGCATCGTTGGAGCGTTGCCCTCCCAAGGAGCGACGGCTCTTGCCCTCGTTAGTGACGCCCACCACGCCGCCGAGGACGCCCACCGCGCCACCGAGGACGCCCACCACGCCACGGAGGACGCCCACCACGCCACCGAGGACGCCCACCACGCCACCGAGGACGCCCACCACGCCACCGAGGACGCCCACCACGCCACCGAGGGACGCCCACCACGCCACCGAGGGACGGAGGTTCTCAGTCCTCCATCAGTTTAACGGCCAGCCGGCGCATGAACTGGCGCTCGGGCATCTGGCCGAGGCGCTCGTAGGCGTCGTCGAGATTGCGCAGGATGCGCAGGAGGGTGGCGTCGGCGGTGGCGGCTTCGCGGATGAGGTCCTCCATGCCGGGATTGGCGGCGGGATGGTGTTTGGCGACGTCTCCGGCCAGCATGAAGCGACCGCGGTTGAAGCAATCCACCAGCCACGTCTCATTGCCGTGCGTGACGCGGGAGAGGAAGTGGCCGGGGAAGTTGCAGCCTTCGACTTCGAGACCGAAACGGTGGCCCAGCAGGCGGTAGAGGCAGCAGAGGCTGATGGGATTGCCCAGGCCGGTGTCGAGCACCCAGAAGAGGTTGCTGTTGGCGGGGGAGTAGTAGTCCTTGGTATTTCCGCGGAAGCGGGTGATGCCGCCCTGCGGGGCGAAGAGCCACTGCGCGAGTTCGTGTGCGTCCATGCGGCCCTGATCGGTGAAGGCCTCCTCCGCGAGGGCGTCGAGCCGCTTCGTCAAATCGGCGGATTGAGTCCTCCAGCCGTTGAGGAAGGCGGAGATCTGGCTGAGGCCTTCTTCTAGCTGGGCGTCCGGGCCGTTCATCCAGCGCCAGCGCATCCAGGTCTCCTCCAACTCGAGTCGGCGGGCCGGTTCGAGCATCTGGGCCACAAGCCGCTCTTCATCGAGGGTGAGCGGCGTCTCCAGGGCTTCGATGTGCTGCGGCAGCTCGCGACGCATGCCGTTCAGCTCCTGCCGCACGGCCTCGCGAACGACTTCAGAATCGTCGTCGAGCAGCTTGATGAGGTGGCTCAGATGCGGGAGCGCGGGCATGGGGGGAGGTGGTATCACGGTGCGCCCGGTGGATGCAATCCTGTTTTTGTCACAGCTTGATCTGCATCGCCTTGGCAGAGCGGTGGGCTTTGGCGCGGGCTTCGTTGATGGTCTTGGCGCGGGCGAGGGTCACGGCCATGCGGCGCTGGCCGCTGACGTTCGGCTTGCCGAAGAGGCGGATCTGCGTGTCGGGCTCGGCGAGCACCTTGTCGAGGCGGCCAAACTGAACCTGCGAGGATTCACCTGCGACAAGGACGGCGCAGCTCGCGCTGGGGCCGTGCTGCTGGATGTTCGGGATCGGCAGGCCCAGGATGGCGCGGACGTGCAGTGCGAACTGGCTTAAGTCCTGCGAGATGAGGGTGACGAGGCCGGTGTCATGCGGGCGGGGGGAGACCTCGCTGAAGATGACGTTGTCTCCCTTGATGAACATCTCCACGCCGAAGAGGCCCCGCCCGCCCAGGGCCTCCGTGATCGCTCCGGCCATGTGTTCCGCGGCTTTCAGCGCTTTTTTAGACATCGGGTGCGGCTGCCAGGACTCGCGGTAGTCGCCCTTGATCTGGGTGTGGCCGACCGGTGCACAAAACGACGTGCCGCCGACGTGGCGCACGGTGAGCATGGTGATCTCGTAATCGAACTCGACGAAGCCTTCGACGATGACCTTGCCCTTGCCGGCGCGTCCGCCCTCCTGCGCGTATTTCCAGGACTTGGCGATGTCGGCCTTCTTTTTCACCACGCTCTGGCCCTTGCCGGAGCTGCTCATGATCGGCTTCACGACGCAGGGCATGCCGATTTTCTCAATGGCGGCGCGGAACTCCGCCTCGGTGGCCGCAAAGACATACGGAGAGGTTTTGAGGCCGAGCTCCTCGGCGGCGAGGCGGCGGATGCCCTCGCGGTTCATGGTGAGCTGCGCCGCGCGGGCGGTAGGGACGATGCGGCAGCCTTCTTCTTCGAGGGCGAGCAGGGTGTCGGTGGCGATGGCTTCGATCTCGGGAACGATGCAGGAGGGTTTCTCGATTTCGACGAGGCGGCGCAGTGCATCGCCGTCCAGCATCGAGACGACGTGGCTACGGTGGGCGACCTGCATGGCCGGAGCGTTCGCGTAGCGGTCCACGGCGATGACCTCGCAGCCGAGGCGCTGGAGCTCGATGACGACCTCCTTGCCCAGCTCTCCGGAGCCGAGGAGCATGACTTTGGTAGCGGAGGAGGAAAGGGGGGTGCCGATGCGTGCCATGGGCGCATTTTGGGCGGCAGTTGGCTTGCGGCAAATTGCATTTATCCTGCGGCATGTCCTATCCGGGTCCTCCAGAACGATCCACCTGGCACCGTGCCGTCGCGCCCGTGCTGGAGGGGCTGGTGGACCTCATCTACCCGCGACTGTGCTGCGCCTGCAGCAGGCCGCTGGCCCCGGAAGCCCCGCGTCACGGACAGGGTGCGTGGTTCTGCGGCGCTTGCGAGGCGGAGCTGCCATGGGTGGAGCCGCCCTACTGCGCGGTCTGCGGCGAGACGTACGACGGAGCTTTCACGAATGATTTCCGCTGCATGAACTGCAGCGGGCGGCGGCTGGATTTCGAGTTCGCGGTGGCTGCATGCATGGCGGAGGGGGTGGTGCGGGAACTGGTGCACCAGTTCAAGTATCAGCGGCGGCTGCAGCTCCGCGGGGCGCTGGCCGCGCTGACGATGAAAGTTCTCGAAGAGCCGCGGCTGGCCGGGGAAAATCTCGCGGAATGGCTGCTGGTGCCTGTGCCGCTGCATCGCAGCCGGGAGCGGGACCGTGAATTCAATCAAAGCTGGGAAATCTGCCAGCGGTTGTCGCAGCGGACGGGCATCCCTGCCGGGAACGTGCTGGAGCGCAGCCGCGCGACGGACTCCCAGGCCCGGCTCGACCGTGAGGAGCGTCTGCGGAACCTGCGCGGTGCGTTTCGAATTCGGAAACCCGGGCGCTGGGAGCGCGTCATTCCCCTGTCCGGACGCCGCATTCTCCTGGTGGACGATGTCTTCACGACCGGGGCCACCACCAGCGAATGCGCCCGCGTGCTGCGGCGGGAGGCTGGAGCAGAAAAAGTGGTGGTCATCACCGCGGCACGCGGCTAGAATCGCGCCTGCGTCTGGCCTTGGCCGGGCCTGAAAAAGCGAACGCCGGGCGGAACAACGTCCGGCAACTCCTGCGACTTGCCACTCGGGGAGACGCCCGAACAGGTCCATCCATGCGAGACCCTCCACATTGACCGACCTACCATGGGATTTTTCAAAAAACGCTCCGTTGACGAACTTGGCGAGAAGAAACGCGACATGCCTGAGGGCCTTTGGACGAAGTGCCCTTCGTGCAATGAAAGCCTATTCGAAGACGCCCTGAACAAGAACCTCCGCGTCTGCACGAACTGCGGCTATCACTTCACCATCGGCTCCGGGGATCGTCTGGCCAGCATGTTGGACGAGGGCAGCTTCCAGGAAATGGACACGCAGCTCGACTCCGTGAACGCGCTCGGCTTCAAGGGCTACCTCGACAAGGTGAAAGCCTACCAGAAGAAGACCGGTCTGATGGAGGCCGTCGTCACCGGACGCGGCACCATCGAGGGCATCCCCGCCCTTCTTGCGGTCATGGACTTCCGCTTCCTGGGCGCCAGCATGGGCAGCGTCGTCGGTGAAAAAATCACCCGCGCCATCGAGGCCGCCACCGCCGAGCGCAAGCCGGTCATCGTTTTCTCCGCCTCCGGCGGCGCCCGCATGCACGAGGGCATCCTCAGCCTCATGCAGATGGCGAAGACCAGTGGCGCCCTGGCCCGCCACGCCGAAGCGCAACTGCCCTACATCTCCGTCCTCACGCATCCGACCACCGGTGGCGTCACCGCCAGCTTCGCCACCCTCGGCGATCTCATCATCGCGGAGCCGAAGTGCATGATCGGCTTCGCCGGTCCCCGGGTGGTGAAGGAAACCACCCACGCCGACCTCCCGCCGGGCTTCCAGACCGCCGAGTTCATGATGAAGCACGGCCTGGTGGACATGATCGTCGAGCGCAAAGACATGCGCGCCACTCTCGCACGGGTCCTGCGCTACATGGTCGGCGGGCGGGCGGCCTGACGGTCGCACCTCCGAGCCGGATGCGAAGGGCGCATGATCGGGCGCTGCCGGAGCGTTAGCTCCGGCTCATGAAACGCCTGATTGTATCCTGCCTAGTCCTCATTTCCGCGCCCGTCTTCGCCGCCCACGATGTCGTGGTCTATGGCGGCACCTCGGGCGGCATCACCGCCGCCATTCAGGCCGCCCGCATGGGAAAGACCGCCGTTCTGATCGAGCCGACGAACTTTCTTGGCGGCCTGACCACCGGCGGCCTGGGGGCGACGGATATTGGCAACAAAAAGGCCATCGGCGGCATGTCTCGCGAGTTTTACGGCCTGGTGCACCGCTACTACAGCGACCCCGCCAAGTGGAAAAACCAGACCCGTGAGGAGTACTTCGCCAAAAAACACCACGGCAACAGCGGCGCCGAGGACACGATGTGGACCTTCGAGCCGCACGCGGCCTCCGAGATCTACGACGGCATGCTTCAGGCCGTCGCCGACAAAGTCACCGTCGTGCTCGGCGAGCGCCTCGATTTGAGCAAGGGCGTGGTCAAAGACGGCACGCGCATCACCAAGATCATCATGGAGAGCGGGCGCGAGTTTGAGGGCAAAATGTTCATCGACGCCAGCTACGAAGGGGATCTGATGGCGAAGGCCGGTGTCAGCTACGCCGTGGGCCGCGAAGCCAACTCGACGTATGGCGAGACGATCAATGGCGTCCAGAAGGTGAAAACCGTCCACCATCAGTTCATCAAGAACGTCGATCCCTACATCAAACCCGGCGATCCGAGCAGCGGCGTGCTTCCAGGCATCGAAACCGGAGAGATCGGGGAGGACGGCAGCGGTGATCGCAAGCTCCAGGCCTACAATTTCCGCATGTGCACCACCGATGTGCCGGAAAACCGCCGGGACTGGGAAAAACCCGCCAACTACGACGAAAGGTGGTTCGAGCTGGCCCTGCGCAATGTCGAGGCCGGTGACGACCGCATCTCCTGGGCGCCGAGCTGGATGCCGAACCGCAAGACGGACACGAACAACAACTTTGCCGTCAGCTCCGACTTCATCGGCCAAAACTTCGACTATCCGGAGGCCGACTACGCCACGCGGGCGAAGATCGTGAAAGCGCACGAGGACTGGCAGAAGGGCCTCATGTGGACCTATGCGCATCATCCGCGTGTGCCTGAAAAGATCCGCGCGGCTTTCCAGAAACTCGGACTCGCGAAGGATGAATTCACCGACAACGGCAACTGGCCGCGTCAGCTTTACGTGCGCGAGGTGCGGCGCCTCGTCGGCGGCTACGTCATGTCGGAGAAGAACTGCAAGCGCCGCGAGATCGTGGAAGACAGCGTCGGCATGGGTGCCTACAACATGGATTCGCACAACGTGCAGCGTTACATCACGAAAGAGGGATTCGTGCGCAATGAGGGGGACATCCAGATCGGGACGCGCCCCTACCCCATCAGCTACCGCAGCATCACGCCAAAGCCCGGGGAATGCAGCAATCTGCTCATTCCCGTCTGCCTGAGCGCCAGCCACATCGCCTATGGCAGCATTCGCATGGAGCCCGTCTTCATGGTCATGGGTCAAAGCGCGGCCACGGCCGCCGTCATCGCGATCGAAACCGGCAAAGACCTCCAGCAGATCGACTACGCGAAGCTCAAGGAGCGCCTCCTGGCTGACGGCCAGGTGCTCGACTTTGAATCGCCTCCCATGCCCGAGAACGTGTCCATCTCCAAAGAGAAGCTCGGCGGCATCGTCGTCGATGACATGGAGGCGGAACTCACCGGCTTCAGCTCCATCGGCCACACGACCCCCGGTTTTGTCGGCGAGGGCTACCGTCACGATGGAGACACGGCCAAAGGAGAGCAGCGTGCGCGTTTCACACCCGAACTGCCCGCTGCCGGTGCCTACCGCGTCGCCATCACCTATGGGGCGCTGGCGAACCGCTCCGCAGCCGTCACGGTGGTCATTCATCACGCGGACGGGGAAAGCACGGTGATGGTGAATCAGAAGAAAAAGGCGGCTGAAAAAGATGTTCTCCAGCCGCTCGGTGTCTTCCGTTTCGAACGGGGGCGGGCCGGTTGGCTGGAAATCCGCAACGAAGGCAGCCGGGGGCACGTCATCGTGGATGCTGCTCAGTGGCTGAAGCAGTGATGCGTGGCGGGTGCGGTTGGTGGATTACGCACCACTTCTATGCGTCCGCCATCGGCTTGACGAGGAGGTGGGGGTGGGTTTTGGCGATCGTGCGGCTGCAAGCTGGCACGAGTGTTGCGCTGATGGGCGGGGAGGAACCACCGGCCTTCGAAAAAGAGCTGTAAATGTGGCCTTTCCGCATTTGCACTCGTAACGAAAGGACGCATTCTGCCCGCCCCCCTTAAGACCACCAATGAGTGCCTCACTCCCCTACCGCGCCAATGCGGATTTGCTCGAGTCAAAATATACCGACTGGAAAAAAGACCCTGCCTCTGTCGAGCCGCTGTGGGTGTCATTTTTTGAAGGATTCGAACTCGGCATGGCCAGACTGGCCTCCGAGCCCGGGAAGGATGCCGGCGCGGACGCCGCGACGCTCTCTGAGAAGACCCTGAGTTTCCGCACCCGGGTGGCGAACGCGATCCAGCATTTCCGTGAACTTGGACATACGGCTGCGCACCTGGACCCGCTGAGCCCCGAAGGCCCCGAGATTCCATCACTGACCACGACAGGACTTGGCTTCACCGAGGATGAGCTGGACGAGGAGGTGCAGACGCATCTCTTCCGCGGGGGGCGCCCGATGAAACTGAAAACGATGCTGTCCGAGCTGCGCCGTACTTTCTGCGGGAAGACCGGATTCGAATTCATGCACATCCACAATCCGGAGGTGCGCAACTGGTTGCTGGAGCGCGTCGAAGGCCGTGATCTGGACGCGAAACCAAGTGCTGCCGAGCAGATCGACGCCCTGCGCTGGCTGCTGGAGGCGGAAACGTTCGAGCGCTTCCTGCACCGCCGCTTCGTGGGTCAGAAGCGCTTTTCGGTGGAGGGTGCCGAATCGATGCTGGTCGCATTGGAGACGATTCTCGAAAGTCTGCCCGCCAGTGGTGGGAAGGAAATCATCATGGGCATGGCGCACCGCGGACGCCTCAGCGTTCTGGCCAATTTCCTGCGGAAGCCTCTGGATTACCTGTTTTACGAATTCAGCGAGAATTATGTGCCCAACATGGTGGCGGGTGACGGTGACGTGAAATACCACCTTGGTTTTGAGACGACCCGGGAAACCAGCAGCGGGGACCAGATCAGCGTCATGCTGGCGCCGAATCCGAGCCATCTGGAAGCCGTGGATCCGGTGGTGGAAGGCATGGCGCGCGCCCGCCAGCGCGCACTCGGGGACACGAAGGATCGCAAGCAGGTCATCCCTGTGCTCCTGCACGGTGATGCTGCCTTTGCCGGCCAGGGACTGGTGGCGGAGGTGCTGAACCTCTCGCAGCTGCCCGGCTACCGCACCGGCGGCACGATTCACATCATCGCGAACAATCAGATCGGCTTCACCACGCAGCCTGAAGATGCGCGGAGTTCGGATTACTGCACGGACGTGGCCAAAATGATCGAGGCCCCCGTCATCCATGTGAACGGTGATTGCCCGCTGGAGGTGATCAACGCCGCGAAGCTGGCTCTCGATTTCCGGCAGACCTTTGGCCGGGATGTGATCATCGACATCGTCTGTTACCGCCGCCATGGTCACAATGAGACGGACGAGCCCGGATTCACTCAGCCGAACATGGCACGGTCGATCGCCCAGCATCCGTCCACGGCCACGCTTTTCCGCCTGGACCTGGCGGCGCAGGGTGTTCTGGACGAAGCGGGCGCGGCTGCCCTGCAGCGGGAGCTCGAAGAGGAGCTGGAACAGGGCGTCAAGACGCTGGCTGACCGAGACAAGGTGGCCAATGGGGGAAATCCTTTCGAAGGCAGCATGGCGGAGCCGCAGGCGGCCTACGATTACGTGCCCGTGGACACTGGCGTGGCGCTGACGCAGCTCAAGCAAGTGGGCGAGCGCCTGCTCGAAGTTCCTGAGGGCTTCAACCTGCACCCCACCATTTCAAAACGCTTCCTCGCCGCCCGGAAGAAGGCCATCACCTCCGGGGAAGGCATCGACTGGGCCTACGCCGAGTCGCTGGCGTTTGGAACGCTGCTGACGGAAGGGCACGGAGTGCGCCTCAGCGGACAGGACGTGCGCCGCGGCACCTTCAGCCAGCGGCACAGCGTCTTTTACGATTCGCAGACGCGGGAGCGCCACATCCCGCTGAACAATCTGGGGCCTGATCAGGGCCGCTACTGCGTTTACAACAGCCTTTTGTCCGAAGCGGCCGTCCTCGGCTTCGATTACGGTTACTCGCTGCTCACCAGCAATCTCCTGGTCTGCTGGGAGGCGCAGTTCGGAGACTTCGTCAACGGAGCGCAGGTCATCATCGACCAGTTCATCGCCAGTGCGGAGAGCAAGTGGCAGCGGCCCAGCCACATCACGCTGCTTCTGCCACACGGCTACGAAGGCCAGGGACCCGAACACTCGAGCGCCAGGCTGGAGCGCTTCCTGCAGCTGTGCGCCGGCGGGAATATGCAGGTGTGCAATTTCACCACCCCGGGGCAGTATTTCCACGCCCTGCGCCGCCAGCTGAAGCGCGGCACGCGCAAGCCGCTCGTCGTCATGACGCCAAAAAGCCTGCTGCGTCATCCGAAGTGCCTGTCAAAGCTCGACGAAATGTCCGAGGGCACGACCTTCAAGGAGGTACTCGATGACGATCAGCTCCTGGCCCCGCCGGAGCGCATCACGCGCCTCATCCTGTGCAGCGGGAAGGTTTACTACGACCTGCTGGCATTCCGCGAGGAGAATAAGATCAAGAATGCGGCCATCATCCGCATCGAACAGCTCTATCCGCTGAATTACACGATGCTGAAAGAGATCGTGGCCAGGTATCCGCTGGCGCAGAAGAAGTGGATCTGGTGCCAGGAGGAACCGCGCAACATGGGGGCCTTCTACTACATCCGGCCGCGTCTCGAAGAGCTTTCGAATCACAAGGTGCGCTATGCCGGACGCGAGCGCTCCTCCAGCCCCGCCGCAGGCTCCAAGGCCATCCACGTCCTCGAACAGGAGAAGCTGGTCGAGGACGCCTTCAGTGTTTGATCCCCCAGTTTAAAATTTAGATACCACCGCAATGCCCCACGAAATCAAAATCCCCGCTCAAGGCGAATCCGTTACCGGAGGCCAGATCTCCAAATGGAACTTCAAAGACGGTGACTACGTCAAGACCGGCGACATCCTGCTCGTTCTGGAAACGGACAAGGTGGCCGCAGAAGTCACGGCCGAAGCCAGTGGAATCCTGACCATCAGCAAGCATGTGGACGAAGAGGTCGAAATCGGAGCCGTTGTCGGACAAATCGACGAATCCGCCCCCGCGCCCGCCGCGAAGCCCGCCGACGCGCCCCCGCCTGCCGCAGCACCCGTCGCTGCCGCCGCCCCTGAGGTGAAGCCTGCCGCCGCTCCTGCACCTGAGGTCAAGGCAGCCCCGTCACCAGTGACGACCGTCCGGGCACCCGCTGCCGCTGCGGGACGTGTCACGCGGAAAAAGATGAGCCCGCTGCGGAAAAAAATCGCCGATCAACTCGTGAGTGCGCAGCGCACGGCGGCTATCCTGACCACCTTCAACGAGTGCGACATGTCGAACGTGATGGCGCTGCGCTCGAAGCTTCAGGACAGCTTCGTGGCCAAGCATGGCGTGAAACTCGGTTTCATGAGCTTTTTCATCAAAGCCGTCGTCGAGGCGCTGAAGGCCGTGCCGCAGATCAATGTGCGGGTGGAAGGAGACGAGATCGTGCAGCAGCACTACTACGACATCGGCGTCGCCGTCGGCACGGAGCGCGGACTGATCGTGCCAGTGCTGCGTGACGCCGACCAGCAGTCCTTCTCGGAGCTCGAAAAAGACATCCTCGGCTACGCCGCGAAGGCTAAGGAGGGCAAGCTGCAGGTCAGCGACCTGACGGGCGGCGTTTTCACCATTTCCAACGGCGGTGTTTACGGCTCTCTGCTCAGCACGCCGATCATCAACCCGCCGCAGAGCGCCATTCTGGGCATGCACACGATCCAGAAGCGGCCGGTGGCCGTCGATGGGCAGGTGGTGATCCGGCCGATGATGAACCTCGCGCTGAGCTACGACCACCGCGTGGTTGATGGCAAGGAGGCGGTGACTTTCCTCATCCGTGTGAAGGACTGCATCGAGAATCCGGCTAGGATGCTCGTGGGAGCATGACGAAAAGTTTTTGTGGTCAGCCATCCGTATTTTTGCCATGATCCCGCCGTTCAATTCTTCGAACGGTTATGGCAGGTGAATCCCAAAGCTCGTTTTTCAGCTCCATCACGCCCCAGCAGGTGCTGGCTGTCCTGACGCTCGTCAGCAGCGCGGTGCTGCTGCAGATCGAGCCGCTTCAGTCGCGGCGGGAGCTCGATCTTGCCGGTCCGGCTTCGGCGCTGGGTGATGACCACAAGTTTCTGGCATCGCACACGGAGGATCCGCTGATGGCGCTGAAGGCGCAGACCGTGGTGGATCCTGGAGAGGGGGAGTTCGACCCGGCCAAGCAGGTGAAGGCCTTCACGCATTGGGGCTATTTCCAAGAGGTTGAAAGCGCCGTGAAGGGCAATCGCAAAGTGCAGGTGATCTGCGCCCTGCTGAGATCGGGCGACGACCTCGCGTCCCGGGAGCAGCGTCATCGGGCGCGACTCGCGGTGGTTTCCGCGCTGGCCACGACCGGCTACGTGCCGGCTTCTTCACGCCGCATGCAGGTCTGCAGGTTGAAGGACATCGTGAGCAAGAATCCGGGGGCCTTTGTGATGGACTGGAAACTCGGCACGGACACGATGGATGTCCCCTTCGAATGGTTTCAGCCTGTCGGGGCGCTGGCGGGCGTGGATGAAAAGCGCTTCAGCAAAATCTGCGTGCTGTGGTTCAACATGGAGTCCGTGATGGGCAGGACGACGAACCCGAAGCCGTTCGAGCGGGTGAGAAGCATCCTGCATGCGATGCTGACGGGGCATCCTCGCCCGATCGCGTCGGCTCAGCGGCAGGAGTTCGATCCTAGCCTGGTGGAGACGGCCCTTCTCGGTCCGCCGGACAGCGGCACGCTCGCGGTCATGCTCGCGGAGGCGCAGCAGGCCTATGAAAAGGGGCGCGGCGCGGGGCGGCTGTGGGAGCAGCCGCTGGTGATGGCCTCTCCCTACGCCACGTCGTCCGCAGAGGCCCTGATGCGTTCCGCAGGGAAAAGTGACAAGTCGCGGGCGAAAGACTTCACCGAGGATGACAGGCGCATTCGCGAAGAGGAGGTCAACCTGTGGATGGATGCAGCCCTGCGCGGCCTGCAGGCGAAACCTGGCGTGCAGGATCTCTTCATGCGCACACCCTTGACGGACGATCACGTCGCCGAGGCGCTCGTCGATGAGCTTGGACGCAGGGGGATCGATTTTTCCACGGCGTCTGACGGGGATGAAACGAGCAGGGGCGACATCGTGCTCATTTCAGAATTCGATACGAGCTACGGGCGGGAACTGCCGCTGAGTTTCCTGGCTGCAGCAGGAGTGAATGAGCGCAAGAAGGTCCTGAACAAGCCTGGCAGCCGATGGCACTGGACGGCCTTCGCTCGGGGGCTCGATGGACGGTTTGGCGCTGCGGTCCGAATGGAGGCAGGGAAGGGTGGCGGGGAAGGTCGAAACTCCGCAGCGGGTGATGTGCCCCGGGGGCCCGACCAGACTGACGCGCTCAGACGTCTGGCCGTGCAGTTGGTGGAGTTGCACCAGAGCCGTCAGCGGGAAGGCAAGCCGGGCATCGTGGCCGTCGGTATGTTGGGCGGTGATGTGTATGACAAGCTGCTCGTGTTTCGAGCTCTGCGGCCACTTTTGGAGAACAGTCTCTTTTTCACCAACAATTTGGATGCGTGGCTGTGGGAGGCCAATGAGCTGCGCACGACACGAAACCTGATCGTGGGCTCCCCGTTTGATCTCCGCCTCGCCGACCGTTGGCAGGCTGGCAAGCCGCCATTTCGGGACAGCTATCAAACCTCCGTTTATGCAGCCGCTCTCACCCTCGTCACCGGTTCAGAGGATCTGAAGTCCCAGCTCCGACCGGACGGGGCGCGAAAGCAGGAGGCGCGGCTCTTTGAAATCGGGCGTGTGCTGCCGGTGGACATGTCTTTGTCCAACAATGGAGACCTGCTGCATCCTGAACCGGAGACGCAGAAGCCGTTTTGGACGCAGTTCGGGCGGCTTTGGCGCGCCGTGGCGCTGTTCGTCCTGTGCATGGTGTGCTTCGTCGCGTGGTATGCGATCAGCAACATGCCCGACGTCCGGATGCGCGGAGCGGCAGGGAGCGGAAAAGGTTATTTCCGGCTGAGCGGGAAGGAAATGATCCGGCTGGCCCAAAATCCGGCGTGGGTCCTCGTGATTGTGGGCGGCACGCAGTTGCTGACGTACCTGTGCTGGCTTTCACAGAAGGGTGCGGGAGAGGTCTTTCTGTATCAGGCGGGTGTGAGCGCGTGGCCGTTTTTCTCGATGAATCTGGCGGCTGTTTTGGTGGGCTCGTTCTTGATGATCCGGGCGCTGGTGATCTTGCATCAGGGGCGTGAGAACCTCGACGCGCAGTATTTTTCAGACGAGTCGCCGGAGAAAGGCGGGAGAGACGCCTGGCGCTCCCGCATCGCCCTGAACTGGGACAAGTCGCGCCTCGTTTCCGAAGCGCAGACCGGGAGCGAGCCGATTTTGGAGGTTGCCCGGCTGTGGCGGGCGTTTCGTGGCAGCAGCGCGTCGAGCGTCCGGCTGGCGCGTTCGGCGATCATCACCACCTGCATTCTGATCGCGGTTTGGTTGCTGTCGGACCTGCTGCCACAACCGAACATGCCCGTGCGCGGCACCGGCACGCGGGTGATGTTCTGGTGGGTGGAAAAGGTGTCGCTGGTGGCCTTCATCTGGCTCGGCGTGCTGGTTTTTGATGCTCTCTGGCTGAACCGCATCTTCATCGACTGGTTCGGACGTGGAACGAGCAACTGGCCGGCGGCAGCTCAGGGCAGGTTCACCTTTGGAGCGGAGCCGTCGAAGGCCGTGTGCGACTACATCGACCTCCGGTTGATCGCCGACTGGACGCGTGACATGGGGCGTTTGACAGCGCTGCCCTTTTTCGTCCTGGCCCTGCTGGTGATGGCGCGACTGAGCTTCTTCGATGCCTGGCGCTGGCCGACGCACCTCGCGGCGACGCTCGGATTCCTGGTAGTGCTCGTCATTCTCGCCGCGTGGAGGGCGCATGCGGCCGCGGAGCGCCTCAGACGGCAGGCTCTCCACGATCTGGGAGCTCTGCCTGCCGGTGCGGGCACGGAAAGGCTCGCCTCCGAGATCAAAGGCTTGGCCCACGGTGCGTTCATGCCCTTCCTGAAACAGCCTGTGATGGAGGCCGTTTACTGGCTCGTCAGTGCGCTGAGTGTGACGGGCCTATGGCAGGCGATCTCACAGCTCGTTTCCTGAGTTTGAACGGCTTTCCGCCCTTGTGTGCCGTAATATTGCTGAACAAAGCGGTTGCGGCTCGTTCTCAGACACGCACTGGAAGAAGTAGCAATGAACTCCCACGCCCATGGCACGACCCCATCGCACGAAGCGCATGCGCCGAAAGGGTGGGCCGTCTGGCTGCGCAACAAGTTCCTCGCGGGGCTGGCGCTGGCGCTGCCGCTGATCATCACCTTTTGGATTCTATACTCGATCTACGACCTCCTTCACGGCTGGAGCAAGCCGGTGCTGGCCCAGATCGTCAGTCTTGTGAACGAGCTGTCGGATCAGCCGCTGCTCGACATCAATGATCCCAAGCTCGAGAATTTCACGAATTTCATCGGGTTCCTCTTCTCGTTGGGCATCATCCTTGGCCTGGGTTTCATGGCCACGAACGTGATCGGAGTGCACGTCGTCGCCGCCATCGACAAACTGCTGCTGCGCGTGCCGCTGGTCGCCGTCATTTACCGGCCGTTGAAGCAGGTCATCGACGCCTTTCGTAATCTGGGAGGCACAAAGCAGAACTTCAAACGTGTGGTGTTTGTGGACTATCCGGTGCCCGGGATGCGCATGCTCGGCTTTGCCACCGGCCAGTTCTGCGATCCGCAGACCGGGAAGGCGATGACCTGCGTCCTGCTGCCAACGGCGCCCAGTCCGATGACCGGTTTCCTGCTTGTGGTCGATTCGGACAAGCTCACCGACGCGCCGATCACGATCGAGGATGCGATGAAAATGATCATTTCCGGCGGGCTCGTCGTTCCCACGAGTCCGGTGCCGCCGCTGAACCAGAAAGCGGTGGTTGATGACCTTCCGGAGCCCCTGCCCGATGCGGAATCCTATGCGGAACTTCCGGCCGGACTGCCCCGCGCCGAAGACTTCGATGCGGGCGATATCGAGGTCCTGGCCGAGTCCATGAACATCAAGAGCGGAGCCCGTTGGTTGCGGGGGCTGCCTTGGAAAAAGCGCTGATTCTTTGTGACCATCGACTGGCAGACATGGAAACCCGAGGTGCGGGCGACATTGATGTTCATCATCGCTGAGGAGCGGGGTGAAGTGCTCCTCATCCGCAAGAAGAGAGGCCTGGGTGCGGGTAAAATCAACGGGCCGGGCGGCAAGATGGAACCCGGGGAAACCTCCCTGGAGTGCGCCGTCCGGGAAACCCAGGAAGAATTGGGCGTCACCGCTCTCAATCCCGCTCATCACGGCGAACTTGCGTTTCAATTCGTGGACGGTCTCCGAATGCATGTGGATGTCTTCGTGGCCACAGGCCACGAGGGAACCCCCGTGGAGACGCCGGAAGCGCTGCCGCTCTGGACCCGCCTCGATGCGCTGCCTTTTGACGAGATGTGGGCGGATGACGTGCATTGGCTCGCGGAGACCTTGATCGAGCGTCGGCGGTTCACCGGACGTTTTGTATTCGACGACGACACGATGCTCTCGCATGCGGTGGACTGGCTGTGAATGGCCAGTTTTTGGGTTCCAGTTCGGCAGGCTGAGAACAGAACTGCGGGAACTTGATCTCCGTGACGACGACGCTCTGCCGAAAAAAGCGGGCTGATCTGAACGGCACGGAATTAAGCCGCACTTGGGATGAAAAACGAGGGTGGTTTTGCGAGTTGTTTCGTCGGAGCTCGATGGCAGTGCGCACGAAGTTTTTCCCGTTATTTCACCGGTGCTGAATAAAGTGTCTGTGCCTCGAAGGATGGCAAAAAAGGGTGGGCGAAACGGGTTCGCACACCCCTGGAGGCAGGTTTCACGGGGCTCTCACGGCACGCGTTTGCACGCAGGGTCGCTCCAGTTGCTTTTGCCACGGGCGTTGCAGGCGCGGACGCGGACCCAGACTTTTTCGCCGCTCGGCAGGCCGGTGAGGTCGAAGCGGCTTTTTTTGCTGGTGTCGGCGTGCTGCCAGTTCGGGCTGGCACCGTTGGGATCGACGGTGGTGAATTGGATCTCGTAGTAATCGACGATGCCGGGCTGGCCGTTGCACTGGCCGGAGAGCTCGCCGTCGTCGTCGCCCATCTTGAGTTCGAGGCCGGTGGGCTGGTCGGGGACGGGCTTCGGCGCGGGTGGTCCTTTCACACGCATGAGGGTGGACTCCACCGCGGCCTCGTTGGCGGCGATTTCGCCAACGTTAGAGGCGAGCTTGATGGCGGCGTCCGTGACGTCTTTCTCCGCCTCGTCCCGTTTCTGGGTGGCCATGGTGACCTTGTTTTCAGCCTGGCGGAGTTCGGTTTGCTTGGTTTCCAGGATGTCCACCATGGTATTCAAGGCGGTGATGTCCGCCGCGAGGCTGGCAAAAGCCGCCTGCTCGGAAGTGGCGGTGAGGATGGCTCGAATGCGCGAGATGAGCGCTGGCACCGAGAGGTTCTTCAAGTCTAGGACGACGTCAAACATGGTTGTGGATGGTTGCGAGTTGAGGATCTCTTGATAGGTCCTTGGATCATCGTATCGGACTAAGGGATCATCCCATTTTACGAGCGGGTCATCAAAGTGCGGCACAGC
>CAMAZK010000002.1 GCA_945863205.1 Akkermansia muciniphila | reverse complement strand
CGCAAGGACGCCAGCAACGCGAACGTCATCCGCTGGCGTGCACCGCTCTTCATCGCACAGGTCGATCTGAAGACGCTGCGCCTCATCCGCGACACCGAACGCGTCGTCCTGCCGATAAGCGGCGATGGCGTGATGAAACCGGATGACGTGGCGCTGATGGGCAATTTCCAGACCACCAACATCACGCCCGAGGAGTCGTGGGTCAGCGTCGGAGAAATGCTACCGAAGCACGGCTACCGTGGCGATTTGACGCTCGGCAAGATCCGCTGGAGCCGGCCGAACTCGCTCCTCTAATCATGTCTGAATGGCAGGTCCGGTGGTTCCACCACCGGCCAATGTCCTGCGATCCTCCAGCTAGGAGCATCAGCTTGGCGTCATCGTCTCAAGGAGCGTCGATTTCGCAGCGGCGGCAAAAGTAGTCGTGGGCTTTAGCCCGTGAGCCGGACGCTGGCTCTTCGACGTCCATTCGTTTCGGCGGCAAGTGGCGGGCTAGAGCCCCGCACTACTTTTATCCCCCGCCGCGCTCACCCCTCTCTCATCCAACCGCACTTCATGTGTCCCGCTGAACCCGTTGAGATTCTGAAGTCGGACGGCGAAGAGGCGCACGGGGGAACTGGCCTGATGTGGCGATCAAGGCCAGCGTCAACTGTGCCCCACGAGCCGGAGGCTCGCAAGAAGTTAGCCGGTGGTGCAACCACCGGTTTCGAGGCCACCCACCGCGCCCAAGCCACCGCGCCCCAGAGGGAGCGCGAGAAGCGTTCGATGGCCGTTGCGTATTCGCCCCCTCCCACGGCGCAGCGGCAGATGGAAGGGTGTCGGCGTGTTTCCGGTGGTTGCACCGCCAGCTGATGTCTTTCGAGCCTCCGGCTCGAGGCCTCAGGTTGGCGTCATCGCATCCAGCAGCGTCGATTTCCCCGCCCCCGCCGCGCTCAACGGCGCCACATCGAACCGCACCTCATGTGTCCCGCTAAGCGAGTTGAGATTTTGGAGTCGGACGGCGAGAAGGCGCATGAAAGTGTGTTTAAGATTTTGTTTTTCGCATGCAAGCCAAGCGCCATGCAAAGAATCGTTCGATCAGAGATTTCTTTGGCTTGGGATAGAGTTCGGCGGGAATTCCCAGCATGACTGGGCCGCTCAGCACGGCTCCTTCGATTTTTCCTCCCGCATTGAGAAGGTTATTAACCGTGTTGAGCATAGCGCTTCGCACTGCGATGTTTTGAAACACCTCTCTGGTTCCATGGTGGAACATTTGCTGCGCAAGCTTGAAGGCAGTGCCGAAAACTGGCTCAACCTCGAATTTGAACCACCCCCATTCGCCTTGATTCGTTTTTGCTGAGAACTCTGTGGGCAAAATCAACTCGGACGAGACATGTGCCGCCAAGACGATTCCAAAAGCCTCAGGAACACAGTCGATCAGCCTGCGTGCGAGCATTTGGTCCTGAGCCAAGGCTAGGACCTCCGATTCAATCTCGTTTTCAGTGACTCCAGTTCGGCCGATGATGGCAATGGACTGCTCGATTAGTTCGATGGGGACAACGTTCATGATCTCACATCGAAGTTAAGTGGTGATCTGCTGCTCCCTCAAGGCCAGCAGCTCATCAAACACGGCGCTGAGTTCCTCGCCTGCGATCTGCTTTTCCTGGAGCAGCTCGCGGAAGACATCGCGGGGCTGGAGGTCGTGGAGGGCGGGGCCGGTGGGTTGCCAGGGGGTGGCGGCGGTGGCGGGGAGATCGGCGAGGACTTTTAATACCTCGAAACGGCCAGCGACGGCTTCGCGGACCTGGCGGTCGAGATCGGGCTCGGGGACGTCGAGTTTCACGGTGACCTCGGCCCAGGCTCCAGCGGGCACGTTGGCGAGATCGGCGGCGAGGGTGGCGCGATTTGCCTTCACGCGGATGAGGGCGCGGGTGACGGGAATTGGCAGAAGTTTTACACCGCAGAGATTGGAACGCCGCAGAGATGAGTTTTGTGATTCTGAACTCTGCGGCGTTTCTACCTCTGCGGTGTGAGTCTTTGCCGCCTCGATGATCACGACGGACTTGGCATCGGCGGCCTCGGAGAAGCTGAGCGCGATGGGCGAGCCGCTGTAGCGGATGGTTTCGTTGCCGGCGACACGTTGCGGGCGGTGGAGGTGGCCGAGGGCGGTGTAGTCGAAGCCTTCAAAAAGGTCCGCACCGACGGCGCCGAGGTTGCCGATGTGGATGTCGCGCTCGCTGTCGCTGGTGGTGGCGCCGAGGACGGTGAGATGGCCCATGGCGATGACGGGGCGGCCCTGCGCGAGGTCGCGACAGGCGGTGAGCTGCGCGGCGTAGTGGGCGCGGATGGCGGCGCGGACCTGCTCGTGCACGGCGGTGATCGTCTCACCGGCTGCGGACTGGCGGAGGTCGCGCTCGCGCAAAAACGGCACGGCGGCCACGACAGCTCCGCCGAGATCGACGACGTTGTTTTCGCCCGCGTGGCCGAAGACATGCACGTCGAAGCGTTTCAACAACTCACGCGGCGCGTTGAGGTGGGAGGCGGAGTCGTGGTTGCCGCCGGTGATGACGGCCTGCACCGTTTTGAGGTCGGCGAGGCGCTTCAAGAAGTCGAAGTAGAGCGCGACAGCATCCTGCGGAGGATTCGCCGCATCAAAGACATCGCCGCTGACGATCAGCGCGTCGATTTTTTCGATGCGGAGCGTTTCGATGAGCCATTCGAGAAAGGCGGCGTGCTCCGGCAAGCGGTCACGCTCAACGAGCCGGGCGCCGAGATGCCAGTCTGCAGTGTGGAGGATGCGCATGGGGCTATGTAGCCGACGAGCGGCGGGTGAGAAGCGAAAATGGAGAAACGCCCGTGTCGCGATGATGACGCGGGGACTTCCCATCCATAGCGCGGAGCGTGCAGTGCCGCTCCGCCGCCCTCAGCCCCGGAAATCACGCCAGTTTCGCACCGACGCGCTGGAGCATGGCTTCGAGCATCCGACCGTATTTGACGTAGCTGTCGTACTGCTCCTTGGCCTTCTGCTCGGGGGAAAGATCATCAGCGGCGCCGGCGCCGTGAAAGACGACGGCGACATGCGGCTCGATGCTGATGTAGCCTTCGTAGCCAGTGTCCACGAGATCCTTCATGATGCGCTCGGTCTGGCCTTCGCCTTCGCCGGGATAGGTGTAAACGGCGTCGTTCTTCACCTTGTCCCAGATGCCGTCTTTGACGTGGACGTGGGCCATGAAGGGCTTCACGGCCTGGTACATCTCCCAGGCGTCCTGCTTGTGGCCGGGGCGGTCGCGGTCGTCGATGAAGACGGGATTGCCGGTGTCAAAGACCCACTTCATGCCGGGCACGGCCTCGGCCATGCGCTGCACGTAGGTGGGGCTCATGCCGCCCCAGTTCATGCAGTTTTCGTGGACGACGGTGAGCCCGACATCGGCAAAGCGCTTGTTGATTTCGTTCATGCGCCGGATGCGCTCCAAGGCGAACTGCTCTTCGAGATCGGCACCGCCGTCGTCCTTGCACACGGCGTAGCTCATGACGCGGATGAGCTTGGCTCCCAGCCGCTGCATGCGGGGAATGGCGCGGGCGATTTCGGCTTCGGTGACGCTGAAGTCGTCGGTGATTTTTTTGGCCCAGTTGCCGATGAGCGAGCCGAAGCCGCAGATCTTCATGCCTTTTTCTTCGAGCCGCGCCACGACCTTGTCGAAGACGGCGTCGGGGATTTCATGCAGGTTGCCCTTCACACCGTCGATTTCGACCCCGCGGGATTCGATGCTGTCCCAGCGGAGTTCCTGGTGGGCCTGAATTTGCACGTCGAGGGACGCGCCTGCTTCGTCTGCGATGCCTGTGAGTTTGATCATGGTGTGCGAAAAAGTTGGAGCGCGACACTGGGGTGCATGGACGGGGGATGCAAGGTTCGGCTTTGACAAAACACCGTGCAGGGGCGGACGGTACCGGATGTCTGCGCCGAAAACGCCCTTCACCCACCTCGATGCTCTGCTTCTCGTCGGCTCGCTGCTGCTCTACGCGGTCGTCACGCTGCTGGCGGACCGGCCCGATCTGATCTGGGATGAGGGACGCTACCTGTGGTTCGGTGAAAACCTCACCCGCGGCACTTACACCACGCCGGAGAAGCCGGACCTGATCAACGGCCCGGGCTATCCGCTGGTGCTGGCCGCACTGCTGATGCTGAAGACCCCGCTGCTGGGGCTGCGCATGTTCAACGCGGTTTTCATGGCCCTGGCCGCGTGGTTCAGCTTCCGCGCCGTGCTGCCCTACGCCGGTCGGCGCTGGGCGCTGGGCGTGGCGCTGGTGACGGCGCTGCATCCGAGCCTCCTCCGCACCGCGCCTTACCTGATGACCGAGCCGCTCTCGATCTGCTGCATCGCCGGCTTCGCCTGGGCCTGCACGGCGGCGCTGCGGGCGGAGCGAACGAGTTGGGCGGCCATCCTCGCAGCGGCCTTTGCCATGGCGTGGCTGACGATGACGCGCGTGTTCTTCGGCAATGTGATCATGGCCTCCGCCGTCTTCGCACTGCTCCTGCTCCCGCTTTGGAAAAGTGCCCGGCGGCAACTGCTGCGCAGTCTCTCCATGCTGGCGCTGGCCTTTGCGCTTTGCGTGCCCTGGCTGGTTTACACGAAATCCAAGACGGGAGACACGCTCTGCTGGTCCACCAATGCCGGAGAGTTGCTCTACTGGGCCACCAGCACGCACGAGGGCGAAAACGGCCACTGGTTCTCCGAAGAGGATGCGCAGAACAAGCCGGAACTCATCGCCAACGGTCACCGCGACTTCTACCAGGCCAACTACTACCTGCCGGTGAAGGAGCGCGAGGCGGCCCTGAAGAAGAAGGCCCAGGAAAACATCCGCGCCAATCCTGTGGGTGTGTTCAAAAACTGGCTGTGCAACTGGGGGCGGCTCATTTTCGGCTTTCCGCGCTCCTACCAGGCGGAGGAGCTCGTGATGCTGGTGCTCGTGGCGGTGAACGGCCCGCTGGTTCTGGCGATTCTGATCACGCTGGGGGTTGGATGGCGGTCCCGCCGGGCGATTCCGGCGGAGGCGCTGCTGCTGGCGCTGATGACCTTCATCTACCTCGGCGGGACGAGCCTGCTCCCCGGCCTGCCGCGCTACACCATCGTGGCATGGCCATGGATCGGGCTGGTCGTGGCGGCGGTGCTCGCGCCAAGATTCGCCAAGTGTGATCCCTGAAGGACACGCCAGCCAGCCGCGGGAGAGGACATCCTGTGCATGGAGGGTGGTGGAGAGGCCACTTCGAGTGTGAGCAGTAAAGGCTGCCAGCCTCTCAAATGTGCGACGTTTGATCACAAATGCTGCGCATTCGAGATAATTTCCATAATTTCCGTTTGCCTATGATAAATCGGGGTTTAGTGTGGTAATTATGAAATTGGTCGCCAATTCCGACTCACAACGCCCCAAGGTCCTCGTCTGCTTCGGCACACGCCCCGAACTCATCAAATTCGCGCCGATGATCCAGGCGCTGGAAAATCGGGGCATCGACCTCGTCACCGTGAACACCGGCCAGCACACCGATCTGCTGCTGCCGCTTTTCGACCTCTTCAAGATCAGCCCCAAGCACAATCTGCAGGCGATGGTCGCCGGACAGAGCCTGAACGCCCTCGGCAGCCGGCTGCTGGAGCGCCTCGACCCGGTCATGGAGGCGGAAAAGCCCGACCTCGTGCTCGTGCAGGGCGACACGGCCTCCGCCGTCATGGCCTCCCTCGCCGCTTTCAATCGCGGCATCCCCGTGGGCCATCTGGAGGCCGGTCTGCGCTCCGGGAATCCGCTCAGCCCCTTCCCGGAGGAAATGAACCGCCGCCTGGTCGGCCAGATCGCCGCGCATCACTTCGCCGCCACGGAGCGCAACCGCCGCACGCTGCTCGATGAAGGCGTCGCCGCTGATTCCATCCACCTCGTCGGCAATACCGTCGTCGATGCCCTGCGCCACACGCTGAAGACCACCCGTCCGGGCAAAGCCGTCGAGCTCATGCAGCAGTGGGCCAGCGGGAAGCGCCTCGTGATCGTCACCACGCACCGCCGCGAAAACTTTGGCGAGACGATGAGCCAGCACCTGCGGGCCCTGCGCGAGTTCATCGAGAGCGAGCCCGATCTCTGCATGGTCTTCCCGGTCCATCCGAACCCGAACGTCCGCGCCGCCGTGGCCGCCGAGCTGGACCAGCACCCCCGCATCCGCATCACGGACCCGATGGGTTACTGCGACTTCGTCCACCTCCTCTCCCACGCCTGGATGGCCGTCTCCGACTCCGGCGGCATCCAGGAGGAAGCCACCGCGCTGGGGAAGGCCATGATCGTCCTGCGGGAGAACACCGAACGCCCGGAAGCCGTCGAGTGCGGCGTGGCGCGTCTCGTCGGCGAATCCCCCGAGCGCCTCCGCGAAATGCTGCGCACCGCCCTCATCGACGAGGTCTGGCACGCCAGCGCCAGCCGCTCCCGCGATGTCTTTGGCGATGGCCGCACCGCCGAGCGCATCTGCGACATCCTCTTCGGCGCCCGGTCCGCCACCGCCGCCGTCAGCGCCCTGCCGCTCGCGGCTTGATCCACCTCCGCCCACCCGCCCGGACCCGCGCCATGAAGCCCGCCGCCAGCATCTCGCTCGACCTCGACAATCTCTGGAGCTACCTGAAAACACAGGGCGCTCCCGGCTGGGAGTCCTTCCCGAGCTACCTGGACCTCGTCGTGCCCCGCATCCTCGACCTGCTCGCCCGCTGCGACCAGCGCATCACCTTCTTCGTCGTCGGCCAGGATGCCACGATCGAGTCCAACCGCGCCGCCTTGAAAAGCATCGCCGACGCCGGGCACGAGATCGCGAACCACTCCTTCATGCACGAGCCCTGGCTGCACCTGTATGACCGCGAGCGCTTGCACCAGGAGATCGGCGATGCGGAAAAAATGATCACCGCCGTCACCGGTCAGACGCCACGCGGCTTCCGCGGCCCCGGCTTCAGCACCTCTCCCCTCGTCCGGGAAGTCCTCGCCGAGCGCGGCTACGACTACGACGCCTCCCTTTTCCCCAGCGCCCTCGGCCCGGTGGCGCGGCTTTTCTTCTTCCTGAACTCGACACTCTCGGCGGAGGAAAAAGAGCGGCGCAAAGGCCTCTACGGCAAGTTCAGCGACGCCTTCGGTTCCCTGAGCCCCTTCACTTGGGAGAACGGGCTCATCGAACTGCCCGTCACCACCATGCCGCTGCTGCGCCTGCCGGTGCACACGACCTACCTCATGTTCCTCGCGCAGAAGTCGGAAGCCCTCGCCAGGGCTTACTGGAACACCGCCGTCACCCTCTGCCGCCTGCGCAGCGTCGCCCCATCCCTGCTGCTGCATCCCACGGATTTCCTCGATGTCACCGACGTGCCGCAGATGAGCTTCTTCCCCGGCATGAAGCTGGCCGCTGAAAAGAAGATCGCCCTCGTCGAACACACCGTCCGCAGCCTGCAGCGCCACTGGCAGACCGGCACCATGAGCGACCACGCCGCCGCCGCCACCCGCTGCCCCGGTGCCTGCGCCACCCTTTCCACACAACACGCCTAACTCATCATCCCATGAAAACACCGACCCAGGTCAATGAAGTCGCCATCGTGCTGCCCGCCTACAATGAGGAGCAGGATCTGCCAAAACTCCTCGAAAACATCCGCGAAAAACTCGCGCGCATGCCCTTCGCCTACAACGTCATCGTCGTCGATGACGGCTCCAAGGACCGCACCGCCGACATCGCCCGCGAATTCGCCAAGACGATGCCCCTGAAGCTCGTGCAGCACGTCGTGAACAAGGGACTCGGCGAAGGCGTGCAGACCGGACTGCGGGAAGGCTGGCTCGTCGGCGATGTCGTCATCGTCATGGACGCCGACAACTCCCACGACCCCGTTTACATCGAAGAAATGGTCAAAAAGATCCGTGATGGCGATGCCGACGTGGTCATCGCCTCCCGTTTCCAGCCCGGCAGCGTCGTGCAGGGCGTCCCTTTCTTCCGCCAGGTGCTCAGTTGGGGCTGCTTCCTCATGATGAAGACCCTCCTGCCCTACCGGAACGTGCGCGACTACTCCACCGGCTTCCGCGCCTACCGCAGCCTCACGCTCGGTCGTCTCATCAAGAACGCCGGACCGCAGTTCCTGCAGGAGTCCAGTTTCGCCTGCATGCTGGAGCTCATGCTCAGCCTCCGCTGGGTCGGTGCCCGCGCCGCCGAGATCCCCTACACCCTGCGCTACGACCTCAAAGTCGGCGTCAGCAAGATGCGCATCTGGCGCACCATCAAACGCTACTTCAACGTCATCGGCCGCTACTGGGCCAAGGACGTGCTCCCGCAGACCCAGGAGCCGTCCCTCAACGAGCTCCGCACCCAGCTCCGCGCTTGATAAAACTGCGAACCGCGAACTGCGAACAGCGAACTGAATTCATGCGCCCCGTCACCCACTCCATCGCCGTGCTCGGCGGCGGCATCTCCGGCCTCACCTGCGCCCTCCGCCTCGCCGCGCAGGGGAAATGCGTGACCTTGATCGAAGGCTCCGACCAGCTCGGCGGTCTCGGCACCTTCTTCGAGCACGACGGGCGCACCTTCGAAAAATACTACCACTGCATGCTGCCCAGCGACGGGCCGCTGCTCCGCGTGCTGGAGGAGCTCGGCATCCGGGACGACGTCTATTGGAAGCCCACCACCTTCGGCTACTCCCACCAGGGCCGCCTCTTCCCGCTCAACGGTGCGCTTGACCTGCTGAAGTTCTCCCCCCTGCCCTTCCTCGACCGCCTTCGCGTCGGCATCACCGGCCTCTACGGTCGGCTCGTTTCCGACAAGGGCCTCGACAACGTCACCACCGTGAAGTGGCTGACCAAGCTCAGCGGTGCACGCGCCTTCGCCAAATTCTGGCAGCCCATGCTCGAGGCCAAATTCGGCGACCGCTACCACGACGTCCCCGCGCTCTGGTTCTGGACCCGCTTCAACCGCGAAAAGGGCGAATCCAAAGGCGAGTGCAAAGGCTACATCAGCGGCGGCTACAAGCACATCACCGACACCTTCGTCCGCGTCCTCCGCTCCCGCGGCGCCACCATCCGCCTGCAGACCGCCGTCCAGTCAATCGACCTCGACGAGGACGAGCGCATCAGCATCACCACCGATTCCGGCATCGAAAAGTTCGACCAGCTCGTCGCCACCCTGCCCACCCCGCAGCTCGAAAAGCTCATCGGCCCCGCCATGCGTGCGCAGATGCCCGCGCTCGACACCACCACCGACTACCAGGGCGTCATCAACTGCCTCCTCTTCCTCAAAAAGCCCCTCACCCCGCACTACTGGGTCGCCACACCCGAGAGCCAGCACCCCTTCGACGGCGTCGTGGAAACCTCCACCCTCACCGCCACCGCCGACCGCGGAGACCGCCACGTCGTTTACCTCACCAAGTACCTCCATCGCGGCGACGAGCGCTTCGCCCAGGACGACGAAAGCATCCGCACCGCCTGGATTCCCGCGCTGAAAAAACTCTTTCCGCAGCTTCAGGACGACGACATCGAAACCTCCTTCATCTTCCGCGCCCCCTTCGTCGAACCCATCTACAAGCTCGGCCAGATGCAGCTCCGCCCGCCGGAAGAGCTCGTTCGCGGCAAAGTCTATCTCGCCAACACCGCCCAGGTCTATCCCGTCGTCACCTCCTGGAACGGCAGCGTCATTCAGGCCGAGCGCACCCTCGAAGTCATGGACCTCACCTCCGCCAGGCCCGCCCCCAGCGGTGCCCGCACGACCGAACTGAAAATCCCCAAGCCACAGCCCGCCGCCCAGCCCCTGCGCCGCGTCGCCGCCAAGGTTTGACCGAGCCGCGGAGGCATCCCGCCCGTAGCTGCGCCCGCAAGGGCGTGGGTCCCCTCAAGGCGCGACGGCACCCCGCCGTCCCATCCCCTGACGCCAAGATGGCGTCACTCCTTGATCCCGCCCTCCCACCTCCCGCTTCCGCCAGCCACGCCCCATCCGAAGGACCGAAATGAACGAAACCGGGCAAAGCCCCATCATCTGGCGCTCGCCTCCTTCCATCACTGCGACCGTCTGGTCACCTCGAACTGCAAGCACGTCGCCAACCGCAACAAGCTCGACCACATCCGCCGGGTCAACGGCTCCATGGGCCTTCCAACGCCATTGCTACAGACGCCGTTTGAGATAATGGAGTCCATGCCATGACACCCACGTCCAATACCCACGACGACGGCCTCGGATGGCTGCGTGAAGTTCGCCGGAAGTTCTTCGCCGACAGCGGAGGAGATTTAAAACGCTTGGGCAATCGCTACCGGCAAACCCAGGCCGCCGACCCAGGAAAGGTCATCGACCCACGCAAAATGCTCGCTGAATCCATCCGCGCCGCCTGCGCCAAATGAAACCCGACCTCGGCCAGCGCCCCAACGTCATCGACCTGATGAAGAACAAAGACATGGCTTTGGTGATCAACACGCCAAGTGGCAAGAACCCCCGCGAAGATGAGGTGGAGATCCGCACGGCGGCGATGCAGAATCGCATTCCCATCATGACCACGCTGCGTGGTGCCGATGCGGCGCTGCGGGCGATCAAGTCACTGCAAGGCAGCGAGGTGCAGGTGAGGGCGCTGCAGGAGTATCACAAGTAAGACGGGCCGAATTGAACAAAGCCGTAGTTTAGCTCCGTGGCCATCGCCGATGGCAGGTGGTAGCTAAACTCCGTGTTACAGAAGAAGCTCGGACAGCGAATCGCCACGTTGCGGAAGAAGCAGGGACTCACTCAAGAGGCTCTGGCGGAAGTGATTAGCTGCTCGGTCGAGTTCATCAGTCTGGTCGAGCGTGGAGTTAACGCGCCGTCGGTAGCTGGACTCCAGAGCTTCGCGGATGCGCTGAATGTCGAGGTTCGTGATCTGTTCACCTTTGACGGGAGGAAGCCCCGATGAACGTCGCCTATCTCTCCAAATTGAAAGACACCCTGCCCGGAGTCATAGCGACGCTGGAGCGGAAGGGAATCGAAGCAAGGCATCTGGAATTCGGCGGCGAAGGCAAGCCGCCCGCGAAGAAGATTACGGTGCCAACGGATGCGCGTTCGGAGTTCCTGGCGAATCGCGCGATGGGTGATTGGGCGGAGCACAGTCTGTCTCTCGCGCTTCGTCCTGCGTTCCCCGATTTGAAGGTCGTGCAGTATGGCAATACGGACCGAATTGCCGCTGGTCATCCTGAGTTCAAGGCAAGGTATCTGGCCGGCATCGAAGAAACACGACGTTTCGGCAAGCGGCCCGACTTGCTGATCTTGCCAAGCCATGCTGCCGCGCCAGACGACATTTCAGAACTGAGCCACGACGATAGTGACGCCTTCGTGAATCAAGGTCTCGCTTCCATCGAAGTGCGTTCTAGCAAGTTCGAGGCTCTGACCTACATGCGAGTGCGCCAGCAGCAGCGTAAGGCAGGCAACAAGACTGCTCGTGAGACGCCGAGCTTCACCGTGAAGGTGGAAGACCTCATCATCGTTTATCGCTGGCTGGAGCGTTACGGTGTGGTCCAGAGCTACTGCCAAGTGTTCTTCGATTCGATCTTTGCCATCAACTTCCTCGACATCTTCTCCATCATCGCCAGCGGCACAGGTTTCACCATTGAGACGCCGGCCAAGAGTCAGGAGAAGGCCACGATCATGATCCCAATCACCAGCGGCACCAAGATTGGCAGTGCCACGGAGTTGCCTCAATTCGAGGCCGAGCACCGCGTCACTGAGCTGGGACGGCACGACGCTTTCGTGGTGCCGTGCGGCGGAGGTTTTTCGCTGGACGCGGAAGCGGCGCGTCAGGTGCTTCTGCCCGCTGTTTAGGTTCGGTGTCGTCGATGACTGGTAAGTCCAGCATCTCAGCGACCATGCTATCCATGATGCGGCGACGTTTGTCATCCCGCACTGACTCAAGCTCAATCAGGCGAGCGGTGAGCTGCTTCGCTTGCTCCGCTGTTTGCGCTGGCAACGCTGGGCAAGGCATGGCTTCCACATCCTTTGGTTCCAGCTTGTTCAAGCCGTCGCCATAAAAACGGTTCACCTTTGAGAAAGCGATGCGGCCCCAAGAGCTGTTGAGAAAAAGAACCAGCAAGGGCGCGAGACTTGTTTTGCCTTCGCGAGCATACAGACCGTGGAAGCATGTGAGGTTCTTCGCGCCCGAGGTATTCAGTATGAATTTCACCGTTTCACGCGAGAACACGGCCACCCACACATCCGCCACAGCACGATTTTCCGGCTGATACCAAACAGGACGATGGCTCGGCAGGTGACGCTCGTGAATTCCAAGCTCTTGACCCGCGCGAAGATAGGAATCCAACTCAACGCCATTCACTCGTGGACTGAGCAAGTAACAGCGCCGGTCAGAGTTCGCCAAATTGTCCAACTTGCGTCGAGTGAAGACGATTCCATCCGCATCGGTTGCCTTCGTGACGCAAGGTTCGATGTGCTCTCGAGTCAGCCGATGCTCTCGTAGAAGCGCCTCGCTCAGGCAGAAGAAGTCGTTGGCTCCTGTAGCAATACCTCGCCGACACTGGAAGTAATCGCCAATCTTTCGGGTCAGATGGTGAACGTTCTTTGAAGGCTCGTTCTCCAGCAAGGAGTTCAGCCATTTTTCGCGTGGATCGAAATTGCGTAGGTCGTGAACGGTTTGAGTCAGCGAGCTTGCCATCTCTCCGAGGAGGTCACTGACGAATAGCTCTGCCGACTCAAGCGACGATGCTTTGATCGCTTTTACCTGACGATCTTTCGCACCGCCCCGCTCCAGAAAGATGATCGCGCTCGTAGTCAGTGCATCGGCAAACAAGTTCAGTTCAGGCGCAAAGACAATCAGACCAGCAGGGCGCATCTCCTTGAGCAGCCGTTCCTTGATTTCCTCGCCAAAGTTCGCGTTCATGAACTCAGCAGGCAATAACACTGCCGCTCGACCACCGAGAGCCAGGTCTTCCCAAATCTTGAGCAGGAAAATCGCATAAAGATTCGTCAGCCGATCCAGCGGCAGGCCGAATCGCTCGTCGAAGTAGCGCCATTCGGCATCGGAGTATTCGAGCCGCTGTGACTTCACATACGGCGGATTGGCAATGATGCCCGTGAACTGTCCCGACTCCGCGAACAAGTAGTCAGCCAGGATCAGTTTTGTGCCATGTGGTGCCGTGCGTTTTGCTTGGCGAAACGTAGCCTCGTCCCGCTCCACGCCGACCAGCTTCACGCTATCTCGAATGTCGGCACAGGCATGAAGCAAGTTCCCCAATCCAGCCGCCGGATCGAGCACAAGTTCTGGCTTGGCCGACATTACCCACCGAGCCATCAATGAAGCAACCGCCGATGGCGTTGCCACCTGCCCCAGCAACTTTGTCTCACGCTGCCAGTCTTCGCTCGAAGCTGCCTCGCGAGCCGATCCAGCAGCATATTCGACCCTCCCTGGATCGAGAAATAGTGAGAGAAACGTCTGGCCTTCTTGGAACTTCATGGCGGATGAGCTACACGGAGTTAAACTACGAGTCAAGAGGCGGCTCAATTCCAGTGTATTTGATCGTAGCTCGCGGCACTGATTTGCCAAGACCGGTTCGCGAGCACCACATTTACCGCTATTCAAGCAAGAAGCCGGTCACAAACTGTGACCACCTTACTTCTCATCCCAGACTATCGGTGGCACATCTGAAACGGCAGCGAGGATGTCATTCAAGTTAGCGGATACGCTTTGCAACGCTCACGCCAGCGCTTCATTGCAATACTGGACGCACTTCGCCACTTCGGCGACGGCGTTGGAGCCTTCGGGGACCTTGTATTCCAGCTCGATCTCAGCGGGGAAGGTCCACTTCTCTTTCTTCATCAACTGCAGCACTTCCTTGATCGGTGTCTGGCCCTGGCCCCAGGGGACGTTTCCGCCGTCGGCGGTGCGGTCCTTCAGGTGCAGGTTCGTGATTCGCGCGTGATACTTCTCCAGCACGGGGATCGGTGACTTGCCCTTCGCGCCAGCATTATCTTCACGGGGTTGTTCCAACCCTGGGCTATCGACAGAAGCCCTCCGGGCTTGGCCGATGTCACGCCCGTCCCATTCAAACGTCCTCAATCCGGCGCCGGCACCGCCACCCGGAGCGACCGCTTTCAAACGATGGGATCGGGGCAGACGTCGCGGCGCTGGCACTTGAGGCAGTGGTCGCCGAGGTAGAAGGAATCGAGGAACTCCATGAGTTCGGCGATCGTGCCGCGGTCCTCGGTGACGATTCCGGCCTCGAAATTGCGGCGGTGATCGCCCTTGGCGCCGAGACCGGCGCCGGTGAGGTTTGCGGAGCCGATGTAGGCGATGCGGCCGTCGGCGATGACGGCCTTCATGTGCATGCGCGGGCAGAGGATGCGCTCGAAGCGGTCGCTGTTCAGGAACTGCGGGAAGCGGTCGAAATCCTTCCGAAAGCGCGGGCCGGGCTCCTTGGCGTGGACGAGCCGGACCTCGACGCCTTCGTCGAGTTTGGCGGCGAGCACCTGGAGCAGCGGAACGAATTTCTTGCCCGTGGTCTTGGTGTGGAGGTCCTTCAAATCGGCGGTGACGAGCCAAAGGGAGCGCGTGGCCTCCGGGATGATGCGCTGCAGCACGACGTCGTAAGTGTCGTGGTTCAGAACGAGTTGAGGTGTGGCGGCAGGCATGGCGCGGGGTGGCAGAGTAAACGGGAGCCGACTCACTCCTTCCTCAGCGCATCCAACCGCTGAACGAGTTCCGCGCGGCGCTGCTGGTAGTCGGTCTCTGCGGACTTGCGCTCTTCTCCCCGGATCATTCCCATGACGCCTGTGATCAAGGCAAAGACCCCCATGCCGACGGGAACGATGGTGAAGATGCCCGCCCCCGAGGACGCGAAACCTGACGCCATCAAGAAACACACCACGGCAAAGAAGAGGGTGAAGGCGAGTCCGAAAACGGGATTGCCCGGCGTGCGCGGGCCGGTGCGTCCGTGCACCATGCGGCCTGCCTCAGCGATGCCCCACTCGCGGTCGAGCTGCTGGATCTCGTTCTGAAGCTGGATGACTTCGAGGCTCTCCGCCATGCGCCCGGTGTTTTCGGCGATCTTGGCGACTTCCCTGGTGAAGACGGAGTTGTCCGTGCGCTTCACCTCCAAGGTGCTGCTGCAAAACTGGCAGGTGACGAAGCGGGTGTCGGCCCCGACTTCAAGCGGCGCACCGCAGTGGTTGCAACGGACGGAGAGCGTTTCCATGGCGCGAGGCTAGCCGTCAGCCGGCGCGTTTTCAAGATCCCGTGTGTGAACGCGCAGGACGGACTCGATCTCAGCTCGACGCTGCTCGAACTCTTCCTCGCTCAAGCGCCGTGGGATGACGTGCGGCGGATGGAACTTCATCGTGACGGTGGAAAAGGGCAGCGGGATCTGAAACGCGTCCCAGGTCTTGAAGCGGAAGGCGCGGCTGTAGTGAATGTTCACCGGGATGAGCGGTACACCGGTGAGCTGGGCCAGCTTCACGACGCCGGGCTGCACGCGATACTTCGGCCCGCGCGGACCATCCGGCGTGATGCCGATGTCGTAGCCCTCCCGGGCCTTTCCGGCGAGCGCGATGAGGGCGCTCATGCCTTTTTCCGGTTTGGAGCTGGAGCCGCGCGAGGCTTCGATGTCAAAGCTGGCGCAAATGTCCGCGATGATCTGCCCGTCGCCGCTGGGACTGGTCAAAACGGTGCCAGGGATCTGCGCGAACCACTCGGAATGCAGCCAGGGGATGAGGAACATGCTGTTGTGCCAGAAGGCCCAGATCGTGTTCCCACGCGTGGTGTTGAAGACGGCCGCGTTGTCTTCGATCTCGAAGCGCAGGGTCATGGCGATGCCGCGCATCATCCAGGCGATGATTTTTCCAGCGGACTTGATGCGAATTTTGGCCATGCGGCGGGCATCCTTGGCGCGATCCGCCGCCACATCAACCGGGCGATGCCACCGCGAGCGATTTCACCAACTCGATGACCGAGCGGTCCGACTCACGGCGGAAATCGACGCGGTCGAACACCTCGCGAATGACGTGCAGCCCGAGCCCGCCGACGCGCTCCCCGATGGACGGTGGCGAGACGAGTTTTTCGAAGTCCTCGTTCGTGATGCCTTCACCGCGATGCTCGATCAGGATGCGGATCGTGTCCGCGTCCGACTCGATGCGGCAGAGGGCGGGCCGCTCCGCGCAGTCCGGGCCGTAGGCGTACTTGCAGACGTTGCTCATCACTTCATCGCAGCCGAGGACGAGGCGGCCGGTCAGGTCATCGCGCAGCGCGTGCCAGGCCGCCCATGCATCGATGAAGTCGCGCATCTGCCGCAGCGTGTCGGGCCGGCAGGTCTGAAGGGAGATTTCAGAGGGCGGCGGGGCGGCGTGATCGGTGATCATGAGTACGGTGGCGTCGTCCTGGTAGCTGGAAGCCTGCGCAAAGCCACACCACCGCTCCACGAGGCGGGTCAGGGAGGCATCGCCGCTGTCCATTTCTGCCAGCGCTGCGGCGAAGGCGGCATCCTCGAAGTACTCGCCCGCGCTGTTCCGCACCTCGAGAATGCCATCGGTGAAGAGCATCCACTGGCGGCCGGCGGCCAGGGGCAGCTCGCAGGCCTGGTAACGCGCGGCGCAGGAAATGCCCAGCGGCGCATTGCCCGGAGCGGGGACTTCTTTCCAGCCCTCGGCATCCCGCACCTGCGCACCCGGCAGCCCGGCGCAGCAGAGCCACACGCGGCGCGTCTTCGGGCAAAGCACCATCGCATTGATGGCGATGAAGCGCCCCGCCTTCATCACGCCGCAAAGGCGCTGATTCAGGGCGGCCATCCATTCCGCGAGGTTCAGGGTGACGCAAAGATGCGCGGTGGAGGCGATGAGCGTGGTGCCGCGCGCCATGTCCAGCGCGGCGGGCAGGCCCTTGCCGCACACGTCGCCAACGCCGAGCAGGATCTTGCCGTCGTCGATCTCATGCCAGAAGTAGAAGTCCCCGCCGACCTCGCTGGCCGGCTGGTAGAAGCTTTCCACCGCGATGTCGCCAATGCGGACCTCGGAGGCCGGGAGGAAGGAGTTTTGGATCTCGGTGGCGAGGGAAAGCTGCTGGCGGTTTTCCGCCTCCTGAATGGCCTTCTTCTGCGACTCAAGGCGCAGCAGGGTCACCGCGATCAGACTGGCGAAGGTTTCGAAAATCTCCACGTCCTGCGCATCGAAAGCCGCGCCCTGATTGGGATTGATCGCCTGCATGACGCCGAGGCAGCGTTCGCCGTCCAGCAGCGGCACGGTGACCATGGCGCGGGTCACGAGATCCGAGCGATCGGAGGCCGGGCGGAAGTGGCGGGGATCGCTGAGCGCGTCCTCGATGTTCACGACCTTTTTTGTGGCGAAGACATCCCCGGCGATGCCCCGGCCCTTCGGCACGCGCACCTCCATGGCATTGATCGGATCAAGGGTGGAGCGGATGACGAGGTCCTCCTCCGGCCCGTCCGGCAGCAGGATGGAGCAGACCTCGCAGTCCATGACCTCCCGCGAGCGCTGCAGGATGTGATCGACGAGCTCGACCGGGTCGTGCGTGCTGCTCAGACGCCGGGCCACGTCGATCAGCACGCTCTGACGGGAGGCGATGGGCTGCGGGCTATTCACGGCGCTTGAAGAGGTTCAGGACGCCTTTTCTCTTGTCCTCGGGAGAGGCGGATTCCGGCGGCATCGGGCTGTTGTTTTGAGGCTGCGGCTTGGCACCGGACTCGAGCTCCTTGATACGCACGGGGTAGGGCGTCTGGCTGCTGCGCACGTGCTCGATGATCTGCTCCTTCGTCGGCACGTCGTTCTCCTTGCTGCCGAAGATCAGGCGGCTGGGCTTTTCCGCGAGCGTGCCGGTGATGTACTCGCCCCAGATGACGAGGGCGCTCATCTCCTCCACCAGCAGGTTGATCTTCCGCATCGTGGTGTCGATCTGCTGGTTCAGTCCGGGGCTGGCAGCGCCCTCTCCACCGGCCAGCAACTGATGAAGATCGGTCGTGATCTCTTCAATGCGCGCGCGCAGGCCCGGCTTGTCATCGGCGCCGGCGATCGTTTGATTCAGCTCGTTGGAGAAGACTTCGAGATTGGCCAGAATGGCATCGGCACGTCCGGCCAGGCCCTTGCCCGCTGCGCCTTCCGGACCTTTAACGAGTTCTTGAATGCCGGCGGCGGTTTCGTTGAGCCTGTCGGCCACCTGGTTGAGTTTCTGGCCGATGCCGGGCGTCTTGCCGTCCCCGGCAAAGAGGGCGTTCAGCTTTGCCGTGAACTCTTCGAGGTTTGCGAGAGAGCCCGTGATCTTCTCCGCCGCATCTCCTTTGCCGAGGGGGTCAGTGATTTTCTTGATGTCCTTGGTGATGGACGCGATGTTCGCGAGGATCTCATCCCCGCCGGGCAGCATCATCTCCAGCATGCTGCCGAGGCTGGAGGAGGTGAGCCGGGCGCCGTCCGCCAGCAGGCCGTCCTCGTCGTCCAAGCGCACGACGGCGATGTGCTTTTCGCCGAGCATGGACTCGGCACTGATGATCACCTTCACATTCGCGGGGATGGGCACTTTTTCCGTGACCTCGATGTGGACACGCACGGACCGCTCCGGCACCAGGCGGTCCGCCGGGGCGAGGTGCTCGATGCCCTGGACGACGCCGACGTGGTCGCCGACATAGAGCACGTTCGTGTTGCGGCGGATGCCGGTGACGTCCTCAAAATCCACGGAGAATCGCAGATGCGGCTGGCGCCAGGGATCGCCGGCGATCGCGAACAGCAGCGCGGCGAGGAGCACGACCGAACAAAGAATGACGAGAGCGGCCACGAGGGCGTCGTGCTTGTTTTTCATGATGCGTGGGAGGTCATAGTTTGCGGAGAAGCATGTCGCGGTAGAGCAGCTCGCCGGTGTCATCCACGCCGTCCCCGTCGGGATCGCCGTTGATGAACTGCTGCACGGCCGGATCCGGATCCGCCCGAATCTCCTCCGGCGTGCCCTGGGCGATGATCCTGCCCTGATTGGCGCCGGTGCCGAGCATGATGATGCGGGTGCCGATGCGGAAGACACTGTTCATGTCATGCGTGACGACGACCACGGTGGCGCCGATCTTCTGCGTGAGGCGCTGGGTCAGTTCATCGACCACTGCGGTCATGATGGGGTCGAGCCCGGCGGTGGGTTCATCGCTGAAAACGAGCGGCGGGTCCAGCGCGAGCGCCCGGGCCAGCGCGGCGCGTTTTTTCATGCCGCCGCTGATCTCGGAGGGCTTCTTGTGCCCGTGACCGGTCAGCCCCACCTGCTCCAGCTTCATTTTGACCACGGTGTCGATCAGCCCGGCGTCGAGCGGCGTGTGTTCGACCAGCGGCAGCGCCACATTTTCGGCGACGGTGAGGGACTGTAGCAGCGCACCGGATTGAAAGAGCATGCCGTAGCGGCCGCGCAGCTTCTGCAGGGCGTCCGCCTTCATGCCGGTGATCTCCTGGCCGAAAATCTTGATGCTGCCGGAGGTGGGCTTTTCCGTGCCGATGAGATGGCGCAGCAGGGTGCTCTTGCCGCAGCCGCTGCCGCCCATGATGACAAAGGTGTCACCGGCGTGGACTTTGAAGCTCACGCCATTAAGCACGGTCTGCTTCCCAAAATGCCGCACCAGCGAATCGACCTCAATGATCGGCTCGCCCAACGTGGCATCTGGTTCGGCGGCGGACATCAGAAGAAAAACAGCGCGGTGAGCAGGGCATTGGCCACGAAGACGCTCAGCAGCGAAACCACCACCGAGCGCGTGGTGGCCAGCCCCACGCCTTCAGCGCCGCCGGAGACGTTCAAGCCGATGCTGCAGGCGATGGTGACGATAAGCACGCCGAAGACGCCACTCTTCAGCAGGCCGATGCCGACGTCCCGCAGTTCGACGTACTGCAGTGCATGCGTCACGTAGAACGCCGTGGACATGTGAAGCGAGTAATGGCTGATCAACCAGCCGCCGGCGAGGCCGACGTAGATGCTGAACACGGCCAGCAGCGGCATCATGATCACCATGGCGAGAAAGCGGGGGATGATGAGGTAGGACATCGGCGGAATCGCCATGACTTCGAGCGCCTCGATTTCTTCCGACACCTTCATGGTGCCGAGCTCTGCGGTGACGGAGGAACCGCTGCGGCCGATCACGATCACCGCCGTGACCAGCGGCGCCAGCTCACGAATGAGGCTGGAGGAAACGAGCCCCGGCACATAGACCGTCGCCCCCAGCTTCGCGAGCTGCGCCGCAGACTGCATGGCCAGCACCACGCCGATCGTCAGGGCGGTGAGGGCGGACATCGGCACCGCATGCACGCCGATGCGGACGATCTGGGCGAAGGTGTGACCGATGCGCCATGGCTTGCCGCGAAACGGCGCCACGAACAGCCAGAAAAGGAGGCTGCCGCACAATGCGAGGTATTGGCGGAAGGCTTCCATGGTGGCGGTCCCGAGAATTCCTGCCTAGCGCCGGCTCGTCAGGTCGGGCGCACGGAGCGCCTCGTCGAGAGTCGGCAGATGCGTGATGAAGTCGCCGAGGCGGACGATCTTGAACGAGGCCTCCACCCTTCCCTGAATACCCGCCAGGGCAAACTCCGTGCCAGCGCCGCTGGCATGCTGGAAGTACTCGACCACCACGGCCCACACGGGAGTGTTCACGAAGGTGACCTTCGTGAAGTCGATGATGAGGCGCTTCACGTTGGCCTTCATTTGTTCACGCACGAGCTTTTGGAACTCGGGCACGACCGCCAGGTCGGCATCCCCCTCCAGTTCGATGACGACGGCGTTGGATTCGGTGCGGGCGGTGGGTTTCATGCGGGAAGGGTCAGAAAGGTCAAGATGGGAGCTTCAGAGCCAGGCGGTCTGGTTGAGGCGGCCGGTGAGTTCCATCTGCTTTTCGAGCTGGGCGGCATAGATCGCTGCGTTCGCGGCGTCCGGCTTGCAGCGGGTGGATTCGTCGAGGGTGACGAGTTTGGCGCAGAGGTCTTCATAGCTGACCTTTTCAGCGCCGCCCTGATTCGCCTGGGCGTAGGCGGCCTGGATCGCACCGCCGAGCGCGGCGCCCTCGCTGGTGTTGAGTGTGACGACTTCGGCATTGAAGCAGTCGGCGGCGATCTGACGCCAGACGGCGCTCTTGCTGCCGCCGCCGGTGAGGCGGATTTCGGTCGGGTTCATGCCGAGATCACGGAAACGCTTCAAGCCGTAGGCCAGCCCCAGCGTGGCGCCTTCCACGGCGGCGCGGGCCATGTTCGCCGGTGTCATGTTCGTGGGGCGCAGGCCGTGGATCACGCCGGTGCCTTCCGGCAGGTTCGGGGTGCGCTCGCCATTGAGGTAGGGCAGAAACATCACGCCATCCGCGCCCGGCTTGGCGGTCTTCACGGCGGCTTCGAGCTGCTTCAGGTCCCAACGGAACATCTCGCGCACCTGCTCGGTGACGACGGTGACGTTCATCGTGCAGACCAGCGGCAGCCACTGGTCCGTGCTGTCGCAAAAGGCGGCCACCTCGCCCTGGCCATCCACCACCGGTGATCCGGCCACGCCGTAGAGCGTGCCGCTGGTGCCAAAGCTGGCGGTGACGACACCCGGCTTGATGTTTCCGGTGCCGATCGCGCCCATCATGTTGTCACCGCCGCCGGCGCTGATGATGACGTCGAAATTCAGTCCCCACTTCACGGCCAGGTCCTTGCGGATCGTGCCATGCACGGCTTTGGACGACCCCAGCGGCGGCAGCATGCCGCGCACGGAGGGATCGATGTAATCGCAGATCTCGTGGCACCACTCGCGTGTGTTCACGTTGAGGATGCCCATGCCGGAGGCGTCGCCGTATTCCATGCGCTTCACGCCACTGAGCCAGAAGTTGATGTAATCGTGCGGCAGCAGGATGGTCTTCGTCTTTGCGAAGTTTTCCGGCTCGTTCTGCTTCATCCACAGTAGCTTGGGGATCGTGTAGCCCGGCAGCATGGCATTCCCGGCGAGCGCGATCACGCCCGGCTGTCCGCCGAAATGATGTGCGATCTCCGCGCACTGCGGCTGCGTTGACGTATCGCACCACAGCTTGGCCGGACGCACCGGTTTGTCGTCCGCTCCGAGCGCCACGAGGCCGTGCTGCTGGCCGCTGACGCCGATGCCGGCGATCTTGGCCTTGTCAGCGCCGATTTGTTCGAGGCACTGCTGCACGGAGGCGTCCACCGCGTCGAGCCAGTCCTGCGGATTCTGCTCCAGATGGCCCGGCGGCAGGCCGTCGATCAAATCGTAGCTCGAATGCCCGCTGGCGAGGATTTTACCTGTGTCGAGATCGAGCACGATGGCTTTCGTGCTCTGAGTGCCGCTGTCGATGCCGAGGAAATACATGGGGAAGGGAGGGGTGGGAGACGGAGGGCTTTTCTCGCCGTGGTGGGCGAAAGGGTCAAGAGGTCAAGCAGTCAAGAATCGCGCATTTCAAGCCGGGTCGGTCGCGCCATAGAGCCGCATCACGGAGTCACGCGTCAGCACGATGATGGTGAAAACGCCCAGCACGGCGCCAAAGGGGATCTGCATGCACATCAGGCCGGCGACGACGATGGAAAAGGTTCGGGCCTTCCGCCGGGCGATAAAACGGCCCGACATCAGTGAAAGGATCGAACCGGTGATCATCAACACCCCTCCGGCGACATAGACCCACTGCATGAGCCCGAAGAATTCGTCCGGCGAAAAAGGCGGCGCATCCTTCACCTTGTCCCACATTTTCGCGTTTCCGAAAACCGTCTTCATGAAGAGGTAATGGAAGACCAGGAATCCGATGCCGAGAAAGGACAGACCCGCCACGACATAGTGGCAGATGGACAGGATGCGGAGGTGCTCCGCGTCTTTGCTGGGGATGGGCGGCGGTTGCATGGCGGGGATGATTTCTCCCGAGTTTGCGAGAAACCGGCCCGCACGGCAATCTCAATCCTTCGACTGAATGTTCCCGGATTTCCGAATGGCCCGCAGCAGACGCCAGCCGAGGAAGAGGGACAGCGCGTAGCCGATGGCCCCAAATACGGAGACGTCGAAGAGCAGCGGCGGCGCCTTGCGGCTCCACAGATCACTGGAGCCGAGAAACACGGCGGCGGTCAGGATGCCGAGCACGAGGCGGTTCACGATCGGGTCGAGGTGCCGGTGGTCGAGATGCACCGTGAGCGTGCCGTCCCGGAAACGCGCCAGAAGATCGGCCAAATCACGCGGCAGGGCGGTGAACAGCCGGTCCCACGAGCGGTAGGCGCGGCGGGCGCGTTTGGCGACCCGGCCCGGCGAGAAGCGGCGCAGCAGCAGGCGCGAGCAGTAGGGCTGCATCAGCTCCGTGAGGCTCACGTCCGGGCTCAGGCGGCGGGAGGTGCCCTCCAGCACGATGATCGTCTTCAAAAGCAGCGCCAGCGCCGGTGGCAGCACGATGTGATGGCGCCGGATGATCTCCACCAGGTTCCCCAAAGCCGCGCCGACGTGGATCTCCTTCAGCGGGTGGCCGGTGAAATCCGCCATGAAGTCCTGCAGGTCCGCGCGCAGCTTTTCACGCGAGCAGGAGGTCGGCACCGCGCCGAGGCGTAGGACCTGTTCCGCGACCAGGGACGAATCGTTCTCCACGATGCCCATGAGCAGCGCCTCCACCTCGTCGCGCAGGTCTTCGTCGATGCGGCCCACCATGCCGCAGTCGATCACACCGACGATGTTGCCAGGAAGCAGTAGCAGATTGCCGGGATGCGGGTCGGCATGGTAGAAGCCGTCGCGGAAGACCATCTCGAGGTACATGTTCGCACCGCGTCGTGCGAACTCGCCCAGATCCTCGCCCGACTGCCGCAGTTCATCGATGTCGGTGCCGCGAATGCCTTCGAGGCGCTCCATCGTGACCACCTCATGGGAGCAGAAGTCCCTGAAAACCTCCGGGATGCACACCGTGGGCTCGTCGGCAAAGTTGCGACCGAATTCCTCCAGATTCCGGTGCTCATAGGTGAAGTCCATTTCCCGCAGCAGCGTGCGGCGGAACTGGCGCACGAGCGCGACCGGCTGGTAGGCCCGGAAGGCTGGCGAGTGCTTCTCCAGCAGCTCCGCCAGCGCCTGGACGATCTCCAGATCCGTAGCCGCCTGCACCGCCACGCCGGCGCGGCGCACCTTCACCACGACGCTGCGTCCGTTCGGCAGCACTGCGGCATGGACTTGGGCGATGGATGCCGCAGCGAGCGGCGTGTCGTCAAACTCGGCGAAAAGCTCATCCACGGGGCGCCCGAGCTGCCGCTCGATCGTCGCCCGGGCGATCTCCGCAGCGTCCGGCGGGATATTGCACTGCAAGGACGCGAGCTCGTCCGTGAGCTCGGGGCCGAGGAGGTCGGAGCGCGTGCTGAGCATCTGCCCCAGCTTGATGAAGGTCGTGCCCAGCTCCGTGAGTGCCATGCGGGTGCGCGCCGCCGTGGTGACCGTGCCGGTCAGAGCCTGACCGTCCGAACTCTGCAGCATGCCATTGAGCCATCCGTAGTCGAATCCGCCGAAAAGATCCGCCAGCCCGTATTTTCCCAGCACGGTGGCGATCTCGGCGATGCGCTTCGCATGGCGTTCGAGTCGGGAAAGGGCGTCGATCTTCATGATGCCCGCACTCTCCGCAGGAAGACGCGGCATGACAAGGTCCTTCACGCGGCGGTAGCCGGGGGCTCAGGCCTTTTTCCCGTCCGCTTTGCCCCGCATGCGCTCGGACTTCATCGGCAGCCGGGGTTTCAGCCCTTCCTTCGAAAATTCGATGTGCACGATGCGCGGCACCCGCATCTGGGTGGCGACGATGTACTGCCGCAGTTTCGCCTTTCCGGACTCGATCTCCCGCCAGACCTCCTGCGCTTCCGGCGAGGCCTGCGGCAGCTCTGCAAAACGCGCATAAAGCAGATCCATGGCGTCCTTCCAGGTCCGCAGCGGCGTGATCTGCGCCCGGAGACCGGCCAGTTCCTGGCGTGCGGCCTCGATGGCGCGGGCGGTCTCCTCCTGCCGCGCCCCCAGCGTGCGGATCTGGTCGAGCGTGGCCTGCTGCTCGCGGACGGAGGCGGAAAGCGTGGCGACCTCCGCCTTCAGCGCGGACTCGCGCCCGGTCAGTTCGTCCAAACGCGCACGCGCCTGCTCCTCTTCCGCGGCCAGTCCGCGCACGGCGGCCTCTTTTTCCGCCAACTGACCTTCCACTTCCTTCAAAGTCGAGCGCGTCCCGGACAGGTGCTGTTCCGCCGTCACCCGCATCGATTCCAGGCTGGCGAGCACCTCACGCGCCTGGGCTGCCTGCGGCATCGCGGCGCTGAGCTGCTCCAGCCGCACCTCGGACTCCGCCAGTTGCACCTTCGCCTGCTGGAGGCTCTCGTCCGTTTCCGTAAAGCGCTGCAGGAGCGCCGCCAGCGCGGCCTCCTCCGTCGTCAATTTTCCTCTCACCTCGCTCAGGGCCGCCTCGGCGACCGTTTGCTGCTGCTGCAGTTGGGCCAGCACCTCTTCGCCGGCTTTGCCCCTGGCATCATGGGCTTCCGCCAAAGCTGCCGCTTCGCGAGCACGCACTTCGTGCTCGGCGACTTGGGCTTGAACCCGCTCCAAATCGGCACCCGCCTCCTGAAGCTGCTTTTGTGCTTCTTCGTGCTGCTGTCGGGTATCGGTGATCCGGCCGCTCCAATCCGCCATTTCCGTCTTCAGACGGGCAATTTCGGGTTCGAGCCGTGACTGCTCATTGTGAAGCTCCTTCACCTTCGCTTCCACCGTTGAAACTTGCGCGGCCTTTTCATCCGCGAGGGACTGCGACTGCGCGATGCGGCCCTCCAGCTCCCCGCTGAGGCGGCGCTGCTCGCCCGCTTTTGTCTCCCACTCGGAGGTTTCCAGCCGCAGACGCTCGAGGGCTGCGGCAGCCTCGCTCAGCTCCTGCTCCGACTTCGCCGCTTTCACGCGGAGGGTCTCCTGCTGCTCGGAAAAGCCTGCCAGTTCCCGACGCGCGGCTTCCGTATCGGCCTCCACCTGCTTCAGCGCTGCCTGCTTGGCCTTCAGTTCCTCGCCCGCCTTCGTGAGGAGGACGGATTTCTCCTGATGTTCGGTGGAAAGTACCTCGATGGCGGCCAGCCATTCGCGGTGCGTGCTCTCAGCATGCGTAGCAGCGGCCTGGATCGGCGCCAGGCGCTCCTCCGCTGTGCGCAACGTGCGCAGCCGCGCCTCATGCTCGCCGCGCTCCTGTTCGGCACGGCTCCGCCAGTCCGCCAGTTCGCGGCGTAGGGTCTCGATTTCCTCAGAAACACGCTGTTTCTCCGCAGATGGCTCCGCGTCCGTTTTTTCCGCAGGCTCCGGGGCAGCGGGCGTGTCCATCTCGAACCGGGCATGCAACGGCCCGAAGACGATCCTGTCACCATCACGAAGCATGCGGGACTGCACGGCCTCCCCGTTCACCAACGTGCCGGTGCGGGAGCCGAGATCACGGACCTCCACCCGGCCGTCCGCGTGACAAAGCACCTCCGAATGGTGGCGGCTCATGCGCTCGTCATCCACCACCACGTCATTTCCTTCCGCACGTCCGAGGGTGAGGTGATCCGTTAACGGCACCTCCTGCTCTCCATCATCGATCGCGAAAAATAGCCTAGCCATCTGGTGACTGCCGTTTGCTCCGGTTTGCGATACGCATCAACCGCTTTTTTGGGCGAATGACGCGAACGTGGCCCGGCAGCGGAGGCGGATCAGCCGCCGCCAGCGATGATCCGGTGGAAACACCTCGCTTCCGAGCTGGGGAGCGCTTAAGGGAGGCCAATGTCTTTCCAACCCCTCGGGCTCGATCCCAACATCCTCCAAGCCATTCAAGAAGCCGGTTACACCGAGCCCACGCCCATCCAGGCGGCGGCCATTCCGGTGGTGATCGCAGGCGGAGACGTGATCGGCATCGCCCAAACCGGCACGGGAAAGACCGCCGCCTTCACCCTGCCGATCCTGACACGCTTGACCTCTCATCCGATCCCGCAGGGCCAGCGCCGCCGCACCCGCGTGCTCGTGCTGGCACCGACGCGCGAACTCGTGGCACAGATCGAGGAGAACGTGCTCGCCTACGCGCGGCATCTGCCGCTGAAGATTGCCAAAGTGTATGGCGGCGTCGGCGAGAAGCCGCAGAAGGACGCGCTGCGTGCCGGCAGCGACATCGTCATCGCCTGTCCCGGGCGTCTGCTCGACCTCATGGGCCAGCGCTGCGCCGATTTCTCCCAGCTCGAATACCTTGTGCTCGATGAGGCCGACCGCATGCTCGACATGGGCTTCTTGCCGGACATCCGCCGCATTCTCAACCAACTGCCGAAGAAGCGGCAGACGCTGATGTTTTCCGCCACGCTCTCCAAGGAGATCGAAAGCCTCACTCACGAGTTCCAGCACTCGCCGAAGATCGTGCAGATCGGCAAACGCGCCAATCCGGCGGAGACCGTGACCCAGCTCGTCTATGAAGTGGCGAAGCATCTCAAGATGGCCCTGCTCGCCCACCTGCTCGAAGATGAAAAACTGCAGATGGTGCTCGTTTTCAGCCGCACGAAGCACGGCGCGGACAAGATCGCCAAAAAGCTCGAACAGGGCGGTGTCACCTGCGCCACGCTGCATGCGAACCGCTCTCAGAATCAGCGCCTGCGTGCACTGGATGATTTCAAATCCGGCAAGGTGCGCGTCCTCGTCGCCACGGACATCGCCGCGCGCGGCATCGACGTGGACGGCATCTCCCACGTCGTGAACTTCGACTTCCCGCACATCGTCGAGGACTACGTGCACCGCATCGGCCGCACCGGCCGCGCGCAAGCCATCGGCGACGCGATCAGCTTCGTCTCCCCGGATGAGATCGCCGACGTGCGCAAGCTGGAGCGCTTCATCAACCGCGGCCTCGTCCGCAAGAAAGCGGAAGGATTCAACTACAACATGACCGTCCCCTACGTTCCCGACGAACGTCCCGAGCGCCGCCAGTTTCAGCAGCGTCGCCCACAAGGCCAAGGCGGCTCACGCTCCGGTGGTGGCGGACAAGGCGGAGGACGGCAAGGCGGTCAAGGAAGCGCTCGTCAGGAAGGCCAGGGACAAGCCGGTCAGCCGCGTCGCGACGCGCCCAAGCGTCCCCAGCGCGAAGCCCCGCCGAATTCAGGCGCACGCACGCTCTGGAACCGGCTGACCGGAAAGAAGTAGCTACTGGATGAAGGTGCCTGATGCGCCTCAACTCCCCGCTGGTTTTCAACGGCAAATCAGGCATCATGGCTCCATGATCACCATCCCTGTGTCCGTAAACGACGACTTCGCCGCCCTTCTGCGCGCAGAAGGCAGTTCGCCGCCTGCTGCCGCGTTGGAATTGATGGCGCTGGAGTTGTATCGCCGTGGCGTTGTCTCTGGAGGCAAGGCTGCGGAATGGCTGGGTACCAGCAAACAGGACTTCGTCCAGCATGCCTCGCGTCTCGGCATCCCCGCGTTGCAGATGAGTGAGGATGAATGGGAAGCAGAATCAAAGCTCGCTGGCAGCCTGTGAGCTCCGCACCCGTCATCTGCAACTCCAGCCCGCTCATTGCGCTTGAGCAGATCGGCCATCTGCATCTGCTCGAAGCGTTGTTTGGCGAAGTCTGAGGTCCTCCTGCGGTGGTCAACGAAGTGACGATGAGCGTCTCGCTGCCTCCGGCCATCAAACGCCATGTTTTGAGCCAACCGCTCGCCGCCACTGTCCTTCAGACTTCCCTCGGCGCAGGTGAGAGCGAGGCCATCACACTCGCATTGCAGGAAAACGCCCGCCTCATCGTGCTCGACGATCGTCCGGCCCGCAGGACCGCCGAATCTCTTGGCTTAAAGGTCATCGGCACTCTCGGGTTGCTTTTGTCTGCCAAACGCAAAGGGCTTGTTCGACAGGTGAAGCCGCTCATCCAGGCACTGGATTCGCATCATTTTCACGTCGCTCCGGATATAGCGCGAAAGGTGATTCTGGATGCAGGCGAGGTGCCTTGAGGTTATCGACCCAGGGCACGACTGGCTCTTGTATGGGGCGTCACTTTGCAAACCAACCCTTCGCCAATGGACTCGTGGCGAAGAACTCGAGCAACTGCTTCGCGACTTTTTCGCGACCGCTGGTGCTGGGATGCACGCCGTCGCCGGCGAAATCGGCTTTGACATAGATCAGGTCGTCGATCTTGCGGCCTTTCTCGCCTTCGGCCCAGAGGTAGGGGCCCCAGAGGAGGAGTGGTGACTTGGCGGAGGCGAGGGATTCATCGCCGTTCATCTGCTTTTGGATGAGATGGCGCACGCTGAAGGCGCCTTCATAAGCATAGGGTTCGGGATTGAGGCCGCCGGTGGCGTTGCCAGCCCAGATGCGGCTGCCGAGGTAGGCGATGCGCAGGTTGGGGAAGCGCTTTTTCGCGTTCTGCAGCACCGCGGTGGTGTCGGCTTCGAGCTTGTCGAGGTGCTCCTTCATGCTGCCGGATGGGCCGACGTTGGCGAGCTTGATCCACGCCACCTGCACCTGCTCTGGGGTGACGCCGGCGCGCTCGATGCGGTTCATCGCCTCCTGCCAGGGACGGCCGTCTTCAGGCACCCACTGGGCCATCGCCTGCCCGCCCTGGGCGCAATCGACGATAGTGAGCTTGTCGGATTTGCGGCTGTCCTTGTCGGCGATGCCTTTGAAGAAGGAGAACTCCTGCGTGGCGTTCGACATGCTGATGGAAACGAGCACGATTCTGCCGCTGTCGGACGGTTTGCCTTCGGCATCGAGCGTCTTGATCTGCGCGAGCGCGGCTTCGGCGGATTTTCTGAGTGCTTCGGGCGGCTCGTTGCTGCCTTTGCCGTAGAGGCCGCCGTCTTCGCCTTCATACGTGTCGTCGGCGGTCATGTCGGTGAGCGGCTTGAGAAATTCAGGAGCCTTGCGCTGATTGCCCGCACCTCCGGGGCGGTTACCACCTCCCCGCCTGGCTTCCTTGGCCTTGTCGAGGTAAGACTGCTCCTCGGAGTTGAGCTTTTCGCCACGCTGCTCGCGCTGGTAGAGCTGCTTCGCCCTGTCCCAGTCGATGCCGGGGGCGGTAGCCTGGGCAATGAGAGAAATCGCGCCGAGGAACAGCGCGGCGAATGCAAGGGGGCGGGTGGATGTCTTCATGGTCGCGGTCTTGAACACCGACCAAGCAAGTTGGATGCGCTGCGCGAGAATGGCGGGAGGCTTTTCGTCTTGTCTTGAGCTTTCCAACCCGTCAGCCTCCCCGGAATCAACCATGTCCGAATCCAACAGCATCCGCCGCGTCGTCATCGCGAGTTTCATCGGCACCACGATCGAGTGGTATGACTTTTTCCTCTACGGCACGGCCTCGGCGCTGGTCTTTAACAAGCTGTTCTTTCCGAACTTCGAGCCGCTGGCGGGAACGATGGCGGCCTTCGCGACCTATGCGGTGGGCTTCTTTGCGCGACCGGTCGGCGGCATCGTGTTTGGCCACTTCGGCGACAAACTGGGCCGCAAGTCGATGCTGGTGACGACGCTGATGCTCATGGGCGTGGCGACGGTGCTGATCGGCCTGCTGCCGACGTATTCGCAGATCGGCGTGTGGGCGCCGGCATTGCTGGTGCTGCTGCGTTTCGTTCAGGGCTTCGGCGTCGGTGGCGAATGGGGCGGCGCGGTGCTGATGGCCGTGGAGCATGGCGCACAAGGAAGGCGCGGTTTTTACGCGAGCTGGGTGCAGGCCGGGGTGCCAGTGGGGCTGTTGCTGGCCAACGGGGTGTTCATGCTCGCCTCGTCGATGAATGAGGAGGCCTTCCTCTCCTGGGGCTGGCGCGTGCCGTTTCTGCTCGGCGTGCTGCTGTTGGGCGTGGGCATGTTCATCCGGCTGAAGATCATCGAGAGCCCGGTCTTCACGCAGGCAAAAACGGAAGACGCAGGGCCGAAAGTGCCCATCCTCGCCCTGTTGCGCGATCATCCTCGCAACGTCCTGCTGGCGATGGGCGCACGCTTTGCGGAGAACGCCTTTTTCTACATCTTCACCGTCTTGGCGCTGAGCTACGGCTCGCAGCAGCTCGGCATGTCGAAGACCCTGCTGCTCAACGCCGTGCTCATCGGCTCTGCGGTGCAGTTGATCTTCATTCCGTGGTTTGGATCGCTCTCGGACCGTCTCGGAAGGCGGCCCGTTTATCTCGGCGGGGCGCTGTTTCTGGCGTTTTTCGCGTTTCCCTTTTTCTGGATGATCGAGACGCGGGAGACGTGGCTGGTCGTTCTCGCCGTCGTCATCGGTCTCATCGGCCATGCGGCCATGTATGGCCCGCAGGCGGCGTTCTTTTCGGAGCTGTTCGGCACGCGGGTGAGATACAGCGGCGCCTCCCTCGGCTACCAGCTTGCCTCGCCGCTGGCCGGCGGCCTGGCGCCGCTGATCGCTACCGCCTTGCTCGATTACACGGGAGGGAAGCCGTGGCCGGTGGCGGTGTATCTCATCGTGATGGCGGTGATCACCCTGGTGTCCGTGTGGCTGGCGGAAGAGACGAGTCGCAAGTCGCTCCAATGACGAAGGCCAGATGACTTTGGGGCATTCGGGCTTCATTCGTCATTCCTCCTTCTGGTTTCGTCATTTTGAGGCAACGTCCGTCCTATTTGGCCCAAAATATGTCCAGCCGCCGAACGACGAAGCATTTGCACTTCCCCGGCTTCCGTCTCCCTTGCACGCCCTACCATGAACGAAGCCTTCCCCGACATTCAGAAAATCCAGTTCGAAGGACCGACGAGCCGCAATCCGCTCTCCTTCAAGCACTACAACGCCGACGAAATCGTAGGCGGCAAGAAAATGCGCGACCACCTGCGCTTTGGCGTCGCCTACTGGCACGCGATGCGCAACTCGCTCTCCGACCCCTTTGGCGGCGGCACCGCGCAGCGCCCGTGGGATGACGGCACGAACTCCGTGGCCAACGCCCAGCGCCGCGTGTGGGCCTGCTTCGAGTTCATGGACAAGCTCGGCGTGGACTACTACTGCTGGCACGACCGCGACGTCGCTCCGGAACTCGACACGCTCGCCGAGAGCAACGCCGCTTTCGATGCTGTTGCCGATGAACTCGAGAAAGCGCAGCAGCAGACCGGCAAGAAGCTCCTCTGGGGCACCGCCTGCCTCTTTGCACACTCGCGTTACTGCCAGGGCGCGGCCACCAGCCCGAACGCCGGCGTCTTCGCCTATGCCGCCGCGCAGGTGAAGAAGGCCATGGACGTGACCCACCGCCTCGGCGGCGAGGGTTACACCTTCTGGGGCGGCCGCGAAGGCTACGCCACGCTCTGGAACACCGACATGAAGCGCGAGCTCGACCACCTGGCCCGCCTGCTGCACATGGCCGTCGATTACAAGAAGAAGATCGGCTTCAAAGGCCAGTTCTACATCGAGCCGAAGCCGCGTGAGCCCTCCACGCACCAGTACGATTCCGATGCCGCCGCGTGCCTGAACTTCCTGCGCGAATACGGCCTCATGGACCACTTCAAGCTCAACCTCGAGACGAATCACGCCACGCTCGCCGGTCACACCATGCGTCACGAGATGCAGGTCGCCATCGCCGCGAACGCGCTGGGCTCCGTGGATGCGAACACCGGCGACACGCTCATCGGTTGGGACACCGACCAGTTCCCGACGAACATCTACCTCACCACCGAGATCATGCTCGAAGTCATCCGCATGGGCGGCTTCACCACCGGCGGCCTGAACTTCGACGCCAAGTGCCGTCGTGAATCCTTCGAACCGGTCGATCTCTTCCACGCCCACATCGGCGGCATGGACGCCTTCGCACGCGGCCTGAAGATCGCCCACGCGATGATCGAGGACGGTCGTCTTTCCGGATTCATCAAGCAGCGCTACGCCACCTTCGACACCGGCATCGGCGCGAAAATCGAGAGCGGCGAAGTCGGCTTCGAAGAACTCGAGGCCCACGCCCTGGCCAACGGCGAGCCGCTCCTCGGCAGCGGTCGTCAGGAAATGCTCGAGAATCTGGTGAACGAATACATCTGAGTCACCCATCACACCCGGCAGTGGGGAAACCCGGCTGGCAGGTTTGAATTCAAATCCAGAAGCGAGGCGGTCGGCAACGACCGCCTCGTTTTTTTTGTAGGCCGGGAGTGTTTGGCGCACAGGACGCCGACGCAGCCAACGCAATCTTCGCCAAACTTCCCGGCTCCACGAACGTCCCACCGCCCAAAAGGCCGGGAAATCCGGCGAAAGAGGCCATCACGTTGACGAGGCGCTGAGCGCCGGACAATCCCGGCCTACGATCCCCGCTTGTCTCGCTGAGCGGACGCCCCCTGCGACCGGTCTGTTCTTTGATTGCAAAGGAAGGCGAGGCATGTCATCACACGGGCGGGCGAAAGCCTGTTCCGTTTCCTCATGAAGTACCTCACCATCGTGCGTCACGCCAAATCAAGCTGGGCTCAGCCCGGCCTGGCGGATCATGATCGCCCGCTGAACGATCGCGGACTGCGTGCTGCGCCCGCCGTGGCCACTTTCATGCACAGGACCTACTTCGGCGGCAGTGACACGCCGCCGCTGCTGCCGCTGCCGGACCGGCTCGTCTCCAGCACGGCTCTGCGGGCGCTCGGCACGGCGCAGATCATGCGGGACACGCTGCGGATGCCGGTGGACGGCCTGCTGCTGGAGTCGCAGCTCTATCTGGCCGGGAGCGACCGGATTCTCGAGGTCATGCGCAGCTTTGAGGAGAGCTGGCAGCACGTGATCATGTTCGGCCACAATCCGGGCATGCACGAATTCGCCGAGCGCATCCTGGCGCGTGCGCACATTCCGAAGATGCCGACCTGCACGGCGGTGATCATGGCCTTCCCCCACGAGTTCTGGGGACTGGCGGACTGGAACGAGGCCCAGCTCATCGGCTACATCACGCCGAAGTCCCTGGAGCGCCGCTTTCCGGAGCTGTACGCAGGCATTTCCCGCGAGGATGGCGAGCCCTGAGCCCGGCGGCTGCGCCACAGGAATTTTCCGGCTGGTCAAAAGCGTATAAAGTGAGCAACATCGGCGCCGCCTTGTCCTGAACCCGATGCGTTTCCTTGTCCTCCTCAGCCTCCTCGCCGGCAGCACGCTGCTGCACGGGCAGATCGCGATCGGCGGGAAGCGTTTCGTGAGGTCGCCCGCCGAGGCGGGGGCGAAGGGCGAATGGGTGCTCTACGAAAAGAACGCGCCCCAGAACGAGGCCACCCGCCGCTGGCTGACGAAGCAGGTGCTCGTCGAGCTGCAACCGGGAAAGTCAGCCGCGGTGCTGGGTGGCGTGGCCGGAGCAGCGAAGACCACGACACGCGGCAGGTACGTCGTGGTCGAGTTCACCGGGAGTCCCGACGCCGCCCTCTCCGGCGCCGAGAGAATCCGAACCCTGCCCGGCGTGCGCTCCGCCGAGCCGATGCTGGCGCACCAGCTCTTCCGCCGCTTCGTTCCGAACGATCCGCTCTTCGCCTACGACGCCTCCAAGGCCGGCTACCAGTGGCATCTGCGCAACACCGGCCAGAATGACGGGAAAGCGGGAACGGATGTGAACGTCGTGACGGCCTGGGACAGCTACAAAGGCGCGGGCGTGCGCATCGGCATCGTCGATGACGGATTGGAAACCACGCACCCCGATCTGGCCGCGAACGTCGATCTCCTGAACGACTTCGACTTCAACGACGACGATGACGATCCCACTCCGGGCGTGGACGACTTTCACGGCACGGCCTGCGCCGGTGTGGCGGCCGCGGTCGGAAACAACGGCCTCGGCGTGACCGGCGTCGCGCCGAATGCCACGCTCGTCGGCATGCGGCTCATTTCCGCACCGACGACGGATGCCGATGAAGCGAGCGCCTTTTCCTTCAACAAGGACATCATTCACATCAAGAGCAACAGCTGGGGCCCCTTTGACAATGCTTACGGCACCGGCGGTCCGGGGCCCCTGAGCCTCCAGGCCATGGAAGACGCCGCGACCACCGGGCGAGGCGGAAAAGGCACCGTCTTTCTCTGGGCGGCCGGGAATGGCAACGGCAGCGGGGACGACTCGAACTACGACGGCTGGGCGAACTCGCCCTACGCCATCGCCGTTTCCGCCATCAATGACAAGGGCCGCTCCTCCTGGTACAGCGAGCCCGGAGCGAACATCCTCGTCTGCGCCCCCTCCAACGGCGGCACCCAGGGCGTCTCCACCACCGACCGCAGCGGCGATGGGGGCTACAACGAAGACGGCGGCACCGTGGAGTATCCCGACTTCACGGACACCGACTACACGAACACCTTCGGCGGCACGTCATCCGCCACGCCAGCCGTCGCCGGAGTGGTGGCCCTGATGCTGGAGGCGAACCCGAACCTGACCTATCGCGACGTGCAGGAGATCCTGGTGCGCACGGCGGTGCAGAACGACGAGTTCAACGGCTGGCAGACCAACGGCGGCGGCTTCCACTTTCACGAGCGCTACGGTGCCGGGCTGGTGGACGCGCAGGCCGCCACCGCCATGGCCGCATCGTGGACACCCGTCGCCCCGCTGCAAAAAGTCGAGCTGACCCAGACCGGACTGGCCCTGCCGATCCCGGACGCTGATGAAAATGGCACCTCCCGCACTTTCACCGTCCCTCCGGCGGAAAATCTGCGGCTGGAGCACGTGACCGTGAAAGTGAAAGCCACTCACACCTACGCGGGCAATCTGGAATGGCGCCTCACCTCCCCCAGCGGCGTGCAGGTGCGCCTGGCCCGCGCCCGCTTCAATGACACCGCCGCCGACCTCGACTGGACCTTCATGACCACCCACTTCTGGGGCGAGCGGTCGGAGGGCGACTGGAAGCTGGAGGTCATCGACCGCCGGATCGACGATGTCGGCACGCTGGACGACGTCACGCTCACCTTTCACGGCACCACCACGAACCCGCTGCTTCCCCCGCCCGCCATCACTTCGAACTGGATCATCGTGGGCCGTGAAGGCTGGCCGGTGGAGCACCAGATCACCGCGTCCAATTTTCCCACCAGCTACGGCGCAGGCACCTATTTTCCCGGAAACCTGCCGGCGGGACTCTCTGTGAACACGACCACGGGCCTCATCTCCGGCACGCCGACGGAGAAAGGCCTTTTCCAGGGCTATCAGAGCGCCACCAACGCCACCGGCACCACGGAAGACTTCGCCTACTACCTGATCCTCGCGGCCGAGCCCCAGCTCTCAGCGGCGGTGGAGCAGCCCACCTCGACAAAAATCATCCCCTTCGGCTTCGGCGATCCTTTCAGCCAGACCGCCGTGACTCATGACGGCGTGGACGCGATCGAAACCGCCGCCGTGGCGCATGAAGAGTATTCAGGCATCGAGTTCACCGTGGAAGGCCCCGCCAGGCTCGAATTTCAGTGGAAAGTGTCCTCGGAGAAGAACTTCGACTACCTCGTGCTGACCGTGGATGGCTACGTTCGCGACTACATCACCGGAGAGACGGACTGGACCGCTTCCACCACCGACATCGGCGACGGCCCGCACAACATTGACATCTACTACACAAAGGATCAGGCCGAGGTGAAAGGGCAGGACAAGGGCTGGATCGACCAGATCGTCATCACGCCGACCACGACCGCGCCCACGATCACCACGGAGACGATCCAGGCCTATCAAGGCGTGTACTTCCGCCACCAGCTCGAGGCCGCCCATGCGCCTTCGAGTTACACCGCGGAGGATCTGCCCCCAGGACTGACCCTGCACCCGGCCAGCGGCCTCATTTACGGCAGCGTCGCCACGATCGGCAGCTATCCAGTGACCATTCACGCCACCAACAGCACCGGCACCACCACCGACACGGTGATCATCGACGTCGCCTCCGTCGCCCAGGGACTGGCGGATTCCATTGACGCCCCGGCGCAGACCGTCACGACCTCCGGCGACCTCTCCTGGACGCCGCAGCAGCTCTACACCAGCGACGGCGAAGACGCCGCCCGCAGCGGCCCCATCGACAATCTGCAGGAAAGCCTGATGACCACCGCCGTCACCGGCCCCTGCAAGGTCACGTTTTACTGGGGCGTCTCCTCCGAGAAGGACTACGACTTCCTGCGCTTTTACATCGACGACACGGAGCAGGACGCCATCAGCGGCGAGGTGGGCTGGACGCGCAAGGGCTTCCTCGTGCCCGCCGGCACGCACACGCTCAAATGGGCCTACATCAAGGACGACTTCACCGCCTCCGGCCTCGACTCCGGCTTCGTGGACCAGTTCGCCATTCACCACGACAACGACGGCGATGGTGTTCACTCGGACCTCGAAGAATGGTTCGGCACCAGCGACGACGACCCCAGCAGCCTGCCGCGCACCGTGCTCAGCCGCACCTCGGGCACGACGCTGGAATTTCCCTCTGTCAGCGGCAACGACTACCGGGTGGAATACAGCGACGACCTGATCGAGTGGCGGGCCGTGATCGTCACCGCCACCGGACCCACCACGACCTGGACGGATCTCAATGCCGTGAACAAAAAACGGCGCTTCTACCGCGTGGTCATTCCGTGATGCGCTTTTTGCGTCCGATGAATCGATGTTGGTTCTTGCGCATGTGACGTTTGAGTTCCTCAAAGCCAGCATGTCCAAGATGATAAGCAAAGAAGGTCTCTGATTCTGCGACCTCCTCATAGCTCAACCAACGTGGCATGTCTTCGCGTGCGGCAGGATGTTCTGGCACATGTTCGAGAAAGGACACGATGGCGCAGGTGCACAAATCATCGGCAGCAGTTTCGCCACCAGGGGCTTCGATACACCAATCACAAAATTGGTAGATGCGAGCTATCATTGATTCATCAGGCGGAACCTCATCATAGGCGGCTTCGAACGCTGCCAGGAGCTCAAACCACAGCAAATAAGGCGTGTCAGCGTCAGTGAATCTTTCCCTGAGTTCTGGAAACAGATCGGAAGCTGTACTCTTCCAAGGCGGAGGGATTGGGCGCGACATGATACTAAAGGCTTTTCAGAAAGCGCTCAAAGAAGTCCACGCCGCCCTCCAGATCACGCACCGCGATGAATTCGTCCTTGGTGTGCGCCTGAGCGATCGAGCCAGGACCGATGGCGATCGCGGGCGTGCCGGCTGCGGCGAGGAAAGCGGCGTCGCAAAACCACGGCGCGCCGGTCAGTTCACCACCTGCGGCGATGAGTTTTTGCACGAAGGGATTCCCGGGATCGGTGTCGAGGTGAAAAGCCTCACTGGCGACCGTGACACTCGCGGTTTCGTCAACGCGCTTCACGAAGTCGGTCAGCAGAGCCATCGCACCACCGGACCGCTGCAGTCCGGGTGTCGTGCGGATGTCCACACGCAGTTTGCAGGAGTCGGCGACGATGTTGCTGCGGGTGCCGCCCTGGATCATTCCGAGGTTGATCGTGCTGGTGCCGAGCCATTCGTCCGCGCCACTGGTTTCCGCGAGGATGCCGCGAAACTCGCTGTCGAGCGCTTCGACAATCTTCGCCATTTTCACGATCGCGTTCACACCCAACTCCGGCGTGGCACCATGCACCGCGACGCCCGTGGTGTGTACATCCGCCCACAGGCAGCCTTTGTGGCGAAAGACGGTCTTCAGACTCGTCGGCTCCCCGATGATCGCGAGATCGTAGCGGCCGTGATGCTTTGCAAAATGCTGCGAGCCGAGCTGGGCGCTCTCCTCAGACATGAAACCGGCAAAGTGCACCTCCACCGGCAGAGCGGGGATTTCATCACGCATCTCATGCAGCGCCCAAAGGAACGCGGCCATCGGCCCTTTCGTGTCCGATGCTCCCCTTCCCCAGACTTTCCCGTCCCGCACTTCTCCGCCGAAGGGATCGATGGTCATGCCGCCGACGCTCACCGTGTCCGTGTGCGGCGCAAAGAGGATGCGCGGCTTGGGTTTGCCATCGGCGGCGAGATGCGTGGGAAAATGGCCGATGACGTTCGGCCGGCCGGGCTCCACTTCGTCCAGAAAGGCCTCGGCGCCCGAATGCTCTAAAAATGCGGCCACAAAGTGCGCGCACTTTTCCTCGCCGATGCCGTCGGTTCCGGGATCGCCGTCCGGATTCACCGATGGAATGCGCACGAGAGCCTGGGCGAGTTCGACGACGTTTTTCGGCATGACGGACATGCGGGGAGAAACGCACAGGCACGGACGAAGCGCAAGCCCGCGCCGGTTTTGCGCTGCGGTGCGCGGATTTTGGCAAAGTGGCCGCCGCAGCCTCCGCAGCGCGGCATTGTTGTAAATGGCGTGCAACATACCGCGTTTCACGAGCATGAACTTCATCCGCAGACTCCCCGCACTCCTGCTTCTTGGCGGCATGCAATTGATCCTGCATGCGGCCGATCCGGCGGCGCCCGCCGTCGCCTCCACGACGGCCAAGGACGGCAAGACCATCTTTCAAACCGTCTGCGCACAGTGCCATGGCACCGCCGGCGAAGGCAAAGCGGAGCTCAAGACGCCCTCCATCGCGAGCATGCCGACATGGTACGTGAACACGCAGCTCAAAAACTTCCGCGAAGGCCGCCGCGGCCATGATCCCGCCGATCCGCAGGCCTTCATGATGGCTTCCATCGCCAAGGTGCTGCAGCCGGAACAGATCAAGGCCGTCGTGGAGCACGTCGCCGCCCTCCAGCTTGCCGTCCCGAGGGGCAAGGACCGCGAAATAGCCGATGCGAACGCCCGTGAGGGGATGCGCCTTTTCCAGGAGCGCTGCATGGAATGCCACCGCTACAATGCCAGCGGGGAGATGGCCTTCGGGAGTCCGCCGCTCATCGGCAGGCAGGCATGGTACCTCGCCGACCAGCTCAAGAAATTCAAATCCCGCCGCCGGGGCGCCGTCCATGGCGACGAGAACGGCGCAAAGATGGTGCAGACCACGAACTACTTCATCGAGGACGATCAGATGCTGCGTGACGTGGTGGCCTACATCATCACGCTCAATCCCGACCCGGATGCGAGCAAAGAGGAGCAGGAACGGCAGATCATCGAAGGCAGCCCGTTTGAAAGCGCCGGGCGCTGACCGGCCACGCGCTAGGAGCGGCGCACCACGCGAAAACCCACGTGGGGCGCGGGTGCGGCGCCGGGAAGGTCGAAACGACTGGCGCAGCGCGCCTCACGCGCGTCATGCCGCCAACTGCCGCCACGGACGACACGCGTCTCCCCGGCATTAGGCCCCTTGGGATCGGGGACGAGCCGAAGCGGGGCCTCCCGGCCGCCGGACGCCGCCGCTTCGAGCACCGGGAGCCCATAGTGCTTGTCGTAAAGGTCCCAGCACCATTCACAGACGTTTCCGGCCATGTCATAGAGGCCGAAGGCATTTGCCCGAAGGCTGCCCACCGGAGCCGTGTGCGGCATACTGCCGAGAAACGGCGGCGGCGGCCCCTCGCGGCCGCATTTGTCATAGGGAACGGACGGCCGACCGGCGTAGTTGGCGTCCTTGTGGGTGATCTCGTCTCCATGAGGAAAGCGCCGGGCCTTCAGATTTCCCCGCGCAGCCACCTCCCACTCCGCCTCCGTGGGCAGGCGGTAGCCGTTGGCTTCCCACTTCACACAGGCATTGATCAGAAAGGCCTCTCCACCGCGATAAACGACCTTCCGTTCGGTGTCCGTGTAGTAGCAGGGCGTGGCGCCTTCCATCTCACTTCGGGCATTGCACCATTGAACAGCCGCCGACCACGAAATCGCATACACGGGATGGTCTCCTTCCTTGCCCATGCCGACGGGCAGGGAGTCGTAGCCATGCTCCCGCCCCCACTTCGCGATCCGCTCCCACAGATCCATGGTCACTTCATGACGGGCGATCCAGAAGGGGCTCAGCTTCACGCGATGCGGCAGGGCATCACTCGATCCGTCCAGCGTGTCGCCAACAATCGTCATGGTCCCCTCCAGCCGGACCATTTCGGATTCGATCGGTTTCTTCGGCTTTGCTGCCGGTCGTTTCTTGGGGCGGGGCGCAGGCTCCGTGGAATCCTTTTTGATCACCGCAGCCACGATGGTCGGCTTCGGCTCGCGAGTCTCCGGCCTCACGGGTGCAGGTGCGGGCGTGATCGCTTTGGCGGGCTCCGGCGGGCTCGGGGCAGCCGCCACGACGACTTTTTCCGGCTCGAAGACTTCCGCCCGCCGATACCTGAGCATGAAAGGCAAGGACGGCAGCCTCTCGGCGAAGGAATCGAGGCGGCGGTCGTCTCGAGATGGAGCTTTCTCAACCTTGGCCGCAGGCTTCGGCGGCACCACCGGCGGTGGCGGAGCCTTCGCAACGGGAGGTGGAGGCTCGTCAGCCTTCGCAGGCGCGTCAGCAGCCCGGGAAACGACGGGCGCCGACGACCGGGCAACTGCCAGCAGTTCCTGCACCTCGCGCACGGCTGAAGGGCTCAGCGTCGGTCCTGCGAGATAGGACCCGATCAACGAACTTATCGCCACGATGAGTCCGCCAAGCAGCATGTGCAAAATGGCCACTGTGGGGGAACCCTGCTGGTAAGGCTTCGTCGATCGTTCCGATTTTCCATGATTTGAAGGCCTGGACTCATCATCGGAATTGCGAAGCTCCGGCAAGACGCCGGGAACGGTAGCCGCCGCCATCGCCTCCGGTGCTGCGACAACCGCCGGCATCTTCAAAACCGCCCTCAGGCGCTGCTCGGTGCCGCAGGGCTCCTCGAAACGCCCGGGTTCATTCTGCGCCGGAGAGCTGAGGCAGGCAGTCATGGAAGGCAGCCAGCCTCCCTGCGCGGGAGCTGCCAAATCGTCCCCCGCCGCAGACTCTCCGCCAACGCTCGCCTCCGCGGCACATCGCCCGGCTTCTTCGAGTTCACGACCGAGCGTGGAATCCAGCTCCTGCAGCTTCGCTCGACAGGCCTCAAACTCCGGCTCGAGTCGCTTCAACACTGCCATGTGCTCGGAGATCCGCCGCTCCGCCTCTGCGAGTTCTGTCTTCAGATCGGTCAATCGCTGCGTCTCCGCAGACTGCGGGGAGGACTCGTTGCGCCGCTCTAAGGGAAAACTCAGGTTAGACATGTAAGCAGCAAGAAGTTCACGCGAATGCCGCCCGGTAACACACCTGCCATGAACCGGCAATCTCGATCTGGAGTCGGCACGAAATGTTCACTCGACGGCGGTCGCTTCGCCCGCGTAAAATCACGGTCGCGCCACCGAGCCGCCGGAGTTTGCCTACGCCCTCAATGCCTTCACCGGCTCCCCCTTGCTCAGCGCCATTGGTCGGCCGACGGGCGTCATAATCTCCTTCTCGTAATCGATACCCAGCAGGTCCTGCACGGTGGCGTGGAGATCTTCGACGAAGACCGGGTTCTCCGGCTCTTTCTTCTCGCCCTGCGGATCGGTGGCGCCGATGACACGACCGCCGGCGAATCCGCCGCCGGCCACCAACATGCTGAAAGCGTGCGGCCAGTGATCGCGGCCCTCGAGAGCGTTGATCTTCGGCGTGCGACCGAATTCACCGCCGCAGATGACGACGGTGCTTTCGAGCAGGCCGAGCTTCTTCAAATCGCCAATCAAGGAGGCATAGGCCGCATCGAGGATCTTCACCTGAGCGGCCTGGCCTTCCAAGTTGTTCGCGTGCGTGTCCCAGCCGCTGAGCGTCACCTCGACACAGCGCACGCCGGTTTGAATCAAACGAACCGCTGCGAGGCAGCCGCGACCGAAGGGCGTTTCGCCATACGCATCACGCTCTGCGGCGGCGGCCTTGCTGACGTCGAAGGCATTGAGCTGTTCCGAGGTCATCATCCGGCGGGCCTTCTGCATCGAGAGCTGATGCAGCGTCTTGTTCTTGTCCAAGTCGGGCACACGTCCGGCGGCGAAGGCACGCTCGACGACACTCAGGCCCTCCATCCGGCGCTCGATACGTTTGTCATCCACGCGAGCCCGCACGTCCGGAATGCTGCCCTTCGGATCATAGACCTGAAACGCGTCGAATTGCGGGCCGAAGAAGCCGCCACGGGCCGGCCATTGGTTCGGCAGAATGGAGACATGCGTGGGGATCTCGATCTTCGCCTCCAGCAGCTCGTGGCAGGCGATGGCGCCGATGCTCGGATGAATGAGCGTGGGATCGGGGCGGCAGCCGGTCTTGATGTTGTAAAACGCCCGCTCGTGATCGCCCTCCCTGCTCACCATCGAACGGATCAGCGACACGTCCTGCATCAGGCTGGCGGTTTGTTCGAGTCCTGCGGCAAATTCCACGCCCTTGATCGCGGTGGGGATTGTTTTGACACCGCCGCCGACCTTGGTGGTCGGATGAGGATCAAAGGTGTCGAGCTGGCTCGCGGCGCCGCCGAGCCAGAGCAGAATCACCGAGCGCGCCGGCTTGCCTTTCGGTGCCTTTTCACCCTCCACGGCGAGAATGTCCGCCAGCGGCGTGAGCCAGGAAATGCCGGCGGTGCCAGCGCCACGAAGAACCGAGCGTCGCGTGATATGCGAGCGGCTTTGGCAGGAGGAAGTGTTCATAAAATGACGAAATCAGAATGGCGAATGACGAATCAAATCCGAAGCACGAATGACGAACAGGAATTCAGGTGGCGATTGGAGCTTGGGGCATTCATTCGTCATTCTGCATTCTGGTTTCGTCATTCCCGCCCTGCGGGCTAGTGGTTCCAGGAAAACTCGGTGGCGTTCATGAGCGTCCAGTAGATGTCCGCCATCGCATTGCTTTTGGATCGTTTCGAAGATGCGACCTGCCCTTGGAAGAGCGCGGCCTCCTCATCCGTGGGGCGTCGCGTGAAAATGGAGAGGTAGGCGGCTTCGACGGCTGCCGCTGCATTCGGCGCCAGGAGGCCGATGCGTGTGCTCGCATTGATGATCGGATTGTTGCTGATGTTGTTATTGATCATGCTGCCGTTCATCAGCAGCAGGCGCTGCGGGATGGTGCCAGCGCCATCATCAAAGGTGTCCTCGCCGGAGTCGCCGTAGCGTTTCACGAAGTTGCTCACGTCGGCGGCGCGTTTGAGGCGGAAAACGACGTGCGTTTCCGCATCGATCGTGGTCAGCGAAGAAGCCTGAATGACGCTGCCCGCCATCTGCTCAGGTCGCAGACGCGTGACGGGAAACACCGCCCAGTGATCCTCCGCCGCCTGCGTGGCCGGATGACCCGGATCGACCGAACGGCTCGACTGCTGAAACACACGCGTGGCCACGATCACGCGCATGAGGCGCTGCAAATCGCAGCCGTTCGCCATGAAATCATCGGCCAGCACTTCCATGCCCGGCGGAAACGGTCCTTCGAGCGGCACCTCGTCCACCGGCAAGACCAGCGGGCGATTGAAGAGCATCGCCCACATGCGGTTCACAATGGCGCGTGCGAAGGCCTTGTTCTCCTTGGCCGTGACCCAGGCAGCGAGCTGTTCACGCGGCTTGCCTTTCGAGGGCAGCAGTTCCGGCTTCCAGGGCACCTTCGCCGGCACTTTGACCTCCTCCAGTTCTCCGAGGTAACGCACCTTGTAGGCCTGCTTCGGGTTGTCGCGCAGACCGTTGATGTTGAACTTCATCTGACCAAAGTACGCGGCGAGCTGATGGAAATCCGTCTGCTTCCACGGGCTGCCCAGCTTGCCGTCGTGGCACTGCACGCAGTCAATTCGCACGCCGAGGAACGCGCGGCTCACCTTCGCCGCGAGCTTGGCCTCGTCCGGCCCCTTTTTGTCCTCGTGCGTCGCGGTGATGAAGTTCACCGCCGGGTTCGTGGTCCACACGCCCTCGCAGTCGATCAGTTCACGAACGATTTGATCATAGGGCCGGTTCTGATGCAGCGCATCGCCCAGCCATTCCACGAGCCTGCGGCGGCGGAACAGCACAAGATTTCCGTTTTCGATGCCCACATAGACACGCGCAAGACGCTCCGCCAGATAGTCGCTGCTGCGGCGGTCCGCCAACAACTGCGAGAGCCACCACTGCGGCGTATCGGCACGGCTCGTTGACTCCAGGGTTCGAATCTCCTGCAGCGAGGGGATGCTGCCCGTCAGGGCCAGCGACAGCCGCCGTGCGATGGTCAGATCGTCCGCCCTGGCGACCGGCTGCAGTCCGTGCTGCGTCCATTCCTTCTCAAAGTCCGCATCCACCGCCTGCGCGACTCGCTGAATGTCCTTTATTTTCGCGTCCGCCACGCCCAGATCCGCTTTGGGCACCGGCGGCACAAACCAATCGCCAACGCTCCAGAAGGCGACCGCACCCAATGCGCCGAGAATCACGACATTGCGCAGCCACGCGAACCAGTTCGAGGAGGTGGACGGTGGATTCATGGGATGCGGCGGCGTTGAAGCGCTGATGAACACGCTCCATGCGCATCCGTTTCTCCCATATTTCCTGCAACAATGTCAATGCGGCAGGCTTTCATAGCGCTCGCATGTCGGAAGCCACCCTCGAGCCACCTCCCCTGCCTGCGGCGGTCGCCGAAGCGCCGGGGCGGTCGTGGGCGGGACGGATCTCCTCGGCGCTCGACTGGCTCTTCGGATTCGCAGCGCTGATCGCACTCGTCGCCGCGTGTTCCGTCATTCCGGTGCTCAATTTCCTGAGCCTGGGCTATCTGCTGCACGTGAGCGGCACCGTCGCCCGCACCGGGCGCCTGCGCGACGGCTTCATCGGCGTGCGCAAGGCTTCCGTCTTCGGCAGCATCGCCGCCGGCGTGTGGATCGTCGTCTGGCCGGCCCGCATCGTTTCGACCTTCTGGAAAGACGCGGAACTCATCGCACCCGGCAGCGGCATCGCTCATGTTTGGTATATCGCGCTGATTCTCGTCACCCTCATCACCCTGCTGCACATCCTGTGGGCGAGCGTTCGCGGCGGAGGACTCTGGCATTTTCTCTGGCCGCAGCCGCTGCGACTCCTGCGCTGGCTGCGTGCGCCGGGCAAGATCAACGGCCTTCAGCATACGATCACCGACTACATCGCGGGCTTGCGCCTGCCTTTTTACTTCTGGCTCGGCCTGCGCGGCTTCGTCGGTGCTCTCATTTGGCTCATCGTGCCCGTTGGAATCCTCATGGCCGCCTCGCGACTGCCGGTCGGTGGCTCGGTCGTCGTCTCGCTCATCGGCGGCATCCTGCTCTTCCTCGTGGCCATCCATCTGCCCTTCCTCCAGGCGAACTTCGCTCAAAGTGGCCGCTTTGGAGCGCTGTTCGACTGGCGGGAGGTGCGTCATCAGTTCGTGCGTGCGCCGCTCGCCTTCTGGTTCGCTCTGCTCGTGACGCTTCTCTTCGCCATCCCGCTTTACCTGCTCAAGATCGAACTCACACCGCGTGAACTCGCCTGGGCGCCGAGCCTGCTCTTCGTCATCTTCATCTTTCCCGCCCGCATCCTCACCGGCTGGGCACTCGGCCGGGCGCTGCGTCACGAGCAGCCGCGTCACTGGTTTGCACGCTGGACGGCCCGCCTCGGCATCCTGCCCGTCGCGCTGGCCTATATGCTGGCGAATTACTTCGTCCCCTTCCTCGCTTCAAACGGCGTCCTCAGCCTCCTCGAGCAACACGCCTTCCTCGTCCCAGCCCCGCTGATGGCACTGTGAACGCGAAGCCGCGAACGGGAGAGGTGGAGCTGTGGAACCGTGGAGTAATGGATTGATGGAGTGTTGGATTGATTCCAGATCAATACTCCACTACTCCAACACTCCATTATTCCCGCTCCCGCCGAATGACTTGGCTCACCGAACACACCCTCCTGCCCGCTGACGGGTGGCTTCTCGTGCTGGCGACTCTGGGGGCGATGTGCATCGGGATGTCCAAGGCGGGCCTGTCCGGCACCTCGACTCTCAACGTGGTTCTGATGGCAAGGATCTTTGGCGCGAAGGAATCCGTCGGCGTCATCCTGCCCATGCTCATCGCGGCGGACGTCATGGGCTACATCGTCAACCGCAAGGGCGGAAGCTGGCGGCGCATCGTGCCCATGGTGCCGCCGGCCATCGCGGGCGTGATCGTCGGCTGGCTGCTGCTCGGCAAATTCGACAACGCCATGGCACGCATCGTCATCGGCTGGATCATCATCGCGCTGCTCATCTTCAACTGGGTGCTCAACAAGCGCCGGCAGGACTTCATCGCCCTCACCGAGCATCACGGCTTCACGTGGGCGATGGGTTTTCTCGCCGGCGTGGTCACCATGCTCGCCAATGCCGCCGGACCGGTAATGACCGTCTATCTCCTCGCCCAGCATCTGGAGAAAAAGGAATACCTTGGCGTCTTCAGCCGCTTCTTCCTTTTCATCAACCTCTTCAAGCTGCCCTTCAGCACCAACCTCGGCATCATCAATTCGAAGTCATTGATGACCAACCTCACGCTCATGCCCGCCGTCGTGCTAGGCGTGGTCATCGGCTGGTGGATCCTCAAACACCTGCCGCAGAAGATTTTCGAAAACGTCCTCTTCTGGCTCACCGCCTTCGCTGCCGTGTGGTTGATCTGGGGCTAAACACGCTCATGGGCCGGAAATTTCGACTAGATCGTCCGTCCCCGCCAGAAAGCCGAGTGCTGTGTCTAAATGCTGCGTCAAGATGGCTTGCAGCGCTGATTCGGACGTATTGCCACACGTCAGCCAAATGATCTTCGGTGGACTTCCCAGCCGGTTCTGCAAATCAACGAAGTCCCTGTCTTTCTTCATCACGACGACATTTGCGGCACAGGCTCGCTCAAAAATCACCAAGTCATCCGCGTCCCTCAAGCCGATATCTCGCAAAGCAGTCGCAGTCACTCCCTGAAAATGCTCGTTGATCCAACGCGCGAGACGCGGCGAGAGCTGCGCATCAAGCCAAAGGTTCATGCCGCAGCCAGCACTGGGTGGTCCACTCGCTGCCGTGCATACGCCAGCGCTGCTTTAATGTCGTCGGTTTCAAGGTCGGGCATCTCATCCAGTATTTCTGCATGGCTCAGACCGTTGCCGATGAGATCCAGCACATCCGTGACACGAATGCGCATCCCACGAATACAGGGGCGCCCACCGCATTGCTGCGGATTTGTGGTGAGGCGGCTGATGAGTGAATTCATGCGATCAAGGGCACCTCCTTGCCGCCCCAAATCAACCCGTCAGATTCCAAGTCCTATCCCGTTTTCTCAGCGTGTACCGCCGTCTCACCTCTTGCCTCTCCTTCCTCACCGCCGCCGCATTCAGCGCCGACTTCCCTGCGCTCTACAACAGCGAGCCGGGCAATCCCGCGCCGATGTCGCCGCAGGATGCGCTGAAGGCGCTCAAACTGCCGGAAGGCTTCAAGGCCACGCTCTTCGCCGCCGAGCCTGATGTGCAAAATCCGATCGGCATGGCCTGGGATGCCAAAGGTCGCATGTGGGTGGCGGAAAACTACACCTACGCCGAGCGTGCGAAGCGCTTCGACCTCTCGCTGAAGGACCGCGTGATCATTCTCGAAGACAAGGACTGGGACGGCGTCGCCGAGACGCGCAAAGTCTTCACCGACGACGTGCAGATGCTCACCAGCGTCGAGGTCGGTCGCGGCGGCGTGTGGCTCATGTGCCCGCCACAGGTGCTTTTCATTCCCGATCGCGATGGTGACGACATTCCCGATGGCGAGCCCGAAGTCGTGCTCGACGGCTTCACCGTAGCCGAGGCGAACTACCACAATTTTGCCAACGGTCTGCGCTTCGGCCCCGATGGCTGGCTCTACGGTCGCTGTGGCCATTCCTGCCCTGGCAAGCTCGGTGTTCCCGGCACACCCGATGACCAACGTGTGCCGATGAAAGGCGGCATCTGGCGCTATCACCCCGAGGCAAAAGTCGTCGAAGTCCTCACTCACGGCACCACGAACCCCTGGGGTCACGACTGGGATGAGAACGGCGAGATGTTCTTCATCAACACCGTCACCGGCCATCTCTGGCATCTCATCCACGGCGCCCACCTGGTCGATTCCAACACGCCGAATCCGTTGATCTACGAGAAGCTCGACACCATCGCCGATCACTACCACTACGACCGCACGGGTGCCTGGAGCGAATCGCGCGACGGCAAGGCCAACCACCTCGGCGGCGGCCACGCGCATATCGGCATGATGATTTATCAGGCCGACCAATGGCCCGAGTATTACCGCAACAAGCTCTTCACCCTCAACATGCACGGCCGCCGCACGAATGTGGAGCGTCTGGAACGCAACGGCAGCGGCTACGTCGGCAAACACGAGCCCGATGTCTTCCTCAGCGACGATCCCTGGTTCCGCGGCATCGAAATCAGCACCGGCCCTGACGGCAGCGGCTTCATCCTCGACTGGAGCGACACCGGCGAATGCCACGAATCCACCGGCGTCCACCGCACCTCCGGCCGCATCTTCCGCGTGAGTTACGGCGAACCAAAGAAGCCGAAAACGCCGTTTGCATGGCGCAAACCGTGGCCTACGGCGGATTTAATCTCCAAGAACGAACATGCCCGCGTGCTAGCCTTGCGCGAGATGAGCCAGTTCTGGCCTCTGGATACCATCACAGGTCCGATCTCTCACTCTGTCTATCCAGTGGAGGCTGGATCAATGGATGTCATGAAGTCGCTGCAGATGATGGCTCGCGATGATTCGTCGAAGATGGTGAAACTGACATTGGCGTCCGTTCTTCAACGATTGCCAGTCGCCAAACGGGCCGATCTCGCGGTGATGTTGATCACCCAACCTGAACTCGCGGATGACCCATTTCTTCCCTATCTAGTCTGGTTCGGCATCTCACCGCTCGCCAAGCACGACCCGATGGCGCTTGTTCAACTCGCTAAAGTTTGCACCTGGCCGAAGACGCTGCGCTGGATCGCCCGCAGCCTCGCCACACAGCCGGAGGCGTTGAACGCGCTGCTGGCCGTGAACAGCTCCGATGACGTGCTCGAAGGCATGACCGAAGCCTTCAAAGGCATCCGCAAGGCTCCGAAGCCTGCGATTTGGGACCGCATTGTAGTACCGGCTTTAGCCGGTTCTGTTCCGGCTAAAGCCGGGACCACAAAACTCATCCGCGAACTCAGCATCCTCTTCGGCGACGGTCGTGCGCTCGACGACGTGAAGCAGGTCGCGCTCGATGGCAAAGCAGACATCGCCGCGCGTGAATCCGCGCTCAGGACGCTCATCGAGGCACGTCCGCCGGACCTGCGCTCGGTTTGCGAGCAACTTCTCGAAACACGCGGCCTGAACACCCTCGCCGCAGGCGGCCTGGCCCTGTTCGACGATCCGGAGATCGGACTCAAAATCGCCAAAAGCTACCGCAAGTTCAATCCCGCCGACCGAGCCACCGTTATCGGCACGCTGGTCTCGCGTCCCGCCTTTGCGAAAGCGTTGCTCACCGAGGTGGCCGCAGGACGCATCCCGCGCAGCGACTTGAGCGCCTTCCACGCCCGCCAGATTCGCGGTTTCAACGACCAGGCGCTCTCGAAGCGACTCGTCGAAGCCTGGGGCGAATTGCGTGACTCATCCGCCGACAAAAAGGAGCTCATCGAGAAAACAAAGGCACGACTGACACCCGATGTGCTCGCCAAGGCAAACCTGAGCCAGGGGCGCGTGCTCTTCACCGCCGTCTGCGGCGCCTGTCACATGATGTACGGCCAGGGCGGCAAGATCGGCCCGGACCTGACCGGCAGCGGGCGGGCAAACCTCGACTACCTCCTCGAAAACATCGCCGATCCCAGCGGCGTGGTCAGCGCAGACTACCGCATGAGCCTGCTCACGCTCAAAGACGGCCGCCAGCTCAGCGGCGTCATCGCCGAATCGAACGATCGCACGCTCACGCTGCGCACCCTGACCGAACCGCTGACCCTGGACCGCGCTGAGATCGTCAAACAGGAGACTTCTCCCATGTCAATGATGCCCGAAGGCCTGCTGCTGGCGCTGCAGCCGGATCAGGTGCGCGATTTGATCGCCTACCTGATGCATCCCTTACAGGTCAAGTAGCCTTGTTCCTGCGGAACAAGGACACCTCCAGTTGCACAGCAACGGAGTGAATTGAAACAAACTTCAATTGGCGTCCTCGCTCACGCTTGCTGTAATTTCCCCCGATGCCTCAACAACCTCTCCTCGTCACCGGCGGCGCCGGCTACATCGGCTCCCACACCGTTCGCCATCTCCTCGACCAGCACGAAAAGATCGTGGTGCTCGACAATCTCGTCTTCGGCCATCGCGGAGCGCTGCCGATGGATCGCGTGACCTTCATTGAGGGCGACATGAGCGACGCCGTCCTGATGGATCGCCTTTTCGCGGAGCACAAACCGGAAGCCGTGCTGCACTTCGCCGCCTTCGCCTATGTCGGGGAGTCCGTGACCGACCCGCTGAAATACTACCGCAACAACCTCGCCGCCCCCCTGACGCTTCTCGAAGCGATGCAGCGCCATGGCTGCAAGCGCTTCATCTTCTCCTCCACCTGCGCCACCTACGGTGATCCTGTGCGCATGCCGATCGACGAAACGCATCCGCAATCCCCGGTGAATCCCTACGGTGCCAGCAAGTGGATGCTCGAGCGCGTCCTGCGTGACTGCGACCGCGCATGGGGCCTGAAGTCCGTTTTCCTCCGCTATTTCAACGCCAGCGGCTGCCACCCAGGCGGCGAGATCGGCGAGGATCACAATCCGGAGACGCACCTCATCCCGCTCGTGCTCCAGGCCGCCGCCGGTCAGCGGGAGAGCATCACCGTCTTTGGCACCGACTACCCCACGCCCGACGGCACCTGCCTCCGCGACTACATCCACGTCTGCGATCTCGCCTCGGCCCACGCCTTGGCGCTCAAGTATCTGCGCGACGGCAGCGATACGATCGCGGTGAATCTTGGCACCGGGAAAGGTTTCAGCGTCAAAGAGATCATCTCCACGGCGGAGTCGGTGACCGGGAAAACGATTCCCGTGACCTATGGCGAGCGCCGCGCCGGAGATCCTGCCGAACTCGTCGCCGACCCTGCGCTCGCCGCCGAGGTCATCGGCTGGAAGGCAGAACACCTCGATCCGCGGGAACACATCGAAAGCGCCTGGAATTGGATGTGCGGCCCGAAGGGTGGAAGATATGCAGATTGAACGCATGCCCTCTAGGGCTGTCTCAGCACCCCCCACCACGCCTTAGATTCATGAAAGGACTCGTATCACTCCTCCTCGGCGCCCTCATCGTCATTTCCGGTGCGTGGGCTCATGCCGTGGAGTTGCTCGGAGAGCCTCAGGTCGTCGCCGCAAAGGATTCCGCCACCATCAGCTGGAAGACGGATGTCGCCTGCGGCACGCGGCTGCAATACGGCCTCAACGCCGCCCAGTTGACGCAGAGAGCGGACGGTCCGGTCACCGCCGAGCATCAGGTCATCCTCAGTGGTCTCGTGACCGGAACGACTTATCACTACAGCGTCGGCAGCGCCCGCCAGAAGCTCGCCACCGGCACCTTCACCACCGGTGCACCCGCCGCAGCGGAAAACCAGCCCTCGATGGTCCGCCGGGTGCTGGACGCCCTGCTGCCGGAACAGAAGACCGCCCTGGAGTCCCCGGCACCTCCCACCCGCCAGACCTGGGGAAACATTTCCACCCTGCAGGATCATTTCGACCGCCATGGTCGCGACTTCGCCAGCAAATCGCCCGACGACTACGCAGCGCAGGCCTGGCGCCTCCTCCAGCGCGCCCGCGCCGAAAGTCTGCCAATGAAGATCGACCCGACCGACGGCACCCTGCGTATCTTTGACCCGAAGACGCGAGCCTTCGCTGCCTACAACCGCGAAGGCCGCACAAAGACCTTCTTCAAGCCGGAAAGCCCCACCTACTGGCAGCGCCAGCCGGGCCGCCCCGCCAAGCCCTCAGACATCCGCTTTTCCTCCCGCTAAAATGAGCCGCAAGACGCCGAAAAAGACCACCACCATGAAAGAAAGCACTTCAACCTGTCCCGTCTGCGGGTATGCCCAGCTGGAAGAACCACCGCGCAACCGCACCGGCGGTGCCTCGATGGAAATCTGCGCCTGCTGCGGTTTCCAATTCGGCGTCACCGACGACGATCATGGCATCGGCTACGACGAGTACCGCCAGGGCTGGATCAAGGACGGCATGCCCTGGACCAGCAAGCAAAAGACACCCAAGAACTGGAGCCCGCAGACTCAACTGGCCGGCCTCGCGCTGAGCGCCACCCTGAAACGCGTCAAAGGCCGCCCCCCACGCATGTCCGTCCAAATGGCGTGACTCTTCATCATCTGCCGGCGCCTTTGAGCAGGCTCTTCGCATGCTCCCTAGCGCTCGCGGCACTGCCGCCGAGCATTCGCGCCAGCTCCTCCACCCGCTCATCCTCCGCCACTTCGGCGATCTGAGAGCGAGTCATGTTCCCTTCGATCTCTTTGGTCACCACAAAGTGACTCTGCGCCAGCGACGCCACCTGCGGGAAATGCGTGATGGCGATCACCTGGTGCGTCGCCCCCAGCGCAGCCATCTTGCGCCCCACCGCCTCGGCGATGTTGCCGCCCACGTTGGCATCGATCTCGTCGAACACCAGCAGCGGCACGGCATCCTGCTTCGCCAGGGCACTTTTCACCGCCAGAAGCACGCGCGACATTTCGCCGCTCGATGCCGTAAGCCGCAGCGGCTTGGAGGGCTCTCCCGGATTCGGCGCAAAGTGGAAATCCACCTCTTCCAGACCGCTTTTCGCCGGTTCTTGCGAAGTCGTTAACTGAGCCTCGAAAACGCTGCGTTTGAAGCCCAGATCCGTCAGGTGCGCGGCGACTTCCTGCGCCAGCTTTGGCGCCGCATCTGCCCGCTTCTTTGAAATCTGCCGGCCGGTCTTCAAAACCTCCGCCTCGCGCTCCTTCGCCAGCTTCTGTAGTTTTTCGATCTCATCGCCGCGGTTCTCGATCCGGCTGAGTTTCCGCTCCGTTTCGGCCAGAAACTCCAGAATCTCGCCGATCGTGCGTCCATACTTCCGCTTCAGCGTCTGGATCGTGTGAATGCGGTTTTCAAGCTGGGCCAGTTCCGCCGGATCGATCTCCAGATCTTCAGCGTAGTCAGCCACGCTGCTCTCCAGCTCTGTCAGTTCAATCCGCGCCGATTTGAAGCCCTCAAACAGGTTCGCCGTGGACGGATCGATCTTCTCCAGCTCCTGGATGCTGCGGCCGATCTCGCGCAAGCCGTCGATCACGCTGCCTTCGCCCTCGCTAAGCCGTCCGGTGATCGCCCCGCAAAGCTCGGCCAGCCGTGCGCCGTTCGCCGCGATGCGGTGCCGGGCCTCGATCTCCTCCTCCTCGCCATCCTTCAGCGCCGCAGAGCGAATCTCATCCGCCTGGAACTTCAGCATGTCGAGCTGCTGGGTGCCGATGCGTTCGGAATTTTCCAGTTCATCGAGATCCGTGACCGCCGTGCGCCATTCCCGCCAGGAGGCCTCATACTTCGTCCGCATGTCCTCGATGCCGGCAAATTTGTCCAGCATGTCGAGCTGCCGCTCCCGGGAATTCAGGGACTGATGATCGTGCGGCCCGTGCAGATCGACCAAAAACTCGCCGAGGCTCTTCAGCACCTGAATCGTCACCGGAGAGCAGTTCACGAACTGCTTGTTCGCACCGCCGGTGCTGATGGTGCGTTTGATCAGCAGTTCCCCGTCCTGGCAGGGCTCCAGTCCAGCTTCCTCCAGCACGGCGTCAATTTCCCGCGTGTCCTTCAAGTGAAAGCTGGCCTCCACCGTGCAGGCGTCCTGCCCGTTGCGGATGAGGCTGCGGTCCGCCCGCTCACCCAGGATCAGCTTCAAAGCCCCCACGATGATCGACTTTCCCGCTCCCGTCTCCCCGGTCACGCCCACCAGCCCTGCGGCCAGTTCCCAGGTCACATCTTCGACGAGAGCCAGGTTGCGAATTTTGAGAATGGAAAGCATGCAGCGGGGAGAGGGGTCGCGGAGTATGGAATGGACCACGTGCATTTCAACTTGAGTGCGGACATTTCAACCGCACTCCGCCACGCCCATGGAGCGGCGACCAGCCGTCGCTCACACCGAATCACCCACCGCGCGGCGATCTCCCGCTCCAGGCCTTGAAGGCGCGGGAAAAATGCGCGGCCGACTTGTAGCCGAGCTCGGCGGCCACGTTTTTCACCAGCGCATCCGGCTGGCGCAGCTTGATCGCCGCCTGGGAGAGCTTCAGCCGGGTCAGGCAGCCCAGCGGCGTCTCGGTGTCGTAGCGCTGGAACAGGCGTGTAAAGTAGGCCGCCGAGACGTGGCAGGCCTTCGCCGCTTGCTCGATGCTGTTCAGCACCGGGTAGTTCCGCAGCAGATGCCCGCGACAGCGCAAGTAGGTCGCGAAGGCGGGATCATACTTCGTCGTAGCTGGCTGGCGGCTGTCCGCACAGAGCACCAGCGCATGCTCCAACGCCGCGCAGGCCGCCCGCAGCCCGAAACGGCCACCCCGCAGCGCGTGGTCGATCACCTCCTCCAGCAGCGCCACCACGCGTGAAGCATCCATCACCCGCACGACACCGCCGGGAGCCAGGTCAAGATCGCTCATCAACTGCTGGCCGCGCTTGCCGGTGAAGTTGAAAAAGTACTTCACCATCGGCTGCTCCGCCGAGTTGCGGATCACATGCGGCACGCCGGAATCATAAAAAAACGCATGCCCCGCCTCGACCTCGTGCCGCCGGCTCGCCAGCGTCACCACCCCGCACCCTCGCGATACGAATTCAAAGGCAAAAAAGGGGAAATCTTCACGGTCCACCACGAAATCCGCTGCGCACCACTCGCAGCCGCCTCCCACCAGGCAGAGCACTGCGGTGTCGCGCTGCCGTTCCTCCCATTCCGGCAGAAAGAAGCGGCGTGTTCGCTCGACTTGTGTCGAAAAATAGTCGGCTTGGTCGGTGGCGGGCATGAAACAGGAGGCTCCCACAAAGGCGCAATCCGGCCGATTCTTGCCATTGCGAGTCAAGAATCGTCATTTCAGCGCCAAACATGCGCAGCACCGCCTCCTTGCCATCTTCCCGGCCCTGCCGTCCCTTCCAACGCATGTCCCAACCGCTCTCCGGCATCATCCCGCCTCTCGTCACACCTTTGCGTGATCGCGACACTCTCGACATCGCCGGTTTGGAGCGGCTCGTCGAGCATCTCATCAGCGGCGGCGTTTCCGGCCTCTTCATTCTCGGCACCACCGGCGAAGGCCCCAGCCTCAGTTACCGCCTGCGGCGTGAATTGATCGAAAAGACCTGCCAGCTCGCAAAGGGCCGCGTGCCCGTGCTGGTCGGCATCACGGACACCTCCTTCACCGAAAGCGTGAACCTCGCGAAGTACTCCGCCGACACCGGCGCGACGCATGTGGTGCTCGCGCCGCCGTATTACTTCCCCGCCGCGCCGCCGGAGATGCTCGAGTATGTGCAGGACCTCGTCGCTGAGATGCCGCTGCCGTTGTTTCTCTACAACATGCCCGGTTTGACGAAGGTCAGCTTCGAGATCGACCTCGTACGACGAGCTTTGGACATGCCGGGCGTCTGCGGCGTCAAAGACAGCTCGTGCGACATGATCTACTTCCACCGCTTGATCGAAGTCGCCAAGCAGCGCCAGGATTGGAGCGTGCTTGTAGGCCCGGAAGAGCTCACCGCCGAGGCCGTGCTGCTCGGCGGCCACGGCGGCATCAATGGCGGTGCCAATCTGCATCCCAAGCTCTACGTCGAGATGTATCAAGCCGCCGCCGCACAGGATTTGAAGCGCACCCGGGAGCTTCACGCGCAGGTCATGCAGCTCGCCGGAGCCATCTACACCGTCGGCAAGCACAAGAGCGCCATCATCAAAGGCCTCAAGTGCGCTCTCAGCCTCCTCGGCATCTGCGAAGACCACATGGCCGAGCCCTTCCATCGTTTCCGCGATGCAGAAAGAGAGATCATTCGCGAAAGACTCGCCGCCCTCGGCCTCTTGTAGCTTCGATTGGCAATCGAAGCCATACGGCTCCTTCTTCACGCCCCCACCCAAACCACTTCGATTGCCAATCGAAGCTACTCCATCCTCATGAAGCCAACCCTTCTCTTCACGTTCCTCATACTCGCCATCGTTCCCGCCTCGCATGGCCAGCAGCCGCCGCTCCCAGGCGGATTCAGCCAGGCGGGAAACACCGATGCCGAAGTGCTCAAGGCAGCGCAATTTGCCGTCAAAGCCCACGAGGCCAAACTCACGCTGCAAAGCGTCAACGCCGCTGAGCAGCAAGTCGTCGCAGGGATCAACTACAAGCTCAAGCTGACCACTTCTGATGGTCGAAAGGCCGATGCCGTCGTCTGGCGCAAGCTCGATGGCAGCTACGAACTCACCTCCTGGCAATCGATTGCCGCCGATCCCGCCATCCTCACCACCGAATACATCTACGACACCGGCCCTTACCCGCAGATCCACGCAACGACCATCGCTGAGACGCCCACCGGCCTTGTGGCCGCGTGGTTTGGTGGCACGCATGAAAAGAACCCGGATGTCGGCATCTGGGTCTCGCGTTCTGTCGATGGCAAGTGGACTGAGAGCATCGAAGTGGCGAATGGCATCCAGCACACGCTCACCGATGGCAAAGCGGTGCGTCATCCGACCTGGAATCCCGTGCTGTTCCAGCCGAAGGACGGCCCTTTGATGCTCTTTTGCAAAGCCGGCCCCTCACCACAAACTTGGTGGGGCATGCTGACCACCTCCATGGACGGCGGAAAAACCTGGGAACAGCCGCGTCGCCTCCCCGCAGGCATTCTCGGCCCGGTGAAAAACAAACCCGTGCAACTTGCCGATGGCAGCATCCTCTGCCCGACGAGCGAGGAGACACCCGCCGCGCAAAAAGGCGAAAAAGAAACCTGGAGCGTCCATTTCGAGCGCACTCGTGACTTTGGCAAAACCTGGGAGCGCACACCGCCGACTCATGATGGCAAAACCATCCAAGCCATCCAGCCGAGCATCCTCTCCCTCGGTGGGGACAAGCTCCTCGCCCTTGGCCGTTCACGACAGGATCGCGTGTTTGAAATCTGCAGCACCGACGGCGGCAAGACCTGGAGCGAGATGAAACTCGGCACCCTGCCGAACAACAACAGCGGCACCGATGCGGTGACACTCGCCGATGGCACGCATCTCATCATTTACAATCACATCGCCGGCACACCCGGCAAATGGGGCGGCAAACGCACCCCGCTGAACCTCGCCACCAGCAAAGACGCGCAGACATGGAACGCCGCGCTCGTGCTCGAAAGCGATCCTGGCGAATACAGCTATCCCGCCATCATCCAGACCAAGGATGGCCTCGTCCACATCACCTACACTTGGAAACGCCAGAAGGTGAAACACGTCGTTGTCGATCCCGCCAAGCTCACGACAAAACCCATCGTCGATGGCCAGTGGCCGCAGTGACGCAGACTCGAGTGGCACTCGAATCCGAACCACCCAGATGATTCGATTGCCAATCGAATCTACCATTATGAAATCGATCCTCTTGGCATCTCTCACCGCATCCGCCCTCGCGGCAGACTCGCCCATCATGCTCGCCGGCCCTTGGGTGCCAGAAAACACGCATCAGATCGACTTCGCCGCGCTCCCGAAGGTGCCAAGCGAGCATGTCGTGATCAACAATGTCCGCTCCGTGAAGGGCGTGAACCAGCACAACTACCTCGCACATCACGACGGCCAGTTTTGGGCCATGTGGAGCGATGGACCGGGCGTGGAAGATCGTGTGGGGCAGCGGGTGAAGTTCGCGACGAGTGCCGATGGTTTGAAATGGAGCACGCCGAAGTTTCTCACGCCGATTCCGCCGAACTCGGGTCCCGATTCGCCACATTACGGCACTCGCACGGACAAAGGCATGCGCTGGATCTCACGCGGCTTTTGGCAGCACGAAGGCGAACTGCTCGCGCTGGCCTCATTGGACGAGGCGGCGGGCTTTTTCGGCCCCAGCCTCGAACTGCGTGCCTTCCGCTTCGACAAAGCCTCCGGCGAGTGGCGCGATGCAGGCCTCGTCTTTGATGATTCGATCAACAACTTCCCACCGATGAAGCTGCGCACTGGCGACTGGATGATGTCGCGTCGCCAGCACGACTACAAAACGAGCGGCGTTCACTTCCTCGTCGGCGGCGTGAAGTCGCTCGGTTATTGGCAGTCTTTTCCGGTGCTCGGCAGCGCCTCCGAGCTGAAAGCCGAGGAGCCCGATTGGTGGATTTTGCCGGATCAGACGCTTGCTGCCGTCTTCCGCGACAACCGCCGCAGCGGCTTCCTCTACCGCGCCTTCTCCAAAGACGATGGCCGCACCTGGAGCACGCCGCAGAAGACCAATTTCCCCGACGCCACCTCTAAAATCAGTGGCCTCCGCCTCCGCGATGGCCGCTACGTTCTCGTCTCGAATCCGAACCCGAAGAAGCGCGATCCACTCACGCTTTCGATCAGCGAAGACGGCCTCGTCTTCACCAAGATGCTCTACCTCGTCGGCGGTCGTCACATTGATTATCCGCACGTCATCGAACACGGCGACAGCTTGTTCATCGCCTTTGCAGGTGGCAAACAAAGTGTCGAACTGCTGAAGGTAAAGCTTCGCGACATCGATGCAGTGAAGATGCCGTGAGCCTCAAGAATGGCGGAAGCTGCGAACACCGGATTCGGACGAGCATGCGCAGGATTGTTCGCGGCAGGGACATCAGCCTGCCCGGCAAACAAGAGCTTCAGCTCGCCAAACCGCGTCTGGCAGATTCGCAGGTGAACTTGATGAAGAGATCTTAGACGAGCTACAGGTCAGGATTGCTTTGGCCCGGCTTTGCCAGCGAATACATCATTCCGGCGACACAACCTGCTGCGCGGAGTGCGGTGGGCAACCTTCGGAGCGGTCCCGCTGTCGTCAGCCGGACGGTGTGCAAAGGCCGCAGAACATGATTCCCTCACCCCACGACGCTCAATCCACAAACATGAACTCGTTCGACAGCATCAGCACCTGAGCGAGCTGCTCCCAGGAGGAGAGGGTGGTTTTCGGTGCGGAGGTGAAGTCTTGTTTTGTATCCCAGCTCTCGGCGGGTGTGTCTCCGCCGGAACCGGCGATGGTTTGAGCGGTGCTGAGCTGCGGAGACCACAGGAACTGGTCGCTGTTCAGACCGAGGTCGATATCGACGATGAAATCGAGTGTTTCGCCGACTCGAAACGGAATGGCGGCGAGGCTGAGGTCAGCTTTGGAAGCCTGGAGCTTGACGCCGAGAAGTTTGCCGAGGCGGGAGTGGCTGACGAAGGCGCGGATGCCATCGCCGACCTTCGGTTCGTGGGTCAAGGTGGAGTGCAGGTCGTACCTGCCGTCTGCCGGAGCGATCCAGCGGCGCACGACGGCGTGCTGGCGGTTGTTGCCCGGATGGCCGCCCTCGGCGGTGAGTTGCGCCCAGCCGAGTTCCTTGTTCGGCCAGTCTTCGGCTCCCTGCCAGGCGTGGCCGGTGAAATGCGGCAGGAGCGTGAATGTCTTCACGCGACCTGTGGCCTCGTCCCATTCGCCGTAGCCGTACTGCCAGGCCTTCGCATGATCGGATTCGACGAAGGCTGGTGGCGTGATGTCGCTTTGGACGAATGTGAGCGCGGAGGACATTTCGTCCGGCGTGGGATTGCGCTGGAAGAGCTTTTGATAGATGACCTCAACCCGGTCTGTGTTAGTGGAGCGCCGCTCAGGGGACTGAGCGGACCACTTTACGAGCGCTTTGGCCTGTTGGACGACGAAGGGGTGATTCATGCCGAAGAGCGCCTGCTGCGGCACGGTGGTTTCGTTGCGTTGGGGGATGGAGAGATCGGGATTGGCGAAGTCGAAGGTGGTCATGACCGTTGGTACGTTTTGCCGGTCCACGAGCGCGTAGAGCGTGCGGCGGGTGTTGCTGGCTGCGAACAATCCTTCGGGACGACCACCGACGCGCAGATTCAGCCGACCTGCGGCGGCCAGCCACGCGTCGCGTGCTTCCTCGAAGCTGAGGCGGTGCGGGGTGAAGCGGGCGAGGAACTTGTTGTCGGGATCGAGCTGATTTGAGGCGGAGTATTGGAGTGTCGGAGTATTGGAGTGCTGTGCATTCCTCCATTTCTCCACCACTCCATCACTCCGCTGCTGGTAAGTGTCCGACAGCATGATGAGCCGGTGCATGTGCTTGATGCTCCAGCCGCTGCGGATGAACTCGGCGGCCAGCCAGTCGAGCAGTTCGGGATGACTCGGCGGGCTGCCCTGCTTGCCAAAGTCGCTCGGCGTGCTGACGAGGCCGCGTCCGAAGTGATGCTGCCAGATGCGGTTCACCATCACGCGGGCGGTGAGCGGATTGCGCGGGTCGATGATGGCCTGCGCGAGCTCCAGGCGACCGCTGCCTTTCTTAAAGGGCTGTTGATCGCCGAAAAGGCTCAGGAACTGACGCGGAACCTCGTCTCCTTTGGTGAGCGGATTTCCACGCGTGAAGACACGCGGCGTGCTCGGCGATGCGCGATCCATCAGGATGGTCGCATGAGCCGGTGCGGTGCTGGTTTTGATGAGGAAGCGGTCCACCTCGGCCTGCGACTTCCACAGCTCGGTGGTGATGCCATTTGGGAAGTACATCTCGTTGTTCGCGATGTGCTCGTCAGGCACAAAAGCGGGAGAATCAGCGCCCTTGAGCACTTCGTCGGTGATTTCGACGTTCGGATGCTTTTCCAGCCAGGCTTTCCAGCGATGCACGATGAACGGGTTGAGATCCTTCTCGTCGAGGAGCTGGCCGAAGACTTCCTCCGGGTATTTTTCGAGCTCGTTTTGTGCGGAGAGGTAGTCGGCTGCCCGTGCACGCGTGCGTGCCATCTGCTCTTCGCGGCGCTTGGTCATCAAGTCGTGATTCTTTTTCACCAGCGCCGCGAGTTCGGCGTTTTCACGGTCCGCGCAGGGCACGAGCGCCTCCGCGCTGCTTTGGAAGACGCCATAGAGCGCGTAGTAGTTGCGTGTGGGGATGGGATCGAACTTGTGATCGTGACAACGGGCACAGGCGACGGTGAGCCCGAGCGTGCCACGAGTGACGACATCAATGCGATCGTCGATGATGTCATGGGTCACGCCAAGAAAGCGCCGCCCGAGCGTGAGAAAGCCCATCGCCGCGAGATCGGGCGACTTTGGGGGAACGACCTGGTCCGCGGCGATCTGCAGGAGCAGGAAGCGGTCGTAGGGCATGTCGTCGTTGAGCGCCCCCACGACCCAGTCACGATACGGCGTGGCATGCACCCAGTTCTTCTCCTCGCGGGCATAGACGTAGCCCTTTGTGTCCGAGTATCGGGCCACGTCCAGCCAGTGGCGGGCCCAGTGCTCTCCGTAGTGGGGACTTGAGAGAAGCTTGTCCACGAGCGCTGCGAAGTCCGAGTCAGACAGGTCGGACGTGTCGCACACGTCCGACGGCGGCAGGCCGGTGAGATCAAACGAAGCGCGGCGGATCAAGGTGCGCGCATCTGCACGCGGTGAGGGCTTCAGGCCGTTTTCGACAAGCTTCTTTTGAATGTAGGCGTCGATGCTCTGCTCTGCGCCCGGCTTCAGCGGCTGAAAGGCCCAATGCTCCGCCGCGAGGAGACTCGTGGAGAGCAGAAGGGCACCAAGCTGGATGAGGCGGCGGGGCACGGCAGAAGCCATACGGGCCTGGGACGCCGGATCTGCTGCAAAAGAAAACCTTGTGACAGGCGGGCGTGGCCGCTTCACTGTTTTTGTCATGCGCATCTGGGACCTACACTGCCATCTTTCAGGAGTCTCCGGCCTCACGCCGGAGGAGCGCTTGGAGGCGCTGCTGGTCTTTGCGGATCGCATGGGGGTCGAGCGTCTGTGCGTTTACATGGGCATGAAGTGGGCGCAGGATCCGGCTCCCGCCGACCTGGTCCGGCAAAACAGCGAAGTGCTGCGGGCGATCGCCAAATACCCGGACCGCGCTTTCGGATTCGTCTATCTCAGCGCGAAATATCCGGAGGAGAGCCTGGCTGAACTCGAGCGCTGCGTGGCCGACGGACCGATGGTCGGCGTGAAACTTTGGGTGGCGGAAAAATGCAGCGTACCGGCCATCGACGCCATCATCCGGCGGGCGGCGGAGCTGAAGGCCGTGATCTTCCAGCACACCTGGTTCAAGACGAACGGCAACTATCCCGGCGAATCGAGTCCCGACGATCTCGTGGCGCTGGCGCGGAGGTTTCCCAACGTGCCCATCATTTGCGGGCACACCGGCGGCAGCTGGGAACCCGGCATCCGCGCGATTCGTGCCCAAGCCAATCTCTACGCCGATCTGGCGGGCTCAGACCCCACCGCCGGCTTTACCGAGATGGCGGTGCGTGAACTGGGCGCCTCGCGCGTCATTTACGGCAGCGACGGCGGCGGGCGCAGCTTTGCAAGCCAGTTGGCGAAGGTCCACGGCGCCAAGATCAGCGATGCCGACAAACAGAAAATCTTCTGTGACAACCTGCGCGGCCTGCTGCTGCCCATTCTCCAGGCAAAGGGCATCAAGGCTTAACTTTTCACCCGTCTCTCCCATGAACCGCCGGAAGTTTCTGCTACGCACCTCCGTCACGCTAGCCGCATCCTCGCTGGGCGCGGCAGAGTCGGCGCGACTGACGGATTGCCACGTCTATCTCGGTTCCCACCCGTTCCGCCGGCTTGATGGGGAGGATTCCGCCGCCTTTGCTGAAAATCTGCGGCAGCGCGGCGTCACCGAGGCCTGGGTGGGGGCTTTCGAGGGGTTGTTGCGTCGCGATGTGACCGATGTGAACCGGCTGACGGCGGAACGCTGCAAGTCGGACGCCATCTTCCGGCCCTGCGGAGCGGTGAACCTCACGCTGCCCGCCTGGCAGGACGACGTGAAGCGCTGCGCCGAAGATCACGGCATGCGCGTCATCCGCCTGCATCCGAACTACCACGGCCACACGCTCGAAGCGTCCGCTTTTCGTGAGCTGCTGGCTTTGGCGACGAAACACCACCTGCTGGTCCAGGTCGTGACGCAGATGGAGGACGAACGCACGCAGAACCCGCAGGTGCGCGTGCCGCCTGTCGATCTGAAGCCCCTGCCCGACCTGATGAAGGAAATGCCGGACGCGAGGGTGATGATCCTCAATGCCAATGCCTCCATGGTGCTGCTCCACCTGCAGGAATGCCCGAACACGACACTCGACTTCGCCATGATCGAAGGCGTCGGCGGCGTCGAGAATCTGCTCAAAATCTGGCCTTTGGAGCGACTCGTCTTCGGCTCATTCGCCCCCGTGTTCTACTGGGAGTCCGCCCGCTTGAAGGTGCAGGAGTCCGCTCTCGACCCCGCGCAGACGGCGTCGATTCATTGGGGGAATGCGTCGGCGCTTCTTGGGTGATTTGAGAACATCAAATCGACAGGATCACTTCACCGCAGTAGATCGTCGCATGTTCACAGGCCTCGTAGAAACCACCGGCAGCGTCATTTCCCTCGAACCACGCGGAGAGAGTGCGCGGCTGACATTGAAGGTCGGTGCAACGGCTGCCGAACTCGCCGATGGCGAAAGCGTGGCGGTGAACGGCTGCTGCCTGACGGTGACGTCAAAGGATGCAGCGGCGCAGACAGCTTGCTTTGATCTGCTGATGCAAACGCTGAAGGTGACGAGTCTGGGTGATCTGAAGACCGGCTCACGGGTCAATCTGGAGCGTGCGATGGCCATGGGGGCGCGGTTTGGCGGTCATTTCGTGCAGGGACACGTGGATGCGACGGTGAAGGTGCTGGACTGGAGCGAGCGTGGGCAGGATCATCGGCTGGAGGTCGAGATTCCGGCGGAACAACGCGGTTTGGTCATTCCGAAGGGCTCGATCTGCCTGGATGGCATCTCTTTGACCGCT
>CAMAZK010000001.1 GCA_945863205.1 Akkermansia muciniphila | reverse complement strand
AGCTTGTTGCCGCTCTGCCACCAGCCGCCGTAGCCGCTCTTCGTGTCCTCGCCATAGACCCAGTAGGTGCGGTGCCACCAGTTGTCGTCGAGGTAGCCGGTGGGCGAGTAGAGATGTGGCGCGGGTTCGCGCTGCGAAAGGCTCTCTTTGTCAAAAGTGCGATGACGCATGAAGACCATGCCGTCCTGGCTGGAGAGGATGTCCGGCAAAGCGCCGTCCATTTCAAAGGAACTCGTCACCGGCGGTTCGGTGCCGGTATCCATGTCATAGACACGCTCATCGCCGAAGAACTCGCCGGTCTGCGCCTTGATCTTCACCATGCGAATCCCGCCATCAAGGAAGGACGAGCGCCCAGCGGCGGCATACACGATGCCATTTTCCACGAGCACGCTTCCATGCACCGGCCACGCGGATTCCAGACGACCATAAGCGACGACGCGACGCTCATCCGGCGCGGCGCGTGTGCGCCAGCAAAGCGAGCCATCGCTGGCAAGCAGGCGATACACGCAGCCGTCGGCGCTGCCAAAATGGACGAAGCCGCGGTCGATGGTCGGTGGCGAATCGACCGTGCCACCGGCGGTAAACTTCCACTTCGGTGCGCCGGTTTCCGCATCGAGCGCGACGATGGTGTTGCGGTCCTTCTGCGCAACGATGGCGAGTCCTTCTGCGACGACGAGGCTCGTCAACTCGCCACCGATCGGCGTCTTCCACGTCTGCTTGAGATCGGTCGTGACGGTGGTGCTCGCCTTGCCGCTGCGCGAGACATCGTGACGATAGGTCGGCCAGCCCTCTGGATCTGCCACAGCCTCGACTTTCGCCAAATACGATGGCCCTTGCTCGATCGGATCCGCCTTGTCCTTCGCAGGCTTCATCGTCTCCGTAAGGCCGGGCGACATCGCGGTGAAGCCGTTGAGCTTGCCCTTGATGTAGCAGGCGCAGGCGTGCGGCGTGGAGTATAGCAGTCCGTTCGCAGGCAGGATGCCGTAAAGGCACGCGCCGCGAATCCAGTGGTTCTCGCTGTAGCTTTGATCCGTGGGATTCACATACTCGACGCCGGAGCGCGACAGCAGCACGAAGTCGCCGCTGGCCTTCGCTTTGTAGCAGCGATGATGACCGATGCCCTTGAAGGGCGGCAGGTCGAACTCCTTCTTCACCTCGCCTGTGATCAAGTCACGCCCCATGAAGGTGCCGGCCGACTTCGCGGAGGCGATGTTCATCGACCACACGAGATCCTGCATGAGCATGACACTCACAGGGCTGCGGTAGTCGTTGTCCACCCACGGCGCCTCCCACAGCAGCTTGCCATCCGCGAGCGAGACGGTCGTGAGCCTGCGGTTCCAGGCGTAATACACCGCCTTTTCGTTCAGAACGACGGTGGGCGACTCCTCGGAGAAGCTGAAAAGCGGCTTCGTCGTCTGCGCGATCGGCGCGGACTTCCACTTCTGCGCACCTGTTTTCAAATCGAGGCATACGAGGCTGAAGCCGTCGTGATAGACCACGTTGTCGCCCAACGCGGCGAGCGTGAGAACGCTGATCTGCGGTCCGGCGTGTTTCCACAAAACCTTCCCCGTGGCCGCTTCGACCGCGACCACGTTCTTCACCGCTGTGTGATCCAGCACCACGCGATTGCGGCCGTCGTAGCTGAAGTGGCGGCGCTTTTCGGTGTCCTCCTCGATCGCCTTCATGTCCGGCGGCGTGGGATTGCTCACCACGAGCAGGATGCCCTGCGTGGAGATCACCTCCTCCGCGGCGGCGGTCTCGTCATACACGTGCAACTGCTCGCCCGTGGCCGCGTCGAACTCGATCAGCGGTCCGTTGATGTCCAGCGGCGCATACACGCGATCACCAATGGCGATCAGCTTGCGCGGCATCTGCGCCGGACCGCTCTTCCACGGCCAGAAACGCGTGAGCCACTGCGTCAGCGGCTTCTTCCAAAGCACGACGCCGTTATGCGCATCCCGCGCCACGAGCTTCCAGTCCGAGGCGAGTTGCACGGATGCGCTTGCCCCTTCGTCCATGATGTAAAACACGCGCCCGTTCGCCGACACCATCGCGTTCAGGCTCGCCATGCTCTCATGCGCCAGCGACCACAGCGGCGTTCCCGCCCACTGAAAGCGACGCGGCAGTCCGCAACTCTTGTCCTCGCCCACCGGATTGTTCGCGGCGTCGTATTGATAGTGCGTCCATTCCACCGTCTTCGGCGCATGCGGTTTGGTTTCCGCCGTCCACGCGCCGTCTTTCTTCCGCATCACCGTGCCGCCCGGCGCCAGCACACGCATCGCCTCTTCCTTCGAAACGTTCACACCCTCATCGAGCAGCAGCAGGTTCACCAAATTCTCCGCATGCGGCAGATCCTTCCGCTTCCAAACTTCCGCCGAAAGCCGCGCGGCCGCCACGCTCTCGCGAAACCTGACCCGCGCCTGCGTCACTGCCGCCGCATCGTCATCCAGTGCCTGCACAATCAGCGAAGGCCGTGCCGCCGCGATGTCCGCCGCCAGCACCCCATCCCCCGCGCCCACATGCACGACGAGTCCGCCGGTGGTGTGGCTTTGTTCGAGGAGTTTCTTGGCATCCTCCGTAGCGAGTATGGAGCTCGCGAGGCCAAGAGTGAGCAGGAAAAAGGTCGGGACGGATTTCATGGTCGTTTGAGAACGACCCGAACGGGCATTCCTAGCCGTGGATTGGTCAAACATCCGCTTCGGAGTTGAAAAGACAATCTCCTGCCAGTTGGTTCAGCCATGCTTCCCTATATCACCCGGTCGTTCGTCGCGCTGATGCTGACCCTGCCTCTATCGGCCGCCGAACCGCAGCACGTCGCACCCGATGAGGCCAAACTGCTCATGCTCGACACCCGGGTGATCGAACATGCAGAAAACGCCAAGCTCGTCCTCGGCTCGCCGGTCAAGGAGTCGCGCAATCCGCTGCTGCGCTCGAATCAGCCTTGGGAAAACGCCACGAACAACTACTACCCAAATGTGCTTTGGGATGCGGAGGAGAAGCTGTGGAAGCTTTGGTATAAGGACGTGCTCGCGGACAAGGAAGTGATCGCACAGATGGATCAGCCCAGCACGGTGCATGATGTCGGCTGGTATCTGCTCTACGCCACGTCACGCCACGGCCTCACGTGGGAGCGGCCTGAGCTCGGCCTGCATCGTTTCGCAGGCAGCGCGGCCAACAACATCGTGTCGCGTGACTGCCCGAACGTGGGTGTCTTCAAAGACCTACAGGATCCTGATCCCGCACGGCGCTACAAGATGGTCTTCGACATTGGTCTTGGCAAACCTCGGGTGCGTTTCAGCGCGGATGGGATTCGATGGGGCGAAGCAAGCGGGGTGCAGGGCTTCACGGCGCAGCAGGGCGACACGCACAACAATGCCTTTTTTGACACCCGCCTCGGCAAGTATCTGTGGTTCACGAAGCTCTACCTCGGCGAGCGATTGGTGACGCGGCTCGAGAGCGACGATTTCCTGCACTGGAAGAGCAGTGGCGTCGTGCTGCGCAGCACGCTGGACGAAGGTCGCGTGCATCAGACGTACGCGCTCACCGTTTTCCCCTATGCCAATCTCTACCTCGGCTACGTGATGATGTATCACGTCGGTGCCGGAAGGACGGTGGACGTGGAGCTCGCGTGGAGTCCGGACTCGATCCACTGGCAGCGCGTGGCACCGGGCAAGGCCTTCCTGCCGCTTGGCGCGGCGGGAAGCTACGACAGCGGCTGCATCTACGCACAGGCCGGCCCACCGGTCGTTCAGGACGGTGAACTGCTCATCTATTACGGCGGGAGTCCTGCGGTGCATCAAGGCTGGAAGCGCTCGGGAGACCTCTGCCTTGCACGGTTGCGTGAAGACCGCTTTGCGGCGTATGAGCCAACTGAAGCCGGGAAGCCCGCAGTGCTCACGACTTCGCTGCTGCGCGCGACCAATCAGCCGATTCGCCTCAATGCCGATGGCGACGTGAAGATGGAAACGCTGCCGGAGGCAGACGGCCAGGTGCGCCTGCGACTGACGCTCGCTCCCGACGCGAAACTTTACGCGATCACCGGCGTCACGCTCGTGAAGACCGATCTGCCCGCGCCGAAACTGGGGCGTCTGCCGCGCGTAGCGGCGCGTTCGGAGCCGTTGGTTTTAACCTTCGATCTCGACGCCGAGAACTGGAAGGGCGTAGATGCGATCAAACATCACGCGGAGGGCTACATCTCAGTGTCGCGCTCCAAAAACCTGAGCCCGATCCTCCATGGGCTGCCGCTGGAGGGCGACTGGCCTGCACTGCTCGGTGGCGACGAGGTGACGCTCTCCACCCGCATCCGCACGGCGAAGACTGGAGGCAAGATGAGCATGGGAATCTTTGCCCGAGACATCGCGCAATGGGAGTGCGAGAAGCTCCCGCCGCTCACTGCCGAGTGGCAGACGATCTCCAAAACGATCCGCTACGATTGGACCGACGAAGAGGCACGAGCCGCAGGCTGGAAGCCGTCGCCGCAGGCCTTCTCCTGGCGCGACACGATCCGCCACGCTGGCAAAGTGGCCATCATGGCCACGTGGGCTGGCGAGCAGGGAAGCTTTGACGTGGATGAGGTGCGCCTGCAGCCACGCTGAGCCGACGCACACGACGCCCAGTCGAATCCCACCGCCCATCACCGGTCAAACATCCGCTTCAACCAAGCATCGACGACCGGCGTGGCCGGGTAGGAGGGATCACCCATCTGGCGGTTGATCTCGGCATGGCCTTTGAGGCCGACGCCGGTGAAGCCCTGGATCTCGACGAACGTTCCAGCCTCGCGCAACGCAGCCGCGATGGCCTTGGATTGCGCTGTCCCATCCACGCGCTGGACGTGGAGGATGAGAAAAGCAGGCGCGTTCGGCGCGGCCGCGTGCTGGATAGGTGACAACGCAGCCTGGCGTTTCTGATCGCTGCCAAAGGCCTGCAAATAGGTGTCGTGCATGAACTCGCCGCCTTCCGCGATCTGGCGCGGTACGTCGTAGCACGCGCCATCGAGCGGGATCACACCACGCAGTGACTTCGCATTCAGGCCGGCCTTGCTGAGATAGCCGAGATCCGTGCCGACCAGCGCCGACAGATGCGCGCCCGCACTGTGCCCCATGAGCGCCACACGTTTGCCGTCAAAGCCGAAACTCCGCCGCACGTTTCCGCGCTGTCGCCTTTTCCTCGTCCGTCAATTCGTTGCCGGGGTTGCTGCCGCTGCATCATCATCCAGCGCCTGCACGATCAGCGAAGGCCGTGCCGCCGCGATGTCCGCCGCCAGCGCCCCATCCCCAGCGCCCACATGCACGACGAGTCGGCCGGTGGTGTGGCTTTGTTCGAGGAGCTGTTTGGCGTCATCAGCAGCAAAGAGCGACGCTGCTGATTGAAGCACTAAGAGGCGAAGGATGGATGATGTCTTCACGAACGGAAGCATCCACAACGATTGCCTTCGGCATCCTTTTCACCTCTTCGTCTCGCCTGAGCTACTTCTCGTGCATGATCACAAACTTATTCGTGCTCAGTTCGAAACAGCGACAGAAGTTTGTCACAAAACGCAGCGTTCATGATCCCAAAGAGCACGCTGGTGCCGTGACGGCGTATGCACATGTTCGACAGGTGTATCGCGAGCGGCTGGCGAGCAAGGTTCAGTCCTCGTCTTCCAGCCAAAGTACTCCGGCCTTACCTTCATCGAGCGCCAAAACCCCACCATCAAATGCAGGGTAGCTTCCTTGATCCAAACAGACTCCAGTTTCCGCGTTAAAATGCCCGCGAGTTTCCCACTCGCCGTTGGTAAAGAATTGTGCTCTGAGGCCGAAGTGAGTAATGAACTCCTCAATAGAGATCTTTGTCTCGTGCTTTGAAAGCCGTGGTTGGCCGTATGCTAGATCTGTTCGGAGAAGACTCTCAAGCACAGCTAATGCAAGGGGCTTGTCGATGGATCGCCAGTCGGTCTGCAAAGGGTTGAGTCCAAAGTGAAGCGCCGCTTCATCGGGACTGGCGAAATGTTGTTCGCAAACGTCCAGGTAAAGCTTTGAAGCCACAGGTTCCGCTTCATGAAGCACCTTGAGATACATTTCTTCGGGTGGGACCATGGCTATTCTTCTTGAACGATCACAAACGTATTCGCACTCAAGCCGCTCGCTTCATCGCGCAGTTCGATCTCGTGGCGGCCGGGCTTGAGAATGGCGAAGGTGTGTGTGTCTTCGACGCGGAGTTCGAGGCTCTGGCAGCTCCAGCTCGGTTGAGTGGCGCCGGTGGCTTGCAGCAGCAGGCGATTGCCGTTGTTCCGGATGTCGGGATCGAGGATGACGACGGTGCCGGGGATGGGATTTGTGATGCGGAGCTGCGGTCGCGTGTCGGCCTCGGCGGTGGTGACGAGATCGCCGAGCCAGTTGGCGCTGCTTTTCACCCAGTCGGCGTATTCACGCGGCAGGATGGCGCGGCCGCGTGAGTCGTAATCCGCAGCCTGGGCCACGGACGGCATTCGGTCGGCGACAAAGAAGTCCTCGCGGCTCACACGAGCGGGCGGCGTTTGCGGCGTGAGGCGTTTGCCGGTGCGGGGGTCGATGCGGGCCTGAGTGATGGCTGTCGGGCGCTCAAACCACGTGGCGGGATGTTTTTCATGCAGATGCAGCATCACATCGCGGAAGATCGGCCCTGCGCCGGTGACGCCGCTGACGTCCTGCATCGGTGTGTTGTCGAAATTGCCGACCCATACTCCGACGGTGAACTCGGGTGTGTAGCCGAGCGTCCAGTTGTCGCGAAAAGTGGAGCTGGTGCCGGTTTTGACGGCGCATTTGAAGGGCAGGCGCAGCACGGAGTGCCTGCCGAAGGACATCTCGCGCGCCTGATTGTCGCTGAGGATGTCAGCGATGAGCCAAGATTCGTTTTCGCCGAGCAGTTGGCGTTCTTCCGTGACGGGAACATCCGCACGCATCGTCCACGGCTTGAAGCGACCAAGACGCGCGAGGCAGGCGTAGGCGTTGCCGAGTTCGATCAAGCGCACGGACGCATTCCCGATGGTGAGGCCGAGGCCGTAGTGCGCAGCGTCTTCGTTCAGCGTGGTCAATCCGAGTTCGCGCAGGCGCGGCAGCAGGGTCTCTGCGCCGCCGATGGAATCCAGCACGCGCACGGCGGAGATGTTCAGCGAATTGCCGAGCGCGTGGCGATAAGTCATCGGCCCGTAGCTGCGCAGGGAGTAGTTTTCTGGCTTGTAGGTGCCGCTGCTGGTCGCGAACTCGATGGGTAGATCGGCGACGATGCTCGCGGGCGTGGCACCGCGTTCGAAGGCGATCAAATACGTGAACGGCTTCATCGCCGAGCCGGGGGAATGCGGCGCCCATGCTCCGTTGAGCTGGCCGCCATCGCTGGCAAAGAAATCGCGCGAGCCGGCGAGCGCGAGCACAGCGCCGGTGGCGTTGTCGATCACGACGACGGCTCCATGCGTCACATGGCGGCCTTTGAGGGCCTCCAACCGTTGCGCGATGATCGTTTCGACCTGCTGCTGCAGCGTGGCATCGAGCGTGGTGCGGATCGTGGTGGCATCGGATTCGCCGCGCAGCATTTCCACCGCATGCGGTGCCTCAAATCCGCCGCTGAAGCGTTGAAGCACGATTTTTTGATCCAAGGCGACACGATGCTGTTCGTCATCGAGCCAGCCGAGCGCGTGCATTTGATCGAGGATGCGCCGCTGGCGCGGCAGGACGGCCTCCAGATTGCGAAACGGGTTCAAACGGCCCGGTGACTGCGGCAACGCGGCGAGTAGCGCGCATTCGGCGGGCGTGAGGTCGTTGAGCGGCTTGTGGAAGTAACCGGAGGCCGCCGTGGCGACGCCGGTCATGAGATTGCCGAAGGAAATGCGGTTCGCGTAGGCGGCGAGCACGTCTTCGCGGCTCCAGGACATCGCTAGATGACGCGCCTGCAGCGCTTCGACGAGCTTCACCCACAACGTGCGGCTCCACGCTCGCGGCATCGTGTTCTTGATGAGCTGCTGATGGATGGTGGACGCGCCTGAGACGATGCGTTTGTTGCGTGAGTTGTCCCAGGCTGCGCGGGCCACGGCAAGGGGATCGACGCCGCCGTGGGAGAAGAAGCGTTTGTCCTCCGCAGCGAGCAGGGCATGCACGAGCGTGGTCGGGAGTTCCGCGAACTTGACCGGCGGTGCGGAGCGCGTGCCGTTTTCATTCAGCAGATGCCGCAGCGGTGTGCCGTCACGCGCGAGGTAGAGCGCGGAGGCGGGCGGCGGTTTCAGCAGCGCTTCCGGCAAGGGGACCAGCCACGGCACACCCCACCAACCGACGGCCGCGAGGACGAGCAGGGTGATGAGAATGGCTTTCCAGCGGCGGCGCATGGGGAAAGGAACGCGAGGGTGCGATGAAATCCAGTGCGGTGTTCTTGACCGTGGGCGTCAGCAGCCGAGCATGCCCGGCTCGCATGAACCCATCGCCAACCATCGCCTGCCTCGGCCCAGAGGGCAGTTTTTCGCATCTGATCACGCAGATGCGCTTCCCAGGCGTGGCGGTGAGCCTGCGGGACAATGTGGGCGATGTGTTCGACTTCCTGGCCTCGAATCCGGAGGCGCTGGGCATCGTGCCGATCGAAAACTCGTCTGGCGGGTTCATCATCGACACGGTGGACCGGCTTGTGGATGTGCGCTGTGTGCTGCGCATTCTCGAAGAACTAACGCTGGATGTGAAACTGGCGCTGCTAGGCCGGGAAGGAGAGAAAATCGTCTCCATCCACTCGCACGCGATGCCGTTTTTTCACGGCGATGACTGGCTGAAGGCGAATTACCCCGACGTGAAACGCGTCGTGGAGCCGAGCACGGCCAAAGCGGCGGAAAAGGCCGTCGCCACGCCTGGAGCGGCTGCGATCGGGCCACGGCAGAATGCGGAGCGGCATGGCCTGGAGATTTTGCATTTCCCCATCGCGGGCGAGGTGCCGAACATCACGCAGTTTTATCTCATCGGGCATGCGGCGAACACGCCGTCGCTCGAACACAACCGCACCGCACTCGTGGTGGAGCTGCCGGACCGCTCCGGCAGCCTGTGCCGCTTCCTGACGCCACTGAGCGAGAACGACATCAACATGAAGCGCCTCGAATCGCGCCCGATCCGCGGCCAGCCGAACAAATACCGCTTTTACATCGAGATCGAGGGCTCCACCGCCGATCCACGCGTGCAGAAGGCGCTGGCGCAGACAGAAGCCGACGGCGCGACGATCCGCAGCGTGGGGACCTACACGGCCGGTCTGCGTTTTGAATCCTGAATCACCCTATGAAACACATCATCACCTGCCTGTTGGCATTGTCGGTCAGCTTGAATGCCGCTGAAACCATCTCAAAACGCGCGAGCGAGATCGATCCGCGGGCTAAGGAGCATCCGGAGATCGACTTTGTGTTCACGGACAAGAGCGGGAAACCGCAGGACCTTCAAAATGCGAGCGTGGACACGAAGGTGAAAGCGCAGGGGAAGCTGGTGATCTGGCTGATGGGGCACAACTCGGGGCTGTTCGAGCGGCTGAACAGCTACGGGCTGCATGCGATCCAGGTGCATTACGCGAACAAGTGGTTCGGCATCATCCCGCCGGCGCGACGCGATGACGGCAAGACTTTGGGCGACATCCGGCTCGAAGCGGCGACGGGCGAGGATCACAGCGATCTGGTGAGCATCCCGCAGCCGGACGGCATGATGGAGCGGGCGTTTCAGTTCGTGAAATGGCTGTCCAAGGAGCATCCGAAGGGCAAGTGGAAGCAGTTCCTGAGCAAGGACGGCAAGAGCTTGGACTGGGATAAGGTGATCGTGTCCGGCTCCTCGCATGGAGCGACGACCTCCGCCCGCTTTGCGAAGCATCAGAAGGTGGATCGCGTGGTGTGCTTCTGCGGACCGCGTGACAATTACGAAAGCTGGCAGGCGCTGCCCTCAGCGACGCCGGGGAACCGCATCTTCGGCTTCAGCCACGTGCTCGACGGCGGCTGGACGGGCGATCACTACTGCCGCTCGTGGGAGATGATGGACATGAACGAGTTCGGCCCCATCGTGAACGTGGACAAGGTCGCTCCGCCGTTTCAAAACACGCGCCGCCTGATCACGGACGCCGATGTGAAGGGCGACGACAAACGCGCGCACAGCTCCGTGACGCCCGGCGGTGCGGCGGTGAAGGGTGCGGACGGGAAATTCATCCACGAGGCCGTCTGGCAGTATCTTTTCAATCATCCCGTCGATCAAACCGGCACGCCGACCGATCCCGATCCCGACTGCGTGAAGGATCAGCGCAAGTAAACCCGTTTTCACCCGCCCCACCGAACCTCCAACCCGCCATTTCATGCTCTCCTCGATTCGCAGCCTCTCCCTCGCCGCCGTGTTCACCCTCGGCTCTGTTTTGAATGCCGCAGACAATCCGTTCATCGGCCGCTGGGCGCTGACGATTCCCGGAGGCGGCGCAGGCTGGCTGGGCGTGGAGGAAAAGGACGGCACCCTGAGCTCCAGCATCCTCTGGGGCGGCGGCAGCGTGGTGCCGACGGCCAGCACGAAGGTCGATGGCGACACGTTGATCGTCACCCGCGTCAGCAAGACGAAGAAAAAAGACGGCAGCCCGGGAGATACGGTGACGGAGACGATTTCCGCCACCCGCGCCGGCGACGTTTTGAATCTGGTCACGTCGAAGGCCAAAGAAGGCGGCAAAGCCATGGGAGCGCCCGCCGAATTCACCGGCAAGCGCATCGCGGACCTGCCGGCGGCGCCCGATCTCTCCAAGGTGAAATTCGGCGAGCCGATCCCGCTTTTGAACGGCAAGGATCTCACGGGCTGGAGCCTGATCAAATCCGCCGACAACGGCTGGAGCGTGGTGGACGGCGTGCTGCAGAACCGCGTGGTGAAGGAGAAGGACAAGCACTTCGGCAATCTGCGCACGGACGCGGAGTTTGAGGACTTCAATCTGAAGACCGAAGTGCGCACGCAGGAAGGCAGCAACAGCGGCATCTACCTGCGCGGCATTTATGAGGTACAGGTCATGGAGAGCTTCGGCAAGCAGCTCGACTCGCACCACATGGGGGCGCTTTACAGCCGCATCACCCCCAGCGTGGCGGCGGAGAAGCCGATCGGCGAGTGGCAGACGCTCGACATCACGCTGGTGGACCGCCATCTGACGGTCATCCTCAACGGCCAGACGATCATCGACAACGCCCCCGTGCTCGGCTGCACCGGCGGAGCGCTGACCAGCGACGAGTTCAAGCCCGGTCCGATCTTCCTGCAAGGCGACCACACCAACGTGGACTACCGCAACATGGTGCTGCGTCCGGTGGTGAAGTGAGGCGTATCAGGCTGTCAGGCGCTCCTGCACGGTGAGGACGGCCTTCTGGCGGTTGTCCACGCCGAACTTTTTGAAGATGTGCTCCACGTGCCGGTTCACGGTGTGGACCGTCACGTCCAGAATCTTGGCGATGTCCTGGTTGGTCTTGCCCAGGCAGATCCAGTGCATGACCTCGGCCTCGCGCTCGGTGAGTCCCAGGGTCTGGATTTTCTCCATGGAGGCTGTGAAGGACTCCTCCCGGACGAGGAGGAAACAGCGCCCCGCCTTGTATCTGGCCAGGGAAATGATGACCCGGCGTCCTTTTTCCTCCAGTTCCAGGGAGGCGGATCCGTTTTCCTCCGCCGTGGTGGCGCGTTCCAGCCACTGGCAGACGCCTGCGGGCAGGTGGTAGTGCTCGGCACCGGGGGCGCGTTCGAGGGCCTTGCCGAAGTACCAGTAGCCGACCTTGTCCCCCTCCAGGATCGCGCCCGTCTCCGTGGCCACGATGAGATCGCAGGACACGGCGGAGGGCGTCGGGGCGTCGCCGTTCGGAACGGCAAACTGGGTGGTGCCCCCGGCGATGGTGCTGCGGTGGATCGGCCCCTGGCTGGAGTGCCGGAAGGTGATGCTCTGATTGGCGATACGGATCTCGTCCCCGTCCCTGAGCCGACGGGCGGCGGAAAGGCGGACGCCGTTGACCTGGACGCCATTGCGGCTGCCGAGATCATTCAGCCACCAATCGTCGTTCACGCGGATGACCAGCGCGTGGCGCCGGGAGGCCTGTACATTGTTGATTTGCAAGTCGTTATCCGACCTGCGGCCAATCACGCAGGGTCCCTCGAGGAGCAGAGTTTCACCGCTCCACTTCAAACAGGCCTGGTTCTCAGTCGAAGGGGTGCTCACGGGGCGGGTAGGGGGGAGGGGGTCGGCACAGGCCCCCTCGGTTGGCAGGGCGGGCAACTTTTTCGCGCATATTGGCAATTCTGCCAATACCGAATTTCGGCAGTCGGGGGCAAGGATCGGGAGATTTCACTCATCCAGGCCATGAAGAACGACATAATTGATCCCATTCGCAGCCTCACCTCGCGTGCCTGCGTCGCCAAAAAATCGAAAGAGGAGAAGGTCCACTGCACCCCCCGCCTAGGCACGGGACAGCGCCCTTTTTGCATGCTCTGTGTCCATTGTCCGAAGTGTGAGAGCGACCCGCAGAACAGCATCTGCGATCTCTGCGCCGCCTGCCGGCAGTGCTCGGCATCGGCCTTTGAGCGGAGCTGCTGAGGTTGGCGCCCCCATCGATTCGCTTGCCTCGCCCGGCTCCGGAGTGCCATGAGTGAGCCATGTCCCACGATCTTTCCGCCACCCTCCGCCAGCATTTCGGCCACAAGGCCTTCCGCGCCGGACAGGAACCGGTGATGGAGGCGCTGCTGGCCGGGCGCAGCGCACTGGCGCTGTTTCCGACCAGCGCGGGCAAATCCCTCTGCTACCAGCTTCCGGCGCTTCTGCTGGACGGCGTGACACTGGTCATCTCGCCGCTGATCGCGCTGATGAAGGACCAGGTGCAGGCGCTGCGGGCGCGGGGCATCGCGGCGGCGCGTTTGGACTCCTCCCTCTCCGCCGATGAGTCCATGCAGGTCTTTGACGACATGCGCAACGGTACGCTGAAACTGCTCTACATCGCCCCGGAGCGGCTCATGAACGAAAACTTCGTCGAGCGGCTCAAGAAGCTGAAGATCGCCATGATGGCCGTGGACGAAGCGCACTGCATCTCCGAGTGGGGCCACAATTTCCGCCCGGAATACCTGCGACTGGCTTTGGTGGCCAAAGAACTCGGCATCCGGCCCGTCCTGGCCCTCACCGCCACGGCCACACCCTCCGTCGCGGCGGACATCCGCCGCGCCTTTGGCATCGAGCAGGCGGATCACGTCCAGACCTCGTTTTTGCGGCCGAATTTGTGCTTCCGCATCACACCCTGCACGGCGCAGCAGCGCCTGCCCGTGCTCACGAAGCTGCTGCAGAAGCGCAAAGTGCCCTCCATCGTCTATGTGACGCTGCAAAACACCGCCGAGCATGTCGCCACGCATTTGCAGAAAAACGGGGTGAACGCGCTGGCCTACCACGCCGGTCTTCCGGACGAGCACCGCCACGCGGCGCAGGATGCGTTCATGAACGGGCAGACGGATGTGATCGTCGCGACGATCGCCTTCGGCATGGGCATCGACAAAGCGGACATCCGGGCGGTCTATCACTACAACCTGCCCAAAACGCTCGAAAACTACTCTCAGGAGACCGGACGCGCCGGGCGCGATGGCAAGCCGTCCGTCTGTCAGATGCTCGCCTGCGCCGACGACTGCATCGTGCTGGAAAACTTCACCTTTGGCGACACGCCCACGCCGCAGGCCATCCGGCAGCTTCTTGACCACCTGCTGCTGCAAGGCGCCGAATTCGACGTGTCGATGTACGATCTGGCCCACGCCACGGACATCCGCCCGCTGGTCATCGAGACGGTCATCACCAACCTCGAACTCAACGGCATCCTGCGCCCGCTCGGTTCGTTTTACGCCAGCTACCAGATCCGCTTCCTCCAGCCGGAGCAGCGCATCCTTTCCGGCCATAAACCGGAGCGGCAGGCCTTTTTGCGCCGGCTGTTTGAATGCGGCAAGCGCGGCACCAAATGGATCACGCTCAACCCTGATGAAGCCGCCGCCGAACTCGACGAACCACGTGACCGCGTGCTCAAAGCGCTCACCTGGCTGCAGGAAAGCGGCGACATCGAACTCAAGCCCAGCGGCAGCCGCCAGAAATACCGCCTTTCCGAAGACGCACATCGCCGCGATCCGAAGGAGATCACGAAAAAAATGCAGCAGCTCTTTTCCGAGCGCGAAACGCGCGATGTCGAACGCCTGAACCAGGTGCTCGAGCTGGCCCGGCATCGCGGCTGCCTCACGCGCTGGCTGCTCAACTACTTTGGCGAAGTGATGGACACCGACTGCGGCACCTGCACGAGCTGCAAGGAGCGGGAAAAGGGCCTCACCGACGATTCACCGCGCGAAATTCCGCAATCCAAAGCGCCGCCGATCACCGTCGAGCACGTCGCCGCCATCCGGGAGCTGCTCGGAGAGCGCCATGCGGCGCTCCGCTCCCCTCGCCAGCTCGCACGCTTCCTCTGCGGCCTCACCAGTCCCGCTACCACGCGTGCGCGGCTCAGCCGGCATGCGAGCTTCGGCCTGCTGGAGCGCATCCCGTTTGGCGATGTCCTGGCGCAGACGGAATCCATGCTGCGTTAGGCCGGAAGCCGCCGGCTTTTGGCGCGGCGCGCTTCCGCTTCAGCCAGACGACCCGCGGGATCCCTCGCCTCGCGGATGCTGGTAGAGATGCACGACCCTTTGTGGAAACGAGATGGAAATGCCCCCCGCGTCGAAGGCCTTCGTCACCCGTTCTGTCAGGGGCCAGCAACGGTCCGGTAGTTGGCGGTCTTCGTCCACGGGCGCACGATGAAGTTCACGCTGGAGTCGCCCCCGGTACCCCCTTTGTGAAAAGTTTCACAATCTGATTGCCGCTCCTGCGCACGGGGCGTAATTCTGGCCGTCCCAAACCCCCTGTTTTCCCATGGTTGCTCCTGCTGAATCCTCCGTTGCCGCTTACGATTCAAAAATCGAAGGCAATATCATCTTCACCAAGATGGACGCCGCCATCAACTGGATGCGCAAGAACTCCATGTGGCCGATGCCGATGGGCCTGGCCTGCTGCGCGATCGAAATGATGGCCGCCGCCTGCAGCCGCTACGATTTGAGCCGCTTCGGCATGGAGGTGATGCGGTTCTCGCCCCGGCAGGCCGATGTGATGATCGTCGCCGGCACGGTGACCTACAAGATGGCCCTGGCCGTGAAACGCGTGTGGGACCAGATGCCGGAGCCGAAGTGGTGCATCGCCATGGGTGCCTGCGCCAGCAGTGGCGGCATGTATCGCAGCTACGCGGTGCTCCAAGGCGTGGATCAGATCATTCCCGTCGATGTGTACATCTCCGGCTGCCCGCCCCGCCCTGAGGCGCTGCTCGAAGGCCTGATGCGCCTCCAGCGCAAGATCGAAACCGAGCACTCTTTTGTGGAGCAGAAGAAGGAGCTGATTGCTGAACTCACCGCCTGACCTGCTGCGCAGAAATGACGAAACCAGAATGAGGAATGTCGAATGAAGTCCGAATCCCGAATGCCCCAAAGCACACGGCTTCTCATGGCTCATTCGTTCTTGGCCATTCATTCGTCATTTTAACCACCTTTCTTCCCGACCCTCTCTTTTCCTCATGAACGCCCCTGAAATGGCCCAAGCCCTGAAGCAGAAGTTCGGCGACGCCGTGCTCGAAGTGAAGGAATTCCGCGGTGAACAGACGCTCGTCGTCAAACTCGCCAGTGCGAAGCCGATGCTGAAGTACTGCCGTGACGAGCTGAACTTCGACTACCTCGTGGACGTCTCCAGCCTGGACTACATGGGCAGGGAACCTCGTTTCGAGATGGTTTACGAGCTCTACGGCTACGGCCACCTCCAGCACCTCCGCATCCGCGCCGCAGTGGCGGAGGATGAGGAAGTCCCCACCGTCAGTGACATCTGGCCCACCGCCAACTGGCACGAGCGCGAGGTCTGGGACATGATGGGCATCAAGTTCAGCGGCCACCCCGACCTGCGGCGCATCCTGATGTGGGAAGGCTACCCCTACTTCCCGCTGCGGAAGGACTTCCCGCTCGAAGGCAAGCCCAGCGACATGCCCGATGTCGGCTTCACCAAGACCGCGCCGATGGCCGACGGGCCCTTCGTCACCAGCGCCGGCTGTGGCGACACCGTGACCCGCGAGCCGCGCTCCCGCCGGCCGGTGGAGTGATTTTTTGACCGCCGGAACACCGGAAAGGCACGGAAAGAGGCAGGACAGACTTTTCTGTGTGTCCTATGTGTTCCGCAGGCAACGAAAGAGCTTCTCCTCATTCCTCGTTCACCCCTCGCTCGCGCATTTTCTCATCATGACACGCACCCACCTCACCACCGTCATCGGCCTCGCTCTCGCGGGTGCCGCCTCTGCTGCCACCGCCGACTGGGCCGCCTTCCGCGGTCCTGCGGGCAATGGCATCGTCCCCGCCGTTTCCGGCGCCAGTTGGAGCCTGAAGCAGGTCTGGAAATCGCCGACCAATCTCGGCTTCAGCAGCTTCGCCGTCGCGGATGGCAAAGCCTACACGCTCGTCACCGGTGAAAGCGACGGCAACACTGGCGAAATGCTCCTCTGCCTGGACGAAAAGACCGGCAAGGAAATCTGGAGCAAGCCGCTGAGCATCATCCCGAAATACGACGGCGGCGGCGACGCCGGCACCCAGGACAACAAGGGCGGCGACGGCTCCCGCTCCACCCCGGTCGTGGACGGCGGCAAGGTCTATGTGATCGACTCCCTGCTCGGCGTGTTCTGCTTTGACGCCGCCAGCGGCGCCCAGGTTTGGAGCCACGACGTGATGAAGGAAAACAGCGGTGAGATGATCAAGTGGCAGAACGCCGCCTCCCCGCTCATCGACGGCGACATCCTCATGCTCGCCGGCGGCGGCGCAGGTCAGGCGCTGCTCGGTTTGAACAAGAACACCGGCAAGGTCGTGTGGAAGGGCGAGGACGACAAGATGACCCACGCCTCCCCGATCCTCGCCGACATCCTCGGCGTGCATCAGACCATTTTCTTCACCCAGACCGGTCTCGTCGGCGTGAACCCGCAGAAGGGCGACGTGCTCTGGCGCGCCGAGTTTCCCTTCAAAGTCAGCACCGCCGCCTCTCCGGTCGTGTTTGAAGACATCGTCTATTGCTCCGCCGGTTACGGCGTCGGCGCGGGCGCTTTCAAAATCAGCAAGAAGGGCGGCAAGCTGGCCGCCGCACAGATCTGGCGTCGGGAAAACGAGTGCTTCAACCACTGGAGCACTCCCGTTGTGAAAGACGGCTACCTCTACGGCATGTTCAGCTTCAAGGAATACGGCGCAGGTCCCCTGGCCTGCGTGGACATCCGCACCGGTGAAGACAAGTGGAAGGAAGGCGGCTTCGGCCCCGGCCAGGTCATCCTTGCCGGTGACAAGATCATCGCCACCAGCGACAAGGGAGAAATCGTCGTCTCCGAGGCCAATCCGGAAAAGTACAAGGAAGTGGCCCGCAAAGACGTGCTCGATGGCAAGGTCTGGAGCTACCCGATCCTCGCCAATGGCAAGATCTTCGCCCGCAGCACGGCGGAGGGCGTCTGCCTCGAAGTGAACTGATCCTGCGGGCTTCGTCCCGTTTCGATTCATGCAAAGCCCGGAGACGACCTCTCCGGGCTTTTTTTGTGTCAGCGATCCAGCACTGGCTCACGGCCCACGAAGAGCCCCAGCACGGCACCGCCGATGATCCAGGCGATGAGATGATCCGCGATGTTCACCACCGTATCGCGCCCCGGTTGTTCAAACCAGATCCACATCGGCATGTCGGCCGTCAGGCCCGCAAAAAGTCCCGCAGCGGCCACAAAAGCGATCCTGGCCGGATAAAACAACGCCACCTGGCTCAGCAGCGCCGCGACAAGAAAGGAGCACACCAGCGTGCGGATGAAACTCAGCGTCATGTTCGTTCCCATGCTGATCTCGCCCTTCCCGGGACGGATGATCGCATACATGTAGGGGCCGTCTTCCAGGGCCTTGGCCTGCTTTTCCTCGTGGGCCTTCTTTTCGGCAGCCGTCGCCAGTTTTGAGGCCTCGACCCTCGATGGCAGCATGTAGATGCCCTTGCCGGAGGTCACGTTGGCCTTGATGACCTCCGCCACCGCCGTGTCGTCACGAAATTCGCGGTATCCGTTCTCATGCCAGCCGAGCGCCGTCCAAGACACCGCCTCCCAGGCGAAAACGGCGACTGCGGTGAGAAGGGCTCCAGTAATCAGTTTAATCATGTGCGGTTAATAACGTCAGCACCCCTCAGGGCAAGCAGCCTTTGAGCCATCATCCACCGACGCCGCCTCTTTTTAGCACACCGCCGTGGGCAGCGGCCTCCCGGCGAAGTGCGCCGCCAGGTTTTCCACCACCAGCCCGGCCATTGCGCGCCGCGTTTCGTGCGTCGCGCTGCCGATGTGCGGCAGCAGCACCGCATGCCTGCATTCCATCAGTTCTGTGGGTATCTGCGGTTCATTTTCAAACACATCCAGCCCGGCACCGCGAATCACGCCCGCCTGCAGCGCCGCCACAAGCGCCGTCTCGTCCACCACGGAGCCGCGGGCGATGTTGATCAGCGTTCCCTCGGCGCCCAGCGCCTCCAGAACCTCGCGATTGATCAGATGCTTCGTCGCCGCACCGCCCGGACAGGCCGCGATCAAAAAATCCGCCTCCCGCGCCATGTCCGCCAGCGATTCGAAAAAATCCCACGCCACCGCCTGCCGGCTGCGGCCGTGGTATGCGATGCGCATGCCGTGCGCCTCCAGGCGCTGAGCGATCGCCTTGCCGATGCGCCCCAGGCCGACGATGCCAGCCAGCTTCCCGCGCAGCGCATGCGCCAGCGGAAACGGCCCTTGCGTCCACGATCCGGCATGCAGGAAACGGTTGGCCATGGCCAGGTTCCGGCTGGTCATCAAAACGAGCGCCACCGCCGTGTCCGCCACGTCGTCGGTCAGCACGTCCGGCGTGTTCGTCACGCGCACGCCGTGCTCGCGGCACCAGTCCACCGGTGCACCATCGTAGCCCACGCCGAACACGCTGATGATCTCCAGCGCCGGCAGCCGCTCCAAGAGCGCGACAGGCGCCACGCTGCCGCCGGACATCGCGATGCCGCGAATCTGTGAGCCCACCTCCGCCAGCAGCGCCTCTTTGTCAGCAGCGCGGAAGTAGTCGTGGCAAACGTTCGCCGCCAGCAGCGGCTCCATCAAAAAATCTGGCAGCGGGGCCAGCAGCAGAATCGGGGGCTTTTCCATGGGAAATCAGGAGCGATTGGCCTTCCAGTCCTGCGGTGGAACGAGGCGCACGCCATCAGGCCACTTCGCGCCCTGCAGAATCCAATCGTGAATGATCTGCTGGTGCTCGCGTGCCAGCTTTTCCGGTGTCGGCGGCATGGCCACGGGATGCTCCACGCTCAGCAGCAGCACCTTGTAGAAAAGGCTGTTGTGCGGCTCTCCAGGAATGATCACCGGCCCGCTTCGTCCGCCCTTCATCGCCAGCTTCTTCGTCTCCAGGTTCAAGCCTGCAAACACATAGCGGCTGTGGTGACACTCCAGACAGCGCGACTCCAGAATCGGCTTCACATCGCTGACGAAATCGATCTCGCGATCCGGCAGCCGCTCGAAGTTAACAATCATGCAGGCGGGCAGCAGCACCGTCATGGCGAGGAGGGAAAGAAGCCTTCGATTCATGCGCTCATCATCCCGTGGTCGCCACCGCTGACAAGCTCGATTCACCCCTCGCGATTGCGCATCATGTCCGCCACCTGTGCGAAGAACCCACCGATGACCGGTGCCTCCGCCGCCGGGATCTCCACCTCCCGCATCGCCGCGCCCATCAGCTCCAGCCAGCGGTCACGCTCCGCCTCGCCGATGGAAAACGGCATGTGTCGCCCCCGCAGCCGCGGATGCCCGCGCTCCTCGATGTAGGTCTGCGGCCCGCCAAAGCGGTAAACGATGAAATCCGCCAGCCGCTTCTCCGCTCCCTCCCAGTCGTCCGCCGGATACATCGGGCCGAGGAGGTCATCCCCGCGAACCTGCCGGTAAAACGCCGTCACCATGTCGCGCAGCTTCGGTTCGCCCACCCGGGCGCAGAGAGTCGAGATTTCGTCCATGCGTCCAGAAAACCGAGACGGCGGAGAAATGCAAAAGCCATGAGCGCCGGGCGATGTTTTCCGTCCCGGCGGGAATTCCATCGAAAGTTTGCCCTCCCACCACACGCATGATTGACTCCGCTTTCCGCTTCGTTCGTATCTCCACCATGAAAACCATCCCCGTCCTACTCCTCGCCCTCATGGCCGCCATCACCACCCACGCCGCCGATGCCCCCGCCGGAAAAACCGAGACCGCCATCATCGGTGGCGGCTGTTTCTGGTGCACCGAGGCTCAATACCTCCTGCTCAACGGCGTGAAAAAAGTCATCAGTGGCTACGCCGGCGGCCACAAAGACAACCCCACCTATGAAGAAGTGTGCGAAGGCACCACCGGCCACGCCGAGGTCATCAAGCTCGAGTTCGACCCCGCCGTCGTCACCTACCGCGAGATCATCGACCTCTTCTGGCAGGCTCACGACCCCACCAGCGTGACCACCGAGGACATGTACAAGCACGGCAAGTTCCTGCCGAAGGGCACCCCCTACCAGGGCAACGACTACGGCACCCAGTACCGCTCCGCGATCTACTACCTCAACGACGAGCAGAAGAAAATCGCCGAAGAATCAAAAGCCGCCGCCCAGGCGAAGTACTTCAAGACCGTCCCCATCGCCACGGAGATCGCCGCGCTGAAAAAATTCTATCCCGCCGAGGGCTACCACCAGAACTTTAAGGAGCGGAATCCGAACCAGGGCTACGTCCGCGCCGTCGTCGATCCCAAGACCGAGAAGTTCAAGCACAAGCTCGAAGAAGAGGGCAAGATCAAGGCTGACAAGAAGTAAGTCGAGCCAGCCCAAGGAACGGGGGACTATGTCCCCCAGTGATGAAGGGGACGGAGTCCCCTCCTCCTTGTCTGAGGCGCATCGGTCACTTTTTCTTCTTCGCGTTCGGCTTCGGCTCCCAGTCGCGCTCGCTGATGATCGCTTCGAGGTCCTGCTTCGCGGCAAGCTCCTCCGGCAGAAACTTGAACTGCGTCATGTAGCGCAGCGCCTTCGCCACGTTCAGGATGTCGGCCTTCTTCGATTCGATCTTGTCGGCAGGCACGGCCTTCATCCCTGCCACAAAGTCGCCCACTGCCGCCGTCGCAAACTCCCGCGCCTCCGCGTCGTCCGCGTAGCACAGCGACTCCATCAGGCGCAGCATTTTAGCGTTGCCTTCCAGCTTCGCCGCGTCCTCGCGGATGCCTTTGGCGATCTCAGCACGCTTCGTGGCCGTCGCCTCCTCGCTCATGCGGCTGTACTCGCCGCCGTCCACGAAACGCTTCGGCAGCGGACGGTACCAGATGTTGCGGAAGCGCACCGGATTGCCGTGGTCCTGGATCTTCAGCGGCCCCTGATCGGGAAATGCGCGAGGCTTGGAGCGCTTTTTGTGGCCACCGCCGCCTTCCAGCGGCGTGTGGTCCTGCGTCAGCACGCCGTTGACGAAAACCGTGATGTAGCCGGGGTCGATCTCCTTGCCGTCTTTGAAAATCGGGCGGCGGAAGACGATGTCGTAGCTCTGCCACTCGCCCGGAGCACGCAGCGGATTCGCCATCGGCGGATTGATGCCGTAGATTGATGAGGCCATGCCGTCCGGGTAGGAGGGGTTGTTGTAATTATCGAGCACCTGCACCTCCACCTGGCCCATGAGGAACACGCCGCTGTTTCCACGGCCCTGGCTGGTCCCCTCCACCTTGCTGGGCGCACTCCACTCGATGTGAAGCTGGCAGTCGGAGAACTCCTCCTTCGTGCGGATGTAGCCGCTGCCCGGCACGCACTGCAGCACGCCGTCTTTGACCACCCACTTCGTCGGCTCGCCGTTCTTGTCGGAGATCCATTTCTCAATGTCCTCCGCCTTCCCGCCGAAAAGAACCACCGCGTCCGAAGGCGGAATCCCCGGCACCTCCTGCGAGCTGAAGGTCCCCGGCTCCACCCGCACCGGCTGCGGCCGGTTCATGTCATGAATCGCCCACGGGTGCGTCGCGTCCGGAGGATCGCCGTAAAAGCCGCCCTCGGCGAGCGCGGCGGTGGTCAGAAGCGAAACAGAGAAGATGAGCTGGGTGGGTCGGTTCATGGCGTCCGAGTGATACGTCGCCTCTCGTCCGGCGCAATCGCGGGATTTGACCCTCTTCTTCATCAAGAATACTTCGCGTAACCATGGATTGGTTTTTCCCACCGATTCAGGGCGACCACCGATTCCTTCAATCGGTGGTGGGTCTGAATCGGTGGGCCCATGTTGGAGAAGCAGAGCCAGCATGATGCCATGAGCAGTCGAATCCGCAGACCACGCTGCGGCGTACTCACCTACCGCCGCTGACTTGCTCTTTCTTGGCCTCCTGCGTGCTTGCCTTGAGATGGGTGCAAACTTCGGCCCTCCATCAGCGTCTCTCTTGTCCCCCCCCCAATGAACACATCCCGCCGTCTTTTCCTCCGTGGCACCGGTGCCGCCCTCGGGCTGCCCTGGTTGGAGTCTGTGTGCGCTTTCGGAGCTGAATCGCCGAAAACGAACACCGCGCCCCGCCGCCTCGCCGTGTGCTTCACCGGCAATGGCGTCAATCCGCATCATTGGGGTGCCAAAATGGGCGCTGGCGGCATGGAGTTGATGAAATCGCTCACGCCGCTCGAAGGACTCAAGAAGCATGTGAACGTGTTTCAGGGCCTGTGGAATCCCACGACCGTGGAAGGCGAAGGCGGCCACTACCCGAAGATGAACGTGCTTTGCGGCCTGAAGGTGAAAAAAACCACCACCGATGTCGAGGTCGGCACCACGATGGATCAGCTCATCGCCGCACAAACGGGTAAATTCACGCCCGTGCCCAGCGTCGTGCTCGGCACCGAGCGCCCCAGCTACAGCACGGACAGCGGCTTCACCTCGATCTACTCCGCCTACATCTCGTGGAGCACACCGACGACGCCCGCGCCGAAGGAAATCTTCCCCCAGCAGGCCTTTGACCAACTCTTTGACGACGGCAGCAAGCGCAAGCGCGACAAAAGCATCCTCGACCTCGTGCTCGAGGACGCCAGCAGCCTCAAACCGAAGCTCAGCAGCCGCGACAAGCAGAAGCTCGACGAATACCTGACCTCCGTGCGCGAGATCGAGCAGCGCGTCGAGCTCGCTGAAAAAATCAGCCAGGCCGAGACCAACGGCCAAGGCTGGCAGCCCAGTGTGAAAACGGTCACGCTCGGCCGACCCGCCGCTGGCATCCCCGCCAGCAGCGAGGACCACCTGCGCCTCATGTTCGACATCATGCTCCTCGCCTTCCAGATGGACCGCACGCGCGTCGCCACCTTCATGATGAACAACGACCTCTCCAACATGCGCTTCCCCAGCCTCGACGGCATCAGCGGCGGCATCCACGAGCTGTCGCATCACGCCGGTGATGAGCACCGCCTCAGCATGTATCAGCGCGTGAACGAGCATCAGGTCAAACTCTGGGCCGAGTTCCTCGCCAAGATGCAGGCCACGAACGAAGGCGAGCGCACCCTTCTCGAAAACAGCATGATCCTGCTCACCAGCAGCCTCATGGACGGCAACGCGCACGATTCGAGACAGCTCCCGGTCGTCCTTGCTGGCAATGGCGGCGGCACCATCCAAGGCGGCCGCTTCCACGACCTCAGCAAAGACGAAAACCGCAAACTCTGCCGCCTCCACATCGCCCTCATGGACCGCATGGGCGTGAAAACCAGCCACTTCGGCGACGCGGAGAATGCGCTGGTGATTTGAGCCTCAGCACCAGCATAAGGCAAACGGTGACCCTCAAACATTATGCTCGCGAGACATAATGTTTGCGATGATGCAGGCGGTCGGTTACACTCCGCCGCATGAACCTCGACTTCGTCAATCGCATCAAAGAGCAGGCTGAACTGGCCTCCGCAGCCCGCAAAGGCGGGTTGCTGATCATTTTTGGGCGCAGGCGCGTGGGGAAAAGCCGCCTGCTGCGCCATTGGATCGCGCAGAATGGCGGCATGTATAGCCAGGCCATCGAAGGTCCGCAGGACATGCAGATCAGGCAGGTGTTTGAGGACATCCAAAGTCGTCTTGGCACGCAGATCACGCCGAAAACCTGGCCGGAGCTGCTGGAGGTGCTTTCACTCCAAAAGAAGCCCTGGACGCTGTGCATCGACGAGTTTCCCTACCTCACCGCAGTGGATGCCTCGCTGCCGAGCCAGCTCCAGCGCTGGATCGACCAGTCCATCCCGAAAGGCTGCCTGCTCATCCTCGCCGGATCGAGCACGCGGATGATGAACGATCTCTTCCTGAACCGCGCCGCGCCGCTCTATGGCCGGGCGCACAAGCTCCTGCATGTGAAGCCGATGGACTACGCCGCCTTTTGCCAGGCTAGCAGCCTCAAACCGGCGGACATGGCCTCCTTCGAGCAATTTTCGCTCGTCGGTGGCATCCCGAAGTATTGGGAGTTCGTCGAAAAGGGCGCGGATGCCATCGCATTGGCCGAGGCATTGTACTTCGACTTCGCCCCTTACATGGAGCAGGAGCCGCAGCGCATCTTGCGTGACGAGGGCGTCATCGGCGCGAACGCCGTCTCCGTGCTCGAAGCCGTTGGCCGTGGTGCCGAGCGCCCTTCCGAGATCGCCACGCGCCTCGGCACCGCGCAGACGAATCTCTCCCGCCTGCTCCAACAGCTCCTCGACGCCTCCGTGCTCGAGCGTGAGCTGCCGTATGGCGAAAGCGTGCGCACCACGAAGAAGATTCTCTACCGCATCGCCGATCCAACGATGCGTTTCTGGTTCCGTGTCTATTCACCGCACCAGAGCCGCTGGATGACCTACTCGGCGGAGGAAAAGCAGAAACTCATCCATGACCACGCCTCCACCGTCTTTGAGGACGCCTGCCGCGCCCGTTTTCCCGCCGCCACCCGCTACTGGGAAAAAGACATCGAACTCGACCTCGTCGCCCCCGATCCCGAGGACGCGAAACGTCTGCTCGTCGCCGAAGTGAAATGGCGCAAACTCAGCGCCGCCGAACGTCGCCATGTGCTGGCCCAGCTCGAAGGCAAATGGCATCGCTGCTCCCTGAGTCAAAAGCACCCCAAGGTCCGGTTTGAGGTCTTTGATGCGGCAGAGATCAAAGGAACGTGATCCAGCTGCACTCTGTGCTGGCCTATTCCGAATCGATCATGCCGAATCCAAAGGCCCACGTTGCCAGGCTGGTGATCACTAATCGCAGCCTCTCATTCGCCAGCGTCTCGAATCGCTCACACGCCCACGGCGTCCGGTAAATCGGCTCACGGGCCATAAAGTCTCGCAAAACCTCCGCTCGCTTCTCGCGATAGACCTCCTCCGGCACCCAGGCATACTCTTCGCGAATCTGCCGCTCATACTCCAGCACTCGCGAAACCGGCTGTGCGAAGATGGCGAGGTCAATGTCGATGATCCACGCGTCATCCGGCCCTTCACCGGGCTCATGCGACTTCGTGAGCATGATCAGCCGCGCCACATCGTGTGCCGTTTCGGAGCCTGCAAGCGCTTCGACGGCCATCGCCGCGCTCAAAGCCTCATTGTCGCCACTTTTCGGATCATAGACCGCATCATGAAACCACAGCGCCATCTCGATGAGATCGGGTTTTTGCATGAACCCCTTCGCCTCATCGAACACGCCCAGACACTCCTCCAGGTGCTGCAGCGAATGATAAGCCCGCCGCCGCTCGCCGTAGGCTTTCACCAGCCTCGCATGCCATCCAGCAGCATCCCCCACAATGCCCGTTCGCTCCGCAAGCGGCAGCCATTGATCAAGGAAGGTTCTCATTGTCAGAAAAGGATGTTCTCAACAAAAGTCGCCACATGCACCGGCAGTTTGCGATGCTTGCGAGTGAGCACGACGACTTCACGCTCGAAGTGCTCCACGAATGGCAGCGTCACCAGCGATTCCTTTCGCCGATACAGCGCCAGAGCACGGCGGGGCACGAAGGCGACGCCGTAGCCGCTGGCGACGAGATTGATGATCAGGTCAAAGCTGTCGAGTTCCATCATCGGCGTCACGGCGAGGCCATTTCTCTTCATCCATCGTCGGAGGGACTGGCCGGTGTTCGTTCCGGCGTCGATCATGAGCCAGGACTGCTGCTGGAGCCAGAGTTTGAGCCTGTCGGCTCGCTTCGGTGCGGCGAGAGCCGACGGAGCGATGAGTTCGAAGCGGTCTTTGAAACGATGGGTGATCTTGACCGAGTCCGGCAGCTTCGCGGGCGGGCAAAGCACGCCGATGTCCGTCTCATTGGCATCCAACGCGGTCAGGATCGCACCGCCAGCATGGTAGCTGACCCGGCAGGCCACCTCGGGATGGCGCTGATGATTAGCATGAAACAAGCCGGGCATATGCGCCATCGCCAGCGTGCGTGACACGCTGACACGCACCTCCGGCCGAGCGCTGCCAAAGGCCGTTTGCAGTCCATCGAGTGTGGCCGAGACACCGCCAATGAGCCGTGCCGCCTCCGCTGCGAGATAGTGACCTGCCTCCGTCACCTCGACGGAGCGCGTGGTGCGGTTGATGAGGTCCACGCCCAACCGACTCTCCAACGACTGCATCTGCCGTGTGAGGGCGCTTTGAGACAGCCCAGCCTCCCGCGCCGCCCGCGTGAAGCTGCGATGCTTGACCACGAGGTGAAACAGATGCAGCGCATGAAGATCGAAAGGTTTCGTGGCGAGGTATTTTTGCACGCTACGCATCAAAGCATGAGTTTTATGCACTTCACGCATTTCTTGGCCTGAACGAGGAAGGGGCCGTCAACCAACCCAATTCACCTCATGCCCAACATCCTTGACCGCCTCCCTCAAAACGCCCCCGGACGCTTCTATGTCGATTCGACCTGCATTGACTGCGGTCTCTGCCCCTCGACCGCTCCCAATCATTTCCGTCGGGACGACGAAATCGGGCAAAGCTTCGTCTTCCGCCAGCCGGAGACCGAAGAAGAGATCGCCCTGTGCCGCGAAGCTCTCGAAGGCTGCCCGACCGAGTCGATTGGCGAGGAGTAGATTCGATTGGCAATCGAATCCGTTTGGAGGTTTGGCTTCGATTGCCAATCGAAGCTACTTCATCCTCACCCGTACGAGCAGATCATTCAGCGTCGCCCGCGTGGCCTCCTCCGGCATCTCGCGCAGCGTGCTGGCATCGTGCGCCGTTTGGAGCTCGGCGCGGAGGCGCTCGCATTCGGCTTGGTGGAATATGTTCAGCCCTCCGGATCATCCAGGATGACCTGGAGCCGTGCCGCGAGTTCCCCAGGAAAGCGCACGCTCCAGCTTTCGTCGATCAGACCGACCGAAAGCAAGTCTCGAAGATGCATGCGGTCCTTGTCGCGGAAAGAGATGAGCTTCATGCGCACGAGGTCCTGCAACGGCACGAGTTCAAAGCCTTCACCCGGCTCGGTTTCGTGCAGTTCGGGTGTGTTCTCGATGGCATCTGGCACGGGTTTTTCGCCTGCCCAGAGCACATGGACCACATCACGCACTTTGGCGTCGGGGCCGTCGAGGAAGACATCCATGGCACCGGCTTTGCCCAGTGAGGCGACGCGCCGATGAACGAACCCGGCTGCCTCAAGGGCTTCGCGGGCTTTTTCGGCATCTTCGCGGCGTAGAAGGATGTCCACGTCACGCGTATTACGAACCGCGCTTTCATCCAAACGCGAAACCCAGGCCGCGACGGCACTTTCACCGACCACGGCATAATGAACACCGACTTCCACCAGCGCAGCGGCTGCGTGTTCGAGACGCTTTCTCACGCCGTCGATGCCTTTGGCCATGCGTTGCCAGGTTACGGGTTGAAGAGCGATTGCGTTGCTCATGGCGGAGAGATAGCCACGTGACGGACTGGCGGCAACATGGATGATGCGAGTTGCGAGACATGCGGCACCGCTTAAAATCATTCCCATGAGTACTTTAGTTCAAATCGAGTCCGCCGTGGCGGAGCTGCCTGCGCAAGACCAGTGGTCGCTGCTCTCATGGCTGCAAGCACGCTTGAAGACGGCGGCTAAGGACGACCAGCCTGCCACAACACAGCACCCAGCCTGGCTGGAAGAGGTCAGACATTTGAGAGAACAATGCGCCACCGGAAAGCCTGGAACCTCAGTGGAGCAGTTGATCACCGAAATCCGCAGCTAATCCCATGAGCTACTGGGACACCTCGGCGCTGGCAAAACTATATGTCGAGGAGGCAGACAGCCTCGCTTTTGAAACGCACGCTGCCAAAACGCCAAACATCACCGTGAGCGAGACTGGCAGGCTCGAATTGCGCGCCGTGCTGCGACGTCGCGAGGCAGAGGGTTCGCTGAGTTCTGGCTCCACCGAGACCATGCATGCCGCGTTTTGTGCGCTCATCACATTGGGTCCGTTCAAGGAGGAACCCATCACACCAGAGCTGGAGGCTGAGTATTACAGCATTCTGGAGTCCTGCCTGAGTCAATGTCCGCCGATCTTTCTCCGCACCAATGACGGGCTCCACCTCGCCGCTGCCAAACGAGCAAATGAATCCGAAGTGGTAAGCACGGACAAGGGCTTGCGTAAAGCCGCGCTATTCCTCGGCTTTACGGTGTTTCCAGCTCCCTGAGTTCGACTCGATGCCCGTCTGGGTCCGCGATTACGGCTCTGCGGCCCCATTCGGAGTCATGCGGTGCGGTGATGACTGCTGAGGGCGAGTGCTCGATCACTTGCGCGATGGCAGCATCGACAGACGCCACCCGAAAGCCAATTCGCGTGCCCAAGGTGCTGCTTCCGTCTTTTGAAAGTGGATACAATTCAAAAACGCCGGTCGAGGCTTCAGTGGCGAAATGCTCAGGGCCGTTGCCGTGCTTGTGGCGAACGAGTTGGAGGCCGAGACATTGGTAAAATGGGACGGCACGTTCGAAGTCATTTGTTCGCAGTACTACAAGTTGGAGCGATGCGGATGATCTTGCGAACGACTTGGCGCTTTCGTTCCTCGCAGTGAGCAGCAACTCATTTGCCACTTCATAGTCCGGCCTCTCGGGCAATTTTGTTTCGATCAGCGCCTGCTCAAAGTCATGGTGCAGTGCCTGCCGCCACGCATCGACTTTTTCCCAGCTCAGTTCGCCGCGTTTGACGGCGAGGAGTTCGTCGCGACGGGGGCCGACGTGGACGGGGACGCGGCCTTCGCGGAGGGTGGCGGCTCCGGTCATGAGGAGGCGGAGGAGGTGCATGGCGTGCTTCCAGCGCACTTCGCCGTGGTTGCGGAGGTCTTGCTCGATCTTCTTGAACTGGCTCAGCGCGTAACCGATGAAGGTCTGGAAGATCATCTGGGAGAGAAAGCGGTCGCGGATGGCGAGGAGTCGCTCACCGATGGGCGTGACCTTGTCCACGAGGGGCGAGTAGAGGCATTCGAGGATGTTCGGGTTGGCCTTGAGGGCCATGACGAGGAACTTTTGCAGTTCCCAGTAACAGCTCTGCGAGGCGTTGTCCTCAAACTGCTCCGGTGCGCCGTAAAGCGACCACTGCAACTCCGCCGGAGCGAGGTAGATGCCACGCAAGTCGGTGTCGGAGGTCTCGGTTTCGAGTCCGTAGGCGCGGGAGCCGACGATGCAGCGGTAGATGACGTGCTCTTCGAGATCGAAGTCGCTCGCGCCAGCGGGATCGAGGCGGTCTTTGAAGAGCTTCAGCACCTCCAGCTCCTCGCGCAGCAGCGAGGCCTCGAAACCATCTGGAAAGCGGACGAGGAAGTGCTGCTCATTCCCGCAGGGCGTGCGGGTGACGATGCCCACCGCACCACGTGGATGGACGAGGGCGTTGTTGCTGCCATGCACGCCGACCTTCGTGACGATCTGCGTGCCGGCGTGGATGTTGAGAGGTTGGTGGGACATGGCGGTGCGAAGTTCAGCTCGTCATTGGTGAAAAGAGGGCGGGTTGGCAAGGCTTTGGAAGACAGCAGAATTGATTCTTATCGTGCTGTCTTCTGATTGCGATCGCAGGCAGTGCCGCTCATCCGACAAATTCGTCTTCAGGGTTGGCGTCCGGTCCCGGCCAGACGCATGATTCTTCCTTTTGCCATGTTGCAGAACAGCAGTTCGCCGTCGCGCGGATCGACATGGATGCCGGTGATGGAGGGCTCGAAGGCGATGATCTCGTGCCCCCACTTCCCGTTCTTCTCCCGCAGGACGATCACGCGGCCGAAGGCGTAGTCGGCGCAGAAATACGCACCGCTGAACTCGGGAAACTTCGCACCGCGATAAACACAACCACCGGTGATGCTGAGGCCCGTGCTGCGCGGATACTCGAAGATGGGATCGACGGGATGAAAATCCGCAGGCGGCACGTCCTTTCCCGGACCGAGATCGAACGCATGAAATCCCTCGCGATGGCTCCAGCCGTAGTCGCCGCCTTTTTCGATCAGATTGACCTCTTCGTAGAGGTTCTGGCCCACATCGGCCGCGAAGAGCCTTCCCGTGGGCGGGTCAAAGCTGAAGCGCCAGACATTACGCAGGCCCGTGGCCCAGATCTCGGTGCGCACGGTGGCGGGATCGAGCTTCTCCCCGTGATGCGAGGTGGCTCCGACGAAGGGATTGTCCGCAGGCACCGCGTAAGTGCCGGCATGCACGGCGGGATGCGGATTCGGCGGCAGACTGCCGGGTTTTTGGTCCACGTCGATGCGCAGGATCGCGGCGTGGAAGTCCTTGTGGATGAAGCGCGCGTTGTCGAAGGCGTCGTTGGCTCCGCCGCCGTCGCCGACGCTCGCATAAAGATAACCGTCGGGCCCGAAGTGGAGATCGCCGCCGTTGTGATTGCCTGCAGGGTCGGGCTGCGTGATCAAAGGCTGCTCGACGAAGACCTCAGGCAGGGCGAAATTCAGACGTGAGATCCGCTGATGCAGTTGGCCGTCGATCCGCAGACTGTAGGCGACGTAGCAAAAGCCGTTGTTCGCAAAGTTCGGATGAAACGCGAGTCCCAGGAGGCCGCACTCGCCCTTGTCCTCGAAAATTCCGTCCGAACGCTCGCGCAGATCGGCAAAAATTCGCTTCTCCGGTTTTGGCTGATCGAATCCGACGACCATCTGAATGGCGCCCGTCTTTTCCACCACGAACACGCAATCCTTCTCACCTGGAGCGCTCACCACGGCCACCGGCATGGAAAAGCTCAACCCGCCGAAGGCATCCTCGAGCGAATACTTCAGCGGAGGCAGTGGGGGCGGCGCGGGCTTGGGTATCTTCGCTTTCGGCGTCTGTGCGGCGGCTGAAAATCCAAACAGAAGGAGAGTCAGAAGTGCGAGCTGTTTCATGACGTTGCCAAAGTGAAGGGGTTGCTCAGAGGTTCGGATCGCTATTCGCCTGACGCCATGCCTGCAAGTGCGCCTTCAGCTCATCGCGCTTCGCGGCGTGCGCGGAGTCGGCGCTGAGGTCGTGGAGTTCGTGCGGATCATTGTGCAGGTCGAAGAGCTGCTCGCGGCCGGCTTTGGGATAGAGCACGAATTTCCAGCGCTCGTCGCAGATCATGCGCTGGGTGTCGGTGAAGGTGCCGTAGGCGTGGTCGTGGATGTGGTCGGTTTGATGGCGCAGGAGCGGGACGAGGCTTTTGGATTCCACGGTGTGCGGAATGGGGATGCCGGCGAGGTCGCAGAGGGTGGGAAAGATGTCGCTGAGGTTGATCAGAGCTGCGCTGCGCTCGTTTTTCGGCAAGCCGGGACCGCTGATGATGAAGGGGCTGCGGATGCTGTGCTCGTATTCGTTCTGCTTGCCGAGCAGGCCGTGGCTGCCGAGGGCGAGACCCTGATCGGCAGTGAAGATGATGATCGTCTCTTCGGATGAAGGCAGCGCGGCGATGATGCGGCCGAGCTGCGCGTCGAGGTCGGTGATCATGGCGTAGTAGAGCGCGAGTTCCTCCTTCACTTCGCTTTCGACACGCGGGATCGGCAGCAGCACTTCGTCGCGTCCGCCGCGATTGCCGTGATCGAAGGGGTGATCCTTGGCGAAATTGACTGGCAGCACCATTTTGGCCGCGTCGTAGCGGTTCTTCATGCCGGCGGGCCACATGCGCGGATCGTGCGGGAAGGCGAAGTTCACGTGCACAAACCACGGCTTGTCCTTCGGCGCGTTTTGAATGCCCTGAATCGCGCCCTCGGCGACATGGCGGCTGTTATCCGGCTGCAGGCCGACGCCTTTGTCGAGTCCGGCCTTGTTGTCGGCGTCTTTGAAGGTCCAGCCTCGATAACCCGTGAGCGGACGACCACGATCGTCGATGTCCGGCTGCGTGAAACCTTTGGCGCCTCCGCTCGAATAGAGTCCGCTCGTGGTGGTGTAACCGCGCTGCATGGGATGGCCGTCGTTGTGCCACTTGCCGGTGTAGCAGGTGTGATAACCGGCTTTTTGCAAAGTCGCCGCCATGGTGGCGAGCTGTGGATTCACCGCGCCGCCGGGATATTTGGCCAGAGCTTTGAAAGCGGGCGTGCCGGTCAGGATCTGCGCACGGCTGGCGTAGCAGATGGGATAGCCGGAGTAGGCGCGGGTGAATGACGTGCCGCTGGCGACGAGGCGGTCGAGCGTGGGTGTTTCGATGATCGCATTGCCAAGGGCGTGGATCGTGTCCGGCCGCTGATCATCGCTGACGACGAGGAGAATGTTCGGCGCTGCGTGAAGACTGGCGGCGAGCAGGCAGGAGGCGAAAAGAAGGGTGCGCATGGAATAGATGGACCTAGGGACGATTTCGTCGCAGGATTCGCGAAGCTGACCATGAACACGCGACAAAACCGTTACTTCTTCGCACTTGTTGTTTTCGCGCTCCTGCTGGTGCTGTGGACCTAGCAAGATTCCCGTCAAAAATCGCCGCCATCGACGACCCCGCTTCCCGTGCCGCAAGTGACTGTGATGCCTATAGCACCCGAGGTGCAAACTGAGGCGGCCACGAACGAGGTGCACGCCCGGGCGGTCGCAGCGCTGCCGACGACCGTTGGCGAGGTGTTTCATCGTTTTGACGAGTGGTTGAAGACTCTGCCAGACGATCCGGCGGCTCCGCTAGCCGCTACGATGATCGAGGAGGGCGTGCGACTGGCACAGGAACGACGCGCCGCGCTGAAGAGGCTGATCGTCAGCGAGCCGCAGACGGCGATCGCGCTGGCGGTGCCATGGCAGGACCGCAACCGCCTGCCGCCACAGATCGTGGAGCTGCTGGAGCGGCGTGTGTCAGCCCTCGGCGACTATTCGGTCCTGGCGGCGGTGCGCGGGACCGATGCGATCGATCCGGGACCGGCCATGCGACGTGAAATGGTGATCGCAGGCGAGGTGCTGAACGCGCATGTGTACGGTCTGCGCGAGCGTGTGGACAGCAAACGCGGGCTGCCCGTGGAGGGGATCGCTGTGGATGCGGAACTGGCCGTCCTGGACGCTCCGCTGCGCCGCATGGAGACGGGCGAGCCGCTGCCGCTGCTGCGATTGGACCCGGTGGCCATGCCCGGGCACGAGACGGTGGCGAGTGAGACGGCGTGGATTTCAGGCGGGAGAGCGGTGCAGGTCTGCTGCGACGCGCATGCTGCGGCGCTGGCAGCGGAATGGACCGCGGCAGAGCAGACGGCGGGGCCGCTGCTGGAAGCCAACGCGGGGCAGACCACTTCCGCGCCCGGCGGCGAGGTGGAGCTGGGAGCCTCTTCCTTCACAGAGGGCGTGAAGTCCCTGCTGGTGATCCGCGTGGACTTCAGTGACAAGGCGGGCGCGCCCGTGGACAGCGGCGCCACCGTGATGGATGCCGCTTATTTGACCAACCGGATCACGGCGGAGGTGTCGCCATGGATCAGCCAGGTGTCCTACAACAAGTCATCGATGACGCTGGCAGCCGGAGACGTCACCGGCGTGCTGCGCATGCCGCAATCGGCGAGCACCTACGCGACTGGCGGCCTGAACAGCCAGATGCGGCTCGATGCGCTGGAGCTGGCCACGACGGCGGGCTTCACCCCGGGGAACTATGACCGCGTGGCGCTGGTTTTTTCCAGCCTCTCGTCCATTCCCGGATCCCAGATCACCTATGGCGGGCTCGGTCAGATCGGCGATGTTTTCACTTGGTACAACGGCACCTTCTCACAAGGCTTGGTGGTGCATGAGTTCGGGCATAATTTCGGCCTGCGTCATGCGAACCTCTGGCAGATCCCCGGAGCCAGCACCGATCCCGTGGATCCAGCAGGCACCCCGACCGAATATGGCGACGTGTTTGACATGATGGGCAGCAGTCCGAGCAACACGGGCGGCGTGCAGCGGGATCATTTCAATCCGTGGTTCCTCAATCGCATCGACTGGCTGCCGAACAGCGCCGTGCAGACGCCGCTGACGGGGGGCACGCACCGCATCTATCGTTTTGACCATGCCAGTGCCGTCCTCACGGACACGCTGGCCCTGCGTGTCCCGCGCACTTCGGAGGAGAACTACTGGATCAGCTACCGCAGGCAGTTCGCCGGCCACTCCACGCATTCAGACGTCAGTAGCGGCGCTTACATCATCTGGGGCTACGACTATCAAAACACGAGCAAACTCATCGACATCGACACGCCCGGTGCTGATGCGAGGGACGCCTCGCTCAATGTCGGCAGCACGTTCGATGACAATGCCGCGGGCATTCACCTCACGGTCACCGGCTCCGGGGGCTCTGGCTCGGCGGAGTACATCGACGTGGCGCTGACCTACGATGCGCGTGTTTCCTTTTCCCAGACATCCTACGATGTGGACGAGGCCGGCGGCAGCCTGGCCGTGGTGCTGAAGCGGGAAAACAATGCCGCCGGGGCCGTCTCGGTCACGCTCAGCACCAGCGACGGCACCGCCACCGCACCGGCGGACTTTGCCGCGGTGAACACGGTCGTGAACTGGGCGGATGGGGATGCCGCACCAAAGACCGTGAACATCCCCATCGTGGCCGACGCCGTGGCGGAAGGCTCGGAAAGCTTCACGCTCACGCTCAGCGGCATCAGCGGCGGCATCATCCTCGGCAGCAGCAGCATCACGGCCAGCATCCGCGAGCCCGGCGCGGCGGACTCCAGCTTCGCCCATGGATTCTTGAACAATTCGGGCTCCATCCGTGAGATCGTCGTGCAGCCGGACGGGCGGCTGGCTTTCGTGGGCCGCGCGTCCAACGTCGCCTCCACTCCGGTCAATGGCGTGGGCCGCCTGGAGGCGAACGGGGTGCTCGATACGGCCTTCATCGGCGGCAGCGGGTCGAATTTGCTGCCGGTGTACGCCATCGCACGCCAGGCGGATGGCAAGCTGGTCATCGCGGGCGGCTTCACCACGATCCACGGCGTCAGCCGCAACCGCGTGGCGCGACTGAACTCGGACGGCAGCCTGGACGGCAGCTTCGATCCCGGCACAGGGCCTGACGGAGTGGTGAATGATGTCGTCATCCGTCCTGACGGCCGCATCGTCCTCGGCGGCTACTTTCTCAATGTCAGCGGCTCGCCGCGTCGTGGTGTGGCACAGCTGCATGCGGACGGCTCGCTCGATACCGGCTTCCTCGCCACGCCGATCAGTGGCATCGTCGAGATGGAGGTGGAATGCCTGGCGCTGCAGGCAGATGGCGGCCTGCTCGTCGGCGGGCAGATCTACAGCGGTTTCGCCACGATCTTCCCGGGCGGCTTTTCCAGCGGCATGTTGAAGCTGGGCAGCACAGGTGCGGTGGACACGACCTTCAACATCGGCACGGGAGCGCACACGCCCGGCAGTGTGGGCTCGCTCCGGCGGGTGTGGTCCATCGCCGTGCAGGCGGACGGGCGGGTCGTGGCCGGTGGGGATTTCACCGCTTTCAACGGCACGAGCGTGAACCGCATCGTGCGCCTAGGAAGCAATGGCGCGGTGGAGACGGCCTTTACGACGGCTGTCGGCACCGGGGCCGACGAATCCGTGCGGTCGATTTATGTCCAGGGGGATGGGAAAATCCTCCTCGGCGGACAGATGACCAGTCTGGCTGGGGCTTCCCGCGACCGCGTCGGCAGACTGCTGTCCACCGGGGCACTGGATGACAGCTTTGCGCCGGACATTCCTCTCACCTTTGGCAGTGGTCCCTTGTTTCCCAATCACTGCTACCAGGTGCTCATGCAGCCGGACACCCGCGTGCTCATCACGCTGGACGAATTTGGCGCGGGGCAGACGGGTGTGAAGCGCGTCTTCAGCGCCCAGTCCGCGCCGAGCGGGCAGGTGGAGTTTGTGCCTGGCGCAGTGCAGGTGGCAGAGGGCGGCAGCGCCAGCGTGCTCGTGCGCCGCGTGGGCGGCAGCCTGGGCGCGATCAGCATCAGCTACGCCACTCTCACCGGCAGCGCTGGCCCCGCTGACTTCACCGCGCAGAACGGCACCCTTTCCTGGGCGGACGGCGACACGGCCGACAAGATCATCACCATCCCCGCGACCACCGATGGCACGACCGAGCCGGATGAATTTCTCACCGTGCAGCTCGGCACCCCTCTCGGCGGCACCAGCCTGGCTGAAAATGCCGTCACCACCGTGCTCATCCTTGATGTCTCACTTTCTCCTCTGGAGCAGTGGCGTCAGACGCATTTCGGCAGATCTGCCAACAGCGGCAACGGGGCCGACCTCGAAGACTTCGATCTCGACGGCCTGGCGAACCTCCTCGAATACGCCCTCGGTCGCCTGCCGACCTCAGGCACCGCCGCCAATGGCGCCTCAGCACTGCCACAGGCTCGGAGCGACGCGGTGGAGGCCGAACTGGCAGGACGCCTCGTCCTTCAATGCGATCTGCCGGAGATCACGCCAGCCGACGTCAGCTACTCGATCGAAGTCTCCACGGCCATCACCAGCGGCTGGAGCCAACTTGCGCAAAAAGCCGGCAATGCGGCCTGGACCTGGACCGCAGGCGGCACCGCGCGAATCATCGAATCGACCGCCGCAGGCCGCACCACCGTGAAAGTCGGCGATACCGAGCTGATCGCCCCTGGCGGCAGGCGCTTCATGCGTCTGCGCGTGACCTCGCCATGACCCGACTGCCCTCACCGGCGGAAGATGAACCCTACTTCGGCAGTCGCAGCACAAAGCACGCACCGTCCTTGTGCGCCGCATCCAGCGTGATCGCACCGCCCAGCGCAGTCGCCAGCCGCTGGCAGAGCGCGAGCCCGAGTCCCACGCCTGGAGCGGAGTGTGCGGCCTGATCGGCGCTTTTGTGAAACGGATGAAAAATGCGCCGCCGCTCGCTGCGTGAGATGCCGCCGCCGTGATCGCGCACGCGCAGCATGGCGAACTTGCCGCTCGTGTCCGCCTCGACGTGGATCACGGGCTCCGCTGCACGCGGGGCGGCGTATTTGCAGGCGTTATCGACGAGATTGAAAAGGATCTGCTCCACCGCCGCCGCGTCGATGTGCAACTGCGTTTTGCGATCCATCTCCGTGGCATGCACGCGCACCTCCATGCCACAGTCGTCGGCGCGTTGCTTCAAACGCGGCAGGATGCGGTCCAGCAATTCGCCAATGGTCACGTTCTCGGCACGAGCCTTGCCGCTGCCGCGCTCGAGCCGTGCGTAGGCCAGCACATTTTCAACGAGATGACTCAGGCGACCCGCTTCACCCGTCAGCGTGTCGAGATAGGTCTTCCGCTGCGCTTCATCGGTCACCATCCCGTCGGCGAGCATCTCCGAATAAAGGCGGAACGTGGTCAGCGGCGTGCGCAGCTCGTGCGTCACGGCGGAGACGAAATCCGCTCGGCGTTCACTCAACGCCACGGTGCCGTGTAATACGAGACCCACGGCGGCGGCGGCCAGCAGCACGCAGGCCAGCGCGATGGCGAGGGACCGGCGCAGCGGCGTCCAGAACGGAAGCGGCGGAAGCTGGATGACGCCTGGAACCAGACGCACCGGCAGCGCGGCGAAACGCAGCGGGTCGTCCGTTGGCCGTGTGCCTGCGTTCGTGTTGGCGGCGGGCTCCAGTTTCGCATCAGGAAACAGATCCGTGATCTCGCGCAGCCATGCGGCGTGCAGTTCCGGCCAGTCCAGCCACACGCCCTGCACCATGCGCACGCCATCCACGAAGGCTTCACGCGTGAGAACGAGATTCTTGCCGAGCCACACGCCTTGGAAGGGACGCGAGCTGTTCGGAGCGGGTGCGTTTTTGCGCGGGACGACCGTCGCGTCGTTGGGGGTCGCGTCTCCCGGTGCAAGATCGGCCTGAGCTGCGGCCGCCGCCAGTGAAGGCATCACGCTCGCGGCAGGCGCGGCAGGCGCGGCAGCCGCCGCGATGCCAGCGGCCATTGGCGCAGGCGTCATCGCCTTGTCAGCCGCCGCTTCCGCCTTCTTCTCCATCGTCTTCGCAGCGGGGGCGGGTTTCACCTCGGGAATGTCGGTCTTGGCGAGCGCTTTGGCGGGCGGTTCCTTCACTTTGATCATCGGCTGCTGCTTGATCGCCTCCTCGGCCTGGGCCGTGACCGCGCGATTGCGGAACGAGTTTTCGGCGCTGTTAAAAAGTGACTGTTGCATCGCCGCCTGCCCCTGCTGCACCGCCCACGCCGCATTGCGCGGCAGGCTGGCATCGTTGCCTTCGAACGGCGGGGCATCATCAAATTCAAAACTCACCGCACAGGCCGTTTCGGCCAGCAGCCGTCGATTGAGAACCAGCGGCTGCGCCGGTGCTGCGGGTGTCTGGCTTCGGCGTAGAAAGTCGTACGATGAAACCTCGCGACGCGGCGTCATCGCATTCGAAGGCTGCGCCAGAAGCGCACGCAGGCCACTGAGACGCAGCTCGCTGCGTGTCAGATCGTCCGCATTGATGAACTGCGCCAGCGCCAAGGCCCGCTCGTCATTCTGCGGCACCTGGGGGGACATCACCTGCCCCTTGGTGTCCATCTGGAAATGCAGCAGCACATGCTCCGGCACTTCGGCCAGCAAGGGCGATGGCACGAGCACGTCACCCTTGGCCACATTGCCATAAGCCTTGTTCACCAGACCCTCCGGCGCATGAAACGGTCGGAAATCATGCGGCGGGCGGGCGTTCTCGCGCATCAGCAGCGCACTGGCCTGGAAATCGAGGCGCCACAGCGCGAGACGCACGCGCTCCTGCTGATCCGCATCCCGCGCCGCCTCCTCACGCGTGCGCTCCAGCGCCAGCGTGTGCCAGCTCACCCACGCCATCGCCGCGAGCAGCAGCGCGAAGCAGGCGAGGAAGGTGATCCAGATGTGGAGGGGTTTGCGCATGAATTAGTTCGCTGTTCTCAGTTCTCGGTTCGCTGTTACAGAGGCTGTCCGACAGTTCGATGATCCAGGTTTCTCGTGAGGTATTGGAGGAAGGCTCCAATCTTGTTCTTGGTGTTCTCCGCCTGCTCGAATAGCTGTCGGAACTTCTCCTCGGTCACATACTCTTGATCCAGGCAGCGATAAAGCTGGCTTTGCAGCTCAGTGCACGAGCGTTTGGAGTCCTGAAGGAACTTCACGAACTCGCGGTTGCTGCCCGCATCAAAGCCTTCGGCGATATTGTCCATGATCGACCCTGCCGAACGAAGCATCTGGTCTTTGAGCGAGAAGTGGCGTTCCAAGGCAGAATCACGCACGACTTCATACACCTGCCGGGAAAGCTGCCGGCCCATTTGCCAGCTCTCGATATCCTCAAATCGTCGAATGCTCATAAACTTGGATTGAAACTGCGAACCGAGAACCGAGAACTCTCATGTCAGTTGGTACCCCTTGCCGCGAATCGTGACGATCACGCGCGGTGACTCGGCATCATCGCGCAATTTGTGGCGAAGGTTGGCGATGTGCATGTCCACCGTACGCGTTTCGGTCTGCTTGTTGTCGATGTGCCAGACGCGTTGCAGCAGTTCCTCGCGTGAAACAGGTCGTCCTCGGTTCAAGGCGAGGTAGCGCAGCACGTCACGCTCGCGTTCGGACAGTTCGGCGCTTTCACCGTTCTCGAAACGGGCCACGCTTTGACCGAAATCGATGGTCGCCACGGCCAGCGTGAGTGTTTCGCTCACGGGCTGGCGTTCCGGAGCGCGACGCAGCACAGCTTCGACGCGGGCAAGCATTTCACGCACGCTGAAGGGCTTCACCACGTAGTCGTCGGCACCGAGGCGCAGGCCGCGCACGCGATCATTTTCCTCACCGCGCGCCGAGAGGATGATCACCGGTGTTCCGGGCCGTTCACGCCGTAGAGCTTTCAGAATGTCGAAGCCGCTCGCATGCGGCAGCACGAGATCGAGCAGCATGAGGTCAAAGGTGGCGCTGAGGGCCAGCTTCAGGCCTTTGTCACCATCCCCAGCCTCAAGCGTCGTGTGACCGGCGAACTTGAGCGCATCCAGGACGCCGCGACGAATCGCGGCGTCGTCTTCAACAACGAGGATGGTGGAAGCCATGGCGGAAGGGTAACGGGTCTATTTCTCCCACGCGATGCCTTTTTTCTCGGCCTGCGTGCGCAGAGCCTTCACCATCGCGGTGTCGAGGGTGTCGGTCGTGGCGGACTCCTTGCGTTTCGTGGTGACGTAGGCTTCGCGCTGCTTGTTCAGCTCGAGCACCTTCTTCTGAATCTCCTCACGCTCGGCGGTTTTCTTGGCGAGGTAGTCTTTGCGTTCCTCGACGGTCATTTTCTTCATTTCCTCCGGCAGATCGGCCTCCTTAACCTTGGTGATGTCGAAGTCCTTCTGCTTGCAGGCATCGACGAGGTCCCAACCGGTGTTGAAGTAGTTCGCGCTGGCCTTGCTGATCACGCGCTGCACCTGCGCGCCGGATTCTGCCTTGGCGGCGGCGTTGCTGTCCTGGGCCATCTGGCGGGTCTTCGCTGCGGGCGCTTCCTTGCCGTAACTGATGTAGGTCTTGTTCAGCTCCTCGTTGAGCTTCACGATTTCCTTGTCTTGTGGCGCCTCGATGTGAACGATGGCCTGGTTCTGGTCGATGACGAGGTATTTGCCGTCAGCGAGCAGGGCACCCTGATTCCAATGCTCCGCGATGCCCTGCGACTCGCTGCCGCAGTGAATGGTGTTCACGATGATGCCCTTCCCAATCGCCTCCTGGCAGCTCTTCTTCGAATCGACAGGCCCCTGGGTGAAAGGTTCGTTGCCGGCGATGAAGACGGCTTTGTACACCTTCGGGTTCGCATCCCAGGCGAGGTCCTTGGTCGCACGCTGGATCACGGCACCGCAGTATTCATCGCCGCCGTTGGTGGTGAGGGCGAAGAGCTCTTCGGAGATCTTGTCGAGGTCCCGCGTGAGCGGCTGAATCTGGCGAATCCAGTTCTCTTCGGCACGCAGCGAGGACTTGCCGTATTCATAGAGCGCCACCTGCACGACGGGCGTCTTGCCGTCCTGCTTGGCGGTGATGAATTCGTTCACGAGCTTCCAAAGCTGCGTCTTCGCCTGCTCGATGAGGCCGCTCATGCTGCTGCTGGTGTCGAGCAGCACGGCGATCTGGACGACGGGCGTGTCGGGCGCGGAGTTCACGGGGGCGACTTCCGCCACGGGTGCGGGCGGCTGGAGGTCTTTGGCGGTGGCGATGCAGGCGGTCAGAGCCGCGACGATGAGGATGTGTTTCGTTTTCATGGATGTGGGTGTGTTGGGTTCGGGAGAAAGGTCAGCGGACGAGCACGATCTGGCCGCGATGCTCGAGCAGCAGCTCGCCACGCAGCGCGAGCAGGCCTTGGCGGTTGTCGGAGGCGAGTTCATCGACAAGGCGGCCAAATTCGGCGCTGCCGATCTCGACGGTGCGGTCGTGTGCACGTTCGGCCCTCGCGGCGTTCGCATCGGTCCAGCGGTTGCCTTTGTTGAAGAGCGCGCCGGCCTGGCACTGCTGCACGCTGGTGATCTCAACGGCTTCCATCTTGGCATCGAGGTAGCGATTGCGAACGTTGAGCTGCTTCGACTCAGCGGACTTCTGCAAATTCTCGGACTGCGAGACGGAGGCGACTCCGCTGCGTGTTTTCATCGCCTTGTCGTTGTAAACGGTGCTGGCGCGGGTCGCATTCGCCGGTGAGGCGGCGAGTGAGGTGCCTTCTTCGGCGAGGAAGGCGGTGTATTCGGTGAGGATGCCAAACTGCGTCGAGAGGCGGACGATTTCGTTCACCAGCTCGGTCGTGTTCGCGGTCGCGCCATCCGCGCCGAGATCGCGAATCGCCTCGCTGAGCACGGCGATCTTGTTGCTGGCCCACAAGCGGGCCACGAAGGCGTTCGCGGTGCTGGCTTTGTCGAGATTGAAGGTGAAATCGAACTTCCGCTCGCCTTCCGCCGATGCGCCGGTGAGCTGGAAGTGCAGTGGCGCTTCTCCGCGGTAGGTGCCGGAGAGGAGAATCTGCTCGCCCTGAAACACATCGGGCAACGGCGAGGGAATCAGGTCGCTCACACGATTCGGATCATCGAGGACACGCAACACCGGCCGGGTGAGCAGCGGACCGCGCAGACGCTCGAAGACGCGGCTGACTTTGACCTCCACGTCTTCCTTTGGCAGTACGAACTCGGCGCTGGCGCGGGTTTCGCGGGCGATGCGTGAGAGCAGCGGCGTGTTCACATCCACGCCGACGCCGAAAGTGAAGACGCGACGCTGATGCGGGTTTCCCTTCGCCACGGCCTCGCGAATCGCCTTCTCCGAGGTCTGGCCGATGGTCGGCAGACCGTCGGTGAGGAACAGGACGATGGGCAACATGCCTGCGACCGGCTTCTGACGCAGCGCTTCGACGATGGAGTCATGAATGTTCGTGCCGCCGCTCACCCGCAGGGCGCTGATGTAGTCGCGGGCCTGCTGCGTCGTCTGCGCGTTCTTGAGGACGGGCTGCGCGGCGAACATCTCGACCGCTTCGTTGTAAACGATGAGGTTGAATCCTTCGCCGTCCTCCAAGCCCTCGATCACCTGCAATGCGGCGGCTTTGACCTGATCGAGCTTCGGTCCGGCCATGCTGCCGCTGCGGTCGATGACGAGTGTGACCTCGCGTTTGATCGGTTTCGCATCCGCCTTCGGCTTCGGCGGGGCGATCATGACGAGAAAATAGCCGCCGCCGATCTTCGGATCCGGATAAGCGAGCAGGGAGGCGGTCATTTCGTCCTTCGTTTCGCGCAGCAAGGACACACGAAAGGCGCCCGGGTCTTTGGTCGCGCAGGAAAGACTCGCTTCGCGTTCATTCGACTGTTTCACCGCGATCTCATGACTCGGCGAATACACCGAAGCGATGCGCCAGGTGGATTTGACGCGCACGGAGAGCTTCCACGGCACGACATACTCCACTGCCTCCGAACGCGGCAGGACGTAGTCGAGCCGAGCACCGTCCGTTTCGAGCAGTTGCTCATACGTCACGCGGACTTTCTGCGTGCCGTTGGCCGGAACAGGAAACACGCTCGATTTCACCACCGCATTACCCACAAACTCCAGCAGCGCCGGATCACGCGTCTGGGCCACGATGCTGTCGTAGATGCGGCGCGCCTCATCACGCGGCAGCAGGCGGGCGGTCCCCTCCGCATAGCCGCCTTCAAAGGCAAAAGCCTTCAAAACGGCCCCCTGCGGCACGGGAACGAGCAACTCCGACTCCAGCGGTCGGCTGGTCGGATTGCGCAGCGCAATGTCGAGCGTCGTGGTGGCGATTTGATCCGCGAGGTCGATGCGGGCATCGACTTGCGTCACCTGAACCGCCTGTGTGTGAATGAGGCGGGTGTTGGGTGAGATCCACGCGTTTTGCGCGATCAGGTTCGTGGCGAGAAAGAGAGCACAAAGAATCGTCTTCATGCCGCCACGATGATTCAGGCGGGATCAGGCGTCTGTAAACGCAGTGTAAAGGTCAGGGGCACTGATGCCACGGTGGCTGGGTATCAGGTCTCTTTCCAGAGGTGGCCCGAAGGCCATCATATTATCGCTTGTTGTCGGAGAGACGGACGAATAGTCTCATTGTGAGTCGATACCAGCTCCTACTCCATGAAATTTCCCCTCATTCGCTTCGCTGCTTTTTGCATTTTTCTCAATGTGTGGACCCCGTCTGCTAATGCCCAGTTGTTCCGCCGTGGCAACGCTGACCTGCAACAGGGAACCGTGGCCAGCGAAATCAACAATCTGGAGGATTCCACTCTGCAGTTGCGAGAGGCGCTCGACAATTATCTGGACTCGCGCGCCGGGGTGGTGGCGGCGGCGTCAGAGAGGGAACTGCTGGGTGTCTTGACCGCCCTGATGAACGATGCCAAGACGCTCAAGCAGCAAGCTTATGCAAGAGCAGAGACCAACGATTTGTACCGCACTTTTTTCATTCTGGAATACGGCCTGGTGAACAGCTGGATGCAGGCGGACGAAACAGGATACGGCCAGAGCCTTGAACCTTACTTTGTGAAGGTTTCCGGACACATGGACTCGCTGGCCCGACTGGGGTTCCGCAATCCGCGCGTGCAGAAGCCAACGCCGGCTGGCGGGGGATACCCATACCGTGGCAGCCGTTCCTCGCAGCAGAGGCAGCCGCCATCACCGTCATTGGTGCCGGCCGCACCCTTCATTCCGCCACCGCAGAGTCCTCAAGGGCAAAACGAAACAGGAAAGCGCCCGGATCTGGGGGATTTGTTTAGACGTCTGCTGCGGTAGGCTACGCACTCCAGTCAGGTTTCCGGCTGTGGCTGCATAAGTGTGGCGGTCCGCTTTTACCTCACCAGCAGCTCCTCGCCGCGATAGACCACGCGCTCGACCATGCCTTGCAGCGTCTGATCAAGGAAGGGCGTGTTGCTGCTCTTCGATTTCATGAACTGGCGGCTGAAGGTCGTGGTGCGGGCGGGATTGAAGAGGATGAACTCGGCGATGCCGCCTTCTTTGACCGGCACGGGCGGGAGTTTCATGAGGCGGCGTGGTTCGGCGCTGTAGCGCTTCACGATGAGAGCCCAGTCGAGGATGTCCTTGCTGATGAAGAGGTCGTAGAACGAGACGAGGGCGGTTTCTAGGCCGGTGATGCCGAAGGGGGCGCTGGCGAAGTCTTGATTCTTCTCGAAGGGCGTGTGCGGCGCGTGGTCGGTGGCGATGACGTCGAACCAGCCGTCTTTGAGGCCCTGAAGCAGCGCTGCGTTGTCTTCCGGCGTGCGCAGCGGCGGGTTAATTTTGTAGTGCGTGTCGTAGTCGCCGATGTGCTCGTGATTGAAGAGAAGATGGTGCGGCGCGATCTCGCAGGTGACACGGATGCCGCGGTCTTTGGCGCGCTTGATGGTGCCCATGCCACGCTCGGTGCTGACGTGCTGGATGTGGAGGTGCACCCCGGTGAATTCGGCGAGGCGGATGTCGCGGGCGATGCAGACCTCCTCGCTGATGGCGGGAATGCCGGGCAGGCCGAGCGCGTAGCTGATCTTGCCCTCGTGCATGCAGCCCTTGCCGCTGAGTTCCTTGACCTCGCAATGACTCGCGATGGGGATGTCGAACTCGCGCGCGTATTCCATGGCGCGGCGGAGAACCTGCGGATTGTCCACGGGAGATCCATCGTCGGTGAGCATCACGGCACCGGCGGCCTTCATGCCGGCGATGCCGGCGAGCTCCTCGCCTTTGCGGCCTTTGGTGATCGCGCCCGTCGTGGAAATGCCGGAGCCGATGCGGGTGCGGCGGGCGCTTTCGAGCACGCTGCGGACGACGCCTGCGTTGTCGATGGCGGGCGAGGTGTTCGGCATCATGACGAAGCCGGTGACGCCGCCGTTGATGGCCGCCTCGGCGCAGGTAGCGATGTTCTCCTTATCGTCCTGGCCGGGTTCGCGGGCGTGGACATGGATGTCGAAGAGTCCGGGAAGCAGGATGCGGCCGGTGCAGTCGATGATCTCCGCGTTATCGACGCCGGTGATGTTCGCGGCCACTCCGATGATTTTGTCGCCCTCGACGAGCACGTCGGCGGTCTGGAGCTTCGGCGAGTCTTCGCTGGCGATCTGGGCGTTGCGGTAGAGGCGTTTCATGCGCGCATGATGTCAGGCATGATTTCGGCCTGCGCAAGCCTCTGAAGGGGCCGGCTACTTCTTCCGCACATAAAGCAGCACGCGGTCGTGAGCCAGGAGGCAGAGGTCGAGGCGGCCGTCCTTGTCGAGGTCGAGGGCGGTGTAGTCGTGGGGCTCGTCGGCGAGGCCCATCTTGCCGCGGAAGTGCGGGTCGGTCTCGAAGACGCGGAAGTGCATGGCGCTCTGCCACTTCATGCCGGCGGCGGGCTGGAAGAACTCGATCACGCGGCTTTTCGCGGTGTCGAGCAGGGCGATGTCATCGGCGTCTTCGCCGGAAAAGGACGCGGCGATGAGGTCGGTGGGCGCGGTGTCCTTCAGCTCACTGTCGAAGCTGGCGACGGTTTCGAGCTTCAGCGAGGGGCCCTCCAGCGGCGTGATCTGAAAGCTGGTCTGGCCGAGGAGCAGCAGGCGGGTGCCGTCCTTGTCGTTCATGAGCACGCAGCTCTCCGGCTTCATAACGGGCAGGGCGTGGGTGTGGTCGGCGCGATAGACGCGGTCGTCACCGGCGATGAGTTCGTGCAGCTTGCTGTGGGTGGCGTCGATGAGGACGATGGCGGTCTTCCCGTCACGGCGGGAGACGAGGGCGCTGTGCAGCTCGGCGGCGGGATCGGGAGCATTGAACTGCTCGACGATGGCGGCCCTGCCTTTGGCATCGACTTTGAAGGCACGGGCGAGCTGCTGATGGGCGATGATGATTTCTTCCTTGCCATCGCCGTCGAGATCACCGGTGGTGAGCGCTGAGGGAGCGATCTTGCTGACAAAGGTGTCCGGGATGCCTTCGACGCGCTTGAAGGGCGTTTTGACGTCTCCCGTGGTCAGGAGCAGGTGCATGGGACCAAGGCTGGAGAACAGGGCGAGGTCTCCCCGCCCGTCCTGATCGGCATCGACGGTGCGGACGCCGCTGATGCGGCCGGTTTTGACATCGAGTTCCTGCGTGGCGGCCACCAGCGCCCTGCCGGTGGCGGCTTTGCGCAGCGTGACGAGCTGCGGCTTGGTCTTGATCTCGGTGACGCAGAGGATGGCGGGGCCGGCTTTCTCGTCGAGCGATCCGGTGGTCAGCGCGAGGAGGGTTTCCCCCTCCTTCGCCTGGTAAACGATCTCGGGATAGGTGAGGCGGTTGTTTTTCCAATTCGCAACGCCGATGGCCTTCTCCCCGGGGCTTAGCAGGACGAGATCGGGCTTCGTATCGCCATCCACGTCGGCGATGGCGAGGGACTCGACGCCGCTGAGCACGGGAAACTCGCGACCGGCGCTGAAGGTGCCGTTTGGCCGGCCTTCAAAGAGCCAGACGCGTGCGGCTTTCGGCTCGGACATGAGGACGTCCGCAGCACCGTCGCCGGTGAGGTCGCCAAAGACGACGGCTCCGCTTTTCGAGCCTGAAGGCGGCATGGCGTGGCGAATGGTGGCGGCGTGATCGGCGTTCGGCTCGGCCTTGCCGCGGGCCAGTTTCGCGACTTCGACCATGTTCGTCTCCTCCTGAATCCAGGCGAGGCCGGTCTTTCCGGCACCGAGGCGCACGGCGTGCAGCCAGTGACGCGCCACGGGGATCTCCAGCCGCCACTCTTCGCCAAAAGCGGTGCCGTCCTGCTGCAGGCGCACGAGCAGGGCATCACCCTCCGCAGCGGTGTAAAAGAGGTCCACGCGACCGTCGCCGTCGAGATCGGCGGCAGCGAGGCCTCCGCAGCCGCTTTCTCCGAGCGCGTGGTTTTGCGGCGTCTCCCAGCTTCCGGCGGCTTTTTGCAGCAGCACCATGAGCCGCGTGCCGGTGAGCAGGGCGATGTCGTCGCGGCCATCGCCATTCAAATCGCGGGCGATGAGGGTTTCCGTGTCATCCGCGACGGAATCGAGCGTGAACTCGCGCTTTTGCCCCCAGTCAGCCTTTTCGCCCTGCGTGCGGAGGACGAGCTTGTTGTCGTCGCTGACGAAGGCGATGTCGGATTTCTTGTCGCCGTTCCAGTCGCCCACGGTGAGCGCGGAAGCGGCGCGACCGATGACGAGCGGTTGCTTGTCGAAGCGCGAGACTTCGAGAATGGGATTCCAGCGGTCGGTGCGGGCGGATTTTTCAGGATCGCCGGGGCGGACGCCGTCCTGGCGCTGAAGCAGGAACTCGATGCGGGCGCGGGAGGCGTTGACGATGGCCAGATCGGTCAGGCCGTCGCCATTGAAGTCGCCCGCACGCGGACTGAAGGTGTTCCAGTCGAGTTTGACGACTTCCGGACCGTCGAGGTAGAGCGCGGCGGGGTCCGCGATGGCGACCGTGGCGAGGAGGCTGAGAAGAACGGGGCGCATGGGGACTGAATGCTGGATGGCGTCACTCCGCAGGCTGCATGATCAGGTAATGCACCTGCAAGGAGTCGGGGTGCGAGTACTGGGTGCCGAGCATGCGGCCAAAGTAGCGCTGAAAGACCTCCTCCGACGGGATGGCGGTGGAATCGAGCATCTGGCCGGAGGATTCGTCTTCGGCCTCAGTGGGCGCTTTTTTACCCGGGCCCTTCTTTTTGGCAGGCCCCTTTTTTTCGGCGCTCTTCTGCTGGGCCTCCAGCGTGGCGGCGGCGGTGGCCAGCATGCTGATCATGCTGCCGACATCGGCCACGGCGGCGCTGCCGTAGTTCGGAGGCACGGCGGCCAGCAGTTTCTCGACCTGCGGATTGTCCCAGATGCTGGGGCCGGAGGGATCCTTCATGCGGGCGAGCACCTTTTTGAGCGTGGTCTGTTTGCCGATGGAGATGAGGAGGTGCTTCCCGGTGTTGCAGTAGGCCATCTCGGAGGCGGCGTTTGCCGTTTGGGAGAGCTTCAGGGTGTTGACGGAATAGCCGAGGAAGTCCGACTCCTCGAACGCGCCGAAACCGGCGCCGACGAACTGCTTCAGGCTGTTCAGAGCGCCGCCGAGTTTTTCGGCGTTTTTGATCTTCAAGGCAATCACCTGGCTCTGCTCCTCCAACTGCCCGTCCTGCACGGAGGAGACCTCGTCCTCCAGACTGCCGAGAAAGTCGTTGCGGATGTTGAAACCGAGCTGCTGCTCGAACTGCGGCACCTGCATGGTCACCATCATCGCCATGGGTCCGAGTTTCGTGATCATCCCCAGCAGGCTGTCGTAAAATTTGCCGAAGTCGTAGCGCGTGACGCCGCCCTGGAGCACGTCGTCAGGAATGAAGGACGGCAGGCTCACCTCGTCTGCGGTGGTGCGCATGATGGACATGATGCCGGCTGGCTTTTCCGAATGAAGCACGGAGAAGTCCGTGCGCATCCTGCCGGGTTCCATTTCCATCGTGAAGGCGAAGGCCTGCAGTTCCTGCACGCCGAGAATGTTCATGATGACCTGGGGCGTGATGCCCATGGCGGCCATGGCGTCCACCTCGCCGCCCTTCTTGGCCTTTTCCGCCGCAGCGATGGCCTTCTGGCCGAGTTCGGTGATCTTCACACCGTTGATGTAGAGCATCATGTCTCCGCCGCCGTTCGTCATCTGACCGATGCGGGCGAGGTGGTCCCTGGCATCGGCTGGAGCCTCCCCGGAGCCGCTCTTCACGGCGGTGATCATCTGCTCCAGCAGGCTGCGGGAGGTGGCCTCGATCATGACGTCGTCGAGCGTGGCCCAGGCGGTGAAGCAGGCGTCGGCTTCCGGGGTGTCGGTGGCGATCTTTGCGCTGACCCCGCCGATCTCGGCGGACTCGATCTTCAGGTCGGGATTCTTTTTCTGCTCCGCCTCGACCTCGGCCATTTTTTGCGCCTCGATCTCCGTCTGCTTGCCCGCGACTTCGCACAAGGAGACGCTGCCCGGGTTCTCCTTCAGGTCCTCGAAATCGTTCAACACGAGAAAGGTGACCAGGGCGCCGGGGTAGTCCTTCAGCACGTCGTGCATGCCGCTGCCGTAGTGCTCTTTGAAAAACTTGTCCCACGGGGCGTCTCCCTCCTGGCGCATGGGCGCTGTCCAGCGCTGCACGGCCTCGTCCTGCATGAAAGCGGCGAAGGCACTCGCATCCCAGTCGGCCAGGAGTTCCGGCGTGTTTTTGACCGAGATGACGGCGGCGGTGCCTTTCGGCATCAGGGAGAACCACTGCTCCAGACGCTCGGCGGCAGAGGCCGGCAGCACGCTGGAAAGGGCGAGGGTGAGAAGGACGAGGGCGCGTGGGGTTTTCATGATCATGAAGGTGTGCGGGCAGGGGCGTGGCGGATGCTGCGGAATCAGCCGCTGGTGGCTGCAGACTCCGGCTTGGATTCTTTCGCAGGTGGCGCGGGTGGCGGCAGGTAGCGGAAGCCGGCGTTCGGATTGCGCGGATCGAAGGCAAAGGCCTCGCGATTCTTCAAAAAGAGCCGCAGCACGTCCGAGGGGATGGAGAAGCCGAGACCCTCGACGCCGACGCCGGAGGCTTTCATGTTGTTCACGCCCACGACCTCGCCGTGGGAGTTGAAAAGCGGCCCGCCGGAGTTGCCCGGATTGATCTGAGTCGTGCTCTGGATGTACCAGCGGCCACCGCTTTCACGCGCCCGGATGCTGACGATGCCCTTCGAAACCGAGCGCTCCAGCCCCAGCGGGCTGCCGATGGCGAAGACCTCCTGCCCCTGCGTGAGCGAGCCCGACTCCCCCATCGGCACAAAGGGCAGCGATGCGGCGGCGGGATCGTCGATCTGCAGGATGGCCAGGTCGAGGAAGCCGTTCATGGCGATGATCTTGACCTTCGAAAACGGCTGCTTCTCCAGGCCGCCGGGTTTTTTCCGATAGACCACGACCGTGATCTCGCGCTCCCCGGCGATGACGTGCTGGTTGGCGACGACGTAGCCGAGCTTGTTGATGATGAAGCCGGAGCCGAGGCCGGAACCGGTCTGGATCTGCACCACGGACTCCGCCACGCGCTGGACGTTCTTTTCGACCGTCATGGCCTCACGGCCCGGTTCCACGAAATAGATGTCCTCGCCCTGAACCGCGGCGGTCTTCGCTGCCGCGGCCACTTTCTCGAAGATGGAAATGTCCGAGCGCGGCACGGTGAGCACGGTGTGACCCAAATCGAGGATGACGGCGTCCTCGCGCTCTTTCAGCACCTCGCCGCGCAGTTCCGCGCCGTTTTTGAGGATGATCTTCATCGACTCCCCCGCCCTGGCGGAAGTCAGCAGGCAGCAGGCGGCGAGAAGACCGAAGAGCGCGTTGTTTTGCATCACGGGCGCGGACTCTAGCGGACAGCGATTTGGATACGAGCCTTTTTTGCGCTCATCTTGACTCGGCCTGACTCCACGCATCTCATGCGCCAGATGTCCGCCCCTGCCCTGATCTCCGCCGCCAAGACTCTGCGTGAAAACCTGCGCCCGCTGCGCTTCGCCCCGCCGGTGGAGTTTGTGTATCAGCCGCTCGACTACGCCTGGGCACCGCATGAGACCTACCTGACCCGTTTTGGCCAGGGCAAGAAGCGCGTCGTCTTCGTCGGCATGAATCCCGGTCCCTTTGGCATGACGCAGACCGGCGTGCCCTTCGGAGAGATCGCCGCCGTGCGGGACTGGATGGGCATCTGCGAACCCGTCGGCAAACCGGAGCGCGAGCAGCCAAAACGGCGCGTGCTCGGCTTCGACTGCCCGCAGTCCGAGGTCAGCGGCCGGCGGCTGTGGGGGCACTTTGCGCAGCGCTTTGGCACACCGGAGGCCTTTTTCAAAGACCACTTCGTCGCCAACTACTGCCCGCTCGTTTTCATCGAGGCAGGCGGGCGAAACTTCACGCCGGACAAGCTCCCCGCCGCAGAGACCGTGAAGCTCAACGAGCACTGCGACACGCACCTCGGCAGCGTCATCAGCGCCCTCCAGCCCGAGTGGGTCATCGGCGTCGGCGCCTTCGCGGAAGCCTGCGTGATCCGGGTGAAGGAAGCCACCGGCGGCACCTTCAAAACCGGTCGCATCCTCCACCCCAGCCCCGCCAGCCCTGCCGCCAATCGTGACTGGGCCGGCGCGGCGACGAAACAGATGGTGAAGATGGGAATCTGGAAGTGAACCGATCTTAGGAAGGATTCAGCCGCCAAAGCGTGAAATTCAGACAGGTCGCAAAGGTGACCCAGGCCAGATATGGCACGAATAGCCATCCAGCCGTCGGGTTGACCCGGCGAAAGCTCAGCAACGTCATCAAAATCGCGATCCACAGCGCCACGATCTCCACAAGCGCCCAGCCCATCGCATGCGCGCCGAAGAACAGCGGCGTCCATGCGGCATTCAGCGCCAGTTGCACGAAGTAGAGCGCCACCGGCTTCGAAAATCCCACCCGCTTCCACACCAGCCACGCTGCCACGGCCATCAGCGTGTAAAGCAGCGTCCACGCCGGCCCGAAAAGCCACGAGGGCGGATTCCACGCGGGCTTGTTCAGCGCCGCATACCACGCACCTGGCATGCCTACGCCGATGCTCAACGCGGGTGCGCAAAAGGTGACAAGGATGAAGCCGGCGAGCGCGAGTCCGTTGCGCAATTTGGAGGGAGAGTCGCTCATGTTGCCTGCGAATACGTCGTCCGGAGGTCCTTTGCATGCTTTTGAATGGCCGTGCGCTGCTTTTCATCCAGCCGCGCCAGATTGCGCACCTGCATGCTCATGCGCTGATTTGTCTTCAGCTTGGGCTCGTGCTGCAGCAGGTAGTCCCAGTAGAGCGTGGTGAACGGGCAGGCCTTCGGTCCCGTGCTCTGCGCCGGGTCAAAGCGGCAGCCGGAGCAGTAGTTGCTCATGCGCTGGATGTACTTGCCGCTGGCGACGTAGGGCTTGCTCGCCATCACGCCGCCGTCGCCGTATTGAGACATCCCCAGCGTGTTTGGCAGCTCCACCCACTCCACCGCATCGACATAGACGGCCAGATACCACTCGTGCACGCGTTTCGGATTCACTCCGTAGAGAAGCGCGAACAGCCCCGTGACCATCAGCCGCTGAATGTGATGCGCGTAGCCGTAGCGCAGCGTCTGCGTGATCGCATCGCGCATGCAGGCCATGTCCGTCTCGCCGGTCCAATAAAACTCCGGCAGCGGCTGGTCGGCATTCATCGCATTGCGCTCCACGTAGTCCGGCATGTGCCGCCAGTAGATGCCGCGCACATACTCGCGCCAGCCGAGGATCTGCCGGATGAAGCCCTCCACCGCCGCCAGCGGTGCTTTGCCATCCCTACACGCCTTTTCGGCTGCTGCGATGACCTCGCGCGGATCGAGCAGCTTCAGGTTCATCGCTGCGCTCAGCCGCGAGTGATAAAGCCACGGCTCGTTCGTCCACATCGCATCCTGATACTGCCCAAACTCCGCCAGTCGGTGCGCGATGAAGTCGTCCAGCGCCAGCCGCGCCTCATCTGCCGTCACCGGCCAGTCAAAGTCATCCAGCGTGCCCGGATGTTTCGCGAAACGTTCATTCACCATCGCGATCACCTCCTGCGTGATTGCATCCGGCTCGAACCGGCGCGGCGGCACGCGCAAGCCTGGGCCTGCTTTGCCAAATGAACCGCGATTGTCGTGATCGAAGTTCCACTGCCCGCCCACCGGTTTTCCCTCCTCCATCAGCACGCCGGTCTTCTGCCGCATCTCCCGGTAGAAAAACTCCATCCGCAGTTGCTTGCGCCCTTCCGCATGCTTCGCGAAATCCGCCGTCGTGCAGAGAAAGTGACGATCCTCACACACTTCGAGCGGCAACTTCAGCTTCGCCGCCGTCTTCTCGACCTCTTGCTGCACGCTCCATTCACCGGCATGCACCATGACCAGCTGTTGCGGCTTCAATTGCTTCACCGTCGCCTGAAGCGCTGCCGCGAAGGTCAGGTGAGCATCCATCTCGTGGTAAATCACCTTCCATCCTCGTCCGCTCAGCGTTTCGCGGAAATGCCGCATCGCCGTGAGGAACATCGCGATGCGCGGTTTCGAGTTCCACACCTTCGTCGATTCCTCCGCGACCTCCGCCATCCAGATCGTGTCGGCCTTCGGGTCAAAATCATCGAACGCCTCCGAATTCAGGTCGAGCTGGTCACCGAGGACGAGAATGAGGCGGGAATCGCGGGGCATGGCCGTGGATTACGCCCCCGCATGAAGCTGCGGCGGACAAAATCTCAGGATTGTCCATAGCCGATGCATGCACCTTGCATGTTCCCGGACCGTTGGTGTCTGAATGTTGAAATCACCGCTGCTTCTTACACTGCTCTCCCTTTCCGCCCACGCGGAGCCGGTGAATTTCAGTCTCGAGGTGTTGCCCGTGCTTTCCGACAACTGCCTGAGTTGCCACGGCCAGGACGAAGCCCACCGCAAAGCCGACCTGCGGCTCGACACCGAGGATGGCGCCCGGGAAGTGCTCAAATCGGGAGATTTCATCGCTCGCATCACCACGGACGATCCCGACGAGATCATGCCCCCGCCGAAGTCGCACAAGCCGAAGCTCGGCGCGGAGCAGATCGCCACGCTGAAGCGCTGGATCGCCGAAGGCGCGAAATGGGGCAGGCACTGGTCCTTCGAGAAACCCGTGAAACTTCCCGTGAAGGGCCATCCCGTGGACTTTTTCGTGAAGGAGCGCCTCACGAAGGAAGGCCTCACGCCTTCTCCGAAGGCCGCCGAGCACACGCTGCGGCGCAGGCTGTCCTTTGATCTCACCGGGCTGCCGCCTGATCCTTCGGATCGGTCGGATCTGACCGATCTCATCGACAAGCTCCTGAAATCCCCGCACTACGGCGAGCGCATGGCCATGTGGTGGCTGGATGCCGCGCGCTACTCCGACACGGACGGCTTCCAGTCCGACGCTACGCGAACGAACTGGCCCTGGCGTGACTACGTCGTGGAGTCCTTCAACGCGAACAAACCCTTCGACCAGTTCACGCTCGAGCAGTTCGCGGGCGATCTGCTTCCAAATGCCACGCCGGAGCAAAAAATCGCCACCTGCTTCCACCGCAACCACATGACCAATGGCGAAGGCGGGCGCGAAAAGGAGGAGTCGCGCATCGACTACGTCATCGACCGCGTGAACACGATGGGCACGGTCTGGATGGGCCTCACGCTCGGCTGCACGCAGTGCCACTCGCACAAGTTTGATCCCGTCTCACAGCACGACTACTACAGCCTCAACGCTTTCTTCAACAGCATCGACGAAGACGGCGCCGCTGGCACAAAGGCGACCCCGTATTTCAGCTACCAGTCACCGCACGCCAAACGCGCCGTCGCCGAAGCGCAGAAGCTCGTCGATCAGCGCAAGCCGGTGGAGGCCAAAGCGAAGATCGATGCCGAGAAGCCTTTCGCGAAGTGGCTCGCAGATCAACAAACCAAGGTTAAAGGCGGATTTCAGGCGTGGCACGTTGTGAACGGCAGCGTCGAGTCGCAGGAGGGCACCAAGCTCGCCCAGGACAAAGACGGCATCGTCATCGCCAGCGGGCCGAATCCGAAGCAGGACGACTACCGCCTCATCGCGCCGGTCAAACTGCCGCGCATCGCCGGACTGAAGCTCGAAGTGCTGCCGCAGAACGGCGTTCTCTCACGTGGGAAAAGCGGCGAGTTCATTCTCACCGACATCAAGGTGCAGGTGCGCCGCAAAGGCAGCACGCAGATCCGCGACATCGCGGTTCGCAACGCCGTTTCCGACACAAAAGTCGAGGGCAAAGTCCGCCAGTATGGCGATATCAAAGGCACGCTCGATGATGACCCGCGCAACGGCTGGACGACGAAGGGTTATCCCAAGGATCAGCCGCACACCGCACTCTACGAACTCGCCGAACCGCTCGTGCTTGAGAGCGATGAAGAACTCATCTTCGAGCTGCTGCACCGCTCCACCGACGGCGATGCCAACATCGCCAGCTTTCGCCTTTTCGCCACGGATCAACGCGGCCCCGCCGTGCGCGAACTCGGCCCCGCACCGCTCGAACAGCTCGCGACAGGCAAGATCGAGCGCGACCGGCTCTTCGCGCAGTTTTTGGAGGATCATGCGCCGTATCAGGTCGCAAAGGCCTCGCTGGACCGTGCCAGCGCCGATTTGAAGGAGTTCACCGCCGCCGCAGGCAAACTCAACGTCATGGTGCTGGCCGAACGCAAGCAACCGCGCGACACGCATCTGCTCGTTCGCGGTGTGTGGGATAAAAAAGGCGATGTGGTGCAGCGCGACGTGCCCGCCGCCATCGCGCCATGGCCGCAGGGCGTCGCGCGGGATCGTCTCGGCCTCGCGAAATGGATCACATCCAAGGACAACCCGCTCACAGCCCGCGTGTTCGTGAATCACGTTTGGCAGATGTTCTTCGGTGCGGGCCTCGTTCGCACGCCCGACGATTTCGGCCTGCAAGGCCAGCGCCCGACGCATCCCGAGCTGCTCGACTGGCTGGCGGTGGACTTCATGGAAAGCGGCTGGGACGTGAAGCACCTCATCAAGACCATCGTCACGAGTGAGACCTATCGGCAGTCATCCGATCTGACTGATCCGTCTGATCCGACCAATCTTCTTTTGTCGAGAGGTCCGCGTTTCCGCCTGCCTGCGTGGATGATCCGTGATGCGGCGCTCGCATCCTCCGGCTTGCTCAATCCCGCGCTCGGCGGACCGCCCGTGCGTCCGCATCAACCGGAAGGCGTCTGGGAGGAGATCTTCATGGGCCGCTTCACCTATGAGCCCAGCCAGGGTGTCGCGCAGCATCGGCGCACGCTGTATGCGTTCTGGCGTCGCAGCATCGCGCCCACCTTCCTCTTCGACAGCGCGCAGCGCCGCGTTTGCGAAGTGGCGATGACGCGCACGAACACGCCGTTGCAGGCGCTCACTTTGCTCAATGACGAAACGATGATGGAAGCATCGCGAGCTCTCGCGAAGCGCATGCTGGCCGCCAAAGCCGAAGAAAGGCTCCAACTGCTCTACCAGGCAGTTTTGACCCGAAGCCCGACCGAAAAGGAACAATCCGTCCTCCAACGCGAACTCGACCGCGCCTTGGCCCATTACCGAACGCATCCCGAAGACGCGAAAAAGCTCCAAACCACGCCCGAACTCGCCGCGCACACGCTGGTGGCGAGTTTGGTGCTCAATCTCGACGAAGCCATCACGCATGAGTGAATCCTCTCTCCACACCACACGCCGCTATTTCCTCGGCCAATGCACCGACGTCTCCGTCGGCGCAATGGCGCTTCAAGCGATGGGGCAGCGCGAATCGTCCGGTTTGCCCGGATTGCCGCATCTCGCGCCGAAGGCGAAGCGGGTCATCTTCCTCACGCAGTCAGGCGGGCCGTCGCAGCTGGAGTTGTTTGATCACAAACCGGGCTTGATGCAGTGGGCGGGCAAGGAACTGCCGGAATCGGTGCGCCAGGGCCAGCGGCTGACGACGATGACGGCGAACCAAAAGCAGCTCATCCTGCCGGGCATCACGAAATTCTCCCGCTGCGGCCAGAGCGGCGCGACGATCAGCGAATGGCTGCCGCATCTGCAGGGCGTGGCGGATGATGTGTGCTTCATCAAGTCGATGACGACGGATCAAATCAACCACGCGCCAGCGATGACGAAGTTTTTGACCGGGCATCAGCTTCCCGGTCGCCCGAGCATGGGTTCGTGGATCAGCTACGGCCTCGGCAGCCTGAATCAAAACCTGCCCGACTACCTCGTTCTCATCTCGAAGATGCAGCGTCCGAGCGATCAGCCGCTCTACGATCACTACTGGGGCAGCGGCTTCCTGCCGAGTCGTTATCAAGGCGTGAAGCTGCGCAATTCGAAGGACCCCGTGCTCTATCTCACCGATCCCGAAGGCCTGCCGCGTCATTTGCGCCGTGGCATGCTCGATGGCCTCGCAGAGCTGAATCAGATGCGTTTCGAGCAGACGCAGGACCCGGAAATCACCACGCGAATCCGCCAGTATGAAATGGCTTACCGCATGCAAGCCAGCGTGCCGGAACTGACCGACCTCGGTGATGAGCCGGATCACGTTTTCGAAATGTACGGCCCCGACTCGCGCCGTGCCGGGAGCTACGCGGCGAACTGCATCCTCGCGCGTCGTCTCGCGGAGCGCGGTGTGCGCTTCATCCAGCTTTTCCATCCCGACTGGGATCATCACAGCCGCCTGCCGAGCTGGTGCACCGCGCGTTGTCGTGACACGGATCAGCCGAGCGCCGCTTTGATCAAAGATCTCAAACAGCGCGGCCTCCTCGAAGACACGCTCGTCATCTGGGGCGGTGAATTCGGCCGTGGCGTCGCAGGACAAGGCAAGTGGGACAGCCCGGAAGCCGGTCGCGATCATCATCCGCGCTGCTTCACGATGTGGATGGCCGGTGGCGGTGTGAAACCCGGCATGACTTACGGTGCGACCGACGACTTCAGCTACAACGTCGCCGAAAATCCCGTCCACGTGCACGACCTGCACGCCACCGTGATGCACCAGCTCGGCATCGACCACGAACGCTTCACCTTCCGCAGCCAGGGCCTCGACTTCCGTCTCACCGGCGTGGAACCAGCGAAGGTGGTGAAGGACGTGCTGGTGTGATCACGCCGCCATCGGCACGCCATAGGGCAGCTCGTCGGGGATCGGCGCGAACTCGCGGATCTTCTCCCAGAGAGACGAGTAGTCCTTATTCACGTCGCCGCTGAGGCAGTCGGTGATTTCGCCGCCGGCCTCGGGATACTTCATCACGACGTCCTTGAAGGAGAAACTCGGGTTGTAGAAGGCATAGATCAGCTTGCGCATGTTATCGAGGCCCTGGCGCATGGTGCCCGCGTATCCCGCGAAGCGCTGCGGAGAGAGATCGCCCGCCACCAGCGCCGCATGCACGGCGTCTCCGGCCAGCACGCCGCTTTTCAGCGCCAGCAACACACCGCTGCTGAAAACGGGATCCAGGAAGGCGTACGCATCTCCCACGAGAAGCAGGCCCGGCGAAGCGCCATACTTCGCGTAGCGCGTGTACTCGCTGGTGATCCAGAATTCACCGGTGCAGGCGCCTTCTGAAAGATGCTCTTTTATCCATTGGTTCTCGCCGATCTCGCGCTCGAACATCGCTTTGGGGTCCTTCACGCCGTCGCGGCTCAAATACTTGCCTTCGGCCACGACGCCGACGCTGACCATGTCGTCATGCATTGGGATATGCCAAAACCAGCCCTTGTCCGGCACGAAGGCGATCGTCGTCCCGCCTTCGTCGATGCCGCTCTCGCGCTTTGATCCTTTGTAGTAGGTCCACACGGCGACCTTGTTCAGATACGGATCGCCCACACGCCAGCCCTCGCGCACGGAGGCAAAGGCTTCCTTGCCCGAGGCGTCGATCACGAGCTTCGCGAGCAGATGCTCCTTGCTGCCGTCTTTGTTCTGCACCTCGACACCGATGATCCTGCCACTGTCGTCTTTGAGAAGCTGCCTCACCGTCGTTTCCTCGCGCACCTCGGCGCCTTTGGACCGCGCGTGCTCCATCAGCATCTGGTCAAATTCCGAACGCATCACCTGCCAGGTCTGCGCCACCGTTTCGCGATCGTAGCGATTGAAAAAGTAAAACGGCTGCGAGCGCCGCCCGTCCGGCTGCACAAAACTCACGCTGAACTTCTTCGTGAAGTGCGACTTCTTCATCGTCGGGATCAGCCCCAGCCGCTCCAGCGGTCCAAAAGTGAACGGGATCAGCGATTCGCCGACATGATACCGTGGAAACTTCTCCCGCTCAATCACGAGCACTTTGTGGCCGTGTTCAGCGAGAATGGCCGCCGTGCTGGTCCCCGCAGGACCGCCGCCGATGATGAGGACTTCGTTTTCACTGTTCATTTTCATGGTGGAAGAGATACGCTCGAAACTCGCCGTCGATACGTCTCCGGACAATACCATTTCAGCATCGCCTCCATGCCCCGTGGCGATCAAACCTCGCCCGAAAACAAAACTTCCGTTCCCGGGCGGCGTTTGATACAAACCCGCCATGAACACGTTCCCCACCGCCCTCTCCCGTCGCGAAATCATCACCCGCAGTGCGCAAGCCGTCGCCGCCGGCTTCCTGGGCTCCGCTCTGGCGGAAACCAAGGATGCCACCTCCGAAACGCTCGTCCAGCAGCTCTACGGCAGCATGGACGAGGCGCAGCGCAAGACGCTCTGCTTCGCGTGGAGCGATCCACGTCGCCTCAAAGTCGATAACAACTGGCACATCACGCCGCAGAAGATCCGAGACGTGCTCAAGGCCGAGCAGCAGGACTTGGTGCGCGAAATTTTCGACAAACTGCACAGCGACGAGTACAAGGCCGAGGTCTGGCGTCAGTTTGACCAAGACAACAAGCGTGACGGCGGCTTCGGCAGCGCTTCCATCGCACTCTTTGGCGAGCCCGGCACCAGCCAGTTCGAGTTCGTGCTCACCGGCCGCCACTGCACCCGCCGCTGCGACGGCGACAGCGAAAAAGGCGCGGCCTTCGGCGGCCCGATCTTTTACGGCCACGCCGCTCAAGGCTTCAACGAAAAGCCCGGCCATCCGGGCAACGCCTACTGGTATCAGGCCAAGCGTGCGAACGAAGTCTTCCAGGCGCTCGACGGCAAGCAACGCGACATGGCGCTCCTCGGCGAATCCCGCGACGAAGAAGGCAACGACACCGTGAAGCTCACCGGCAAGACCAAGGGTCTCGAAGGCATCCGCCTGTCCGAAATGACCGCTGACCAGAAGGATCTCGTCAAAAAGGTCATCGCCGATCTGCTGAAGCCCTTCCGCCAGTCCGAGCGCGAAGAATCCATGAAATACATTGAAGCCGGCGGCATCGACAACCTGCACATGGCCTTCTTCAAGAAGCAGGACGTCGGCAACGACGGCGTCTGGGACGTCTGGCAGATCGAAGGCCCGAACATGATCTGGATCTTCCGCGGCGATCCCCACGTCCACTGCTGGGCCCACATCCGTGCGCCGAAGGCGGCGTGATCGAGCCTACTTCGTCCCCGGCACATACCGCTCCGGCGAACTGGCGTCACGCTTCACGTCCTACTTCCATTGCGCGTGCAGCGTGACGAGGCGTTCGAGGTCTTTGGGACGTTTGGCAGCGAGGTTGAAGGACTCGATGGCATTGGTTTCGAGGTCGTAGAGGTCCCATGGCGTGTTCGCGGCGCTGCTCTCCATCTTCCATCTTCCTTCGCGCAGGGCGATGGCCCCGCCGAGCTGGCTCACGATGAACTTGTGCGGTGATGAGTCGCCGTTCAGCGCAGCGAGCTGATCGCGACCGTCGAGGATGCGGTCTTTCGGTGTCAGAACGCCGGCGGCATTCAGGTACATCGGCAGCACGTCGAGATGCGTGAGCACCGCCTTCGATGCGACGCCCGCCTTGATTTTTCCCGGCCAGCGAAAGATCGCGGGCACGCGGATGCTGCCTTCATACATGGAGGGTGCGCCGTCGCGGAAGGGGAAGTTGGAGGCCGAGTTGAAGCCGTGCGTGGGGCGCAGGATGGCACCCATGTCGGAGATGAACATGACGAGCGTGTGTTCGCGCAGGCCCTGCTGGTGTAGTCGCAGGTCACATCCGCAAAGAGGTCTGTGCTGTAGCCTTCGACCTTGTGCAGCTCGGTGCCGAGGAACATGTCGTACTTTCCGTGGTAGGTGTGCGTGAAGTAATTGATGTTCCCCGAGCGGCAGCCGAAGAACTCGTCGAAGCCGCGGTCCGTCGGCCGGCTGCCTTTGGCAAAGCCGATGTTCCATTTGCCGAAGCAGGCCGTGCCGTAGCCCGCCTCCTTCAAATACTGCGGCAGGATGCGCTCGCGATGCTGCAGGCCGATCCCGTGCCAGTTCTCCTCCGGCCCAAGCTGTTTCACCAGCCCGTAGCGCGCCGCGTGCCTTCCCGTGAGCAGTGCCCCACGCGAAACGGTTCATGTGGAGCTGACGACGTAGAAGCCGGTGCAAAGCGCCGCCTCAGCAGCGAGTTGGTCGATGCGTGGCGTCTTGATGCCGATGTTGCCGTAGCAGCCAAGATCGCCGTAGCCGATGTTGTCGGCGCACATGAGGAAGATGTTCGGGGCTTTGGCGTGCAAAGATCCTGCGATCAGGCACAGCAGCGTCGGGAGGATGAATCGCTTCATGCCCGAAGGAAACGGCTGAAAGACTCGGTTCACTTCAACGATTCCCATTTCCATGCCCATTCTCGATCGCTTCAACCTCACCGGCCGCCGAGCCTTCATCACCGGAGGTTCGCGTGGCCTCGGTTTTGAAATGGCGCGCGCTCTGGGCGAGGCCGGAGCGACCGTAGTCATTGCCGGATCGAATGCGGAACATCTGCACCACGCCTGCGAAGAACTCTGCAGCGAGGATTTGCACGTCACCTCCATCGTTGCCGACCTCTCGAAGCCCGAAGAAGCCGAACGCCTTTGCGATGTCGTGCTGAACGAGCACGCGCCCATCGACATCCTCATCAACAACGTCGGCGGGCGCCGCATCAACACGCCCACGGAGGACCTCGCGCTCGAAGACTGGCAGCGCATCATCGATTTGAACCTCACGCAGGCCTTCATTCTCACCAAACGCATCGGTGGTGCCATGATCCCGCGAAAATGGGGCCGCATCATCAACATCTCCTCCATCAACGCCCTCTGGCCCGGCAAGGCGATGCGCGGCCGCAGCTACGAAACCTCCAAAGGCGCGCTCACCATGTTTACGAAAGCCGTCGCCGCCGACTGGGCCGTGCATGGTGTCACGGTCAACGCGATCGCCCCCGGCCCGTTTTTGACCGCCGCGAACAAGCGCTGGATCGGCGAGAAGCCCGAGTTCGAAGGCGAAGTCGCCTCCAGCATCCCCATGGGCCGCTGGGGCCGGCCCGGAGAAATCGGTCCGCTCGCCCTCTACCTCGCCAGCGATGCCAGCAGCTTCATGACCGGCAGTGTTTTGGTGCTGGATGGCGGGAAGCTGTTGTGGTGAAGAGCTCAGCCAAACGTAATCCCCAATTGCGTTTGGTTAAACTAAACGCTAACGTGTTGTCGCATGGTTAGGCGGCGATTCTGGCTCGAATGCATCGAAAAGCAGTGGAAAACGCGGCCCATCCTGTGGCTGCGTGGGGTGCGGCGTGCCGGGAAGACTTCGCTCGCCCAATCGCTGGATGGCGTGGAGTATTTCGACTGCGAGCTGCCACGAGTGCGCCGTGCGATGGAGGACCCTGAGGCATTTTTGAAGAGCGTGAAAGGGCGACGCATCGTGCTGGATGAGGTGCATCGGCTGCCGAATCCCTCCGAGTTGCTGAAGATCGCTGCGGATCACTTTCCAGGGACGCGAGTGCTGGCGACGGGCTCCTCGACGCTGGGGGCGAGCAGCCGTTTCCGCGACACGCTGGCGGGGCGGAAGACCGAGCTGTGGCTCACGCCGATGATCGAGGCTGATCTGGAGGATTTTGACAGCGGTGACTTGAATCGGCGCCTGCTGCACGGCGGGCTGCCGCCGTTCTTTCTATCTCCCGAGCCGCCGGAGCGGGATTTTCAGGAGTGGATGGACGCCTACTGGGCCAAAGACATCCAGGAACTCTTCCGGCTTGAGAAGCGTGTGTCGTTTCAGAAGTTTGTCGAACTGCTCATCGCGCAAAGCGGCGGCATTTTTGAGGCGACGAAATTCGCGGCTCCGTGTGAGGTGGCTCGTCAGACGATCATGAACTACCTCGGCGTCCTGGAGGCTACGTCGGTGGCGCTGGTGCTGCGCCCGTTTAGCACACGCCTGTCGAACGAGATCGTGGCCGCGCCAAAAGTGTATGGTTTCGACACAGGCTTCGTCTGCGCCCACCGCGGCTGGAGCGAGCTGCGGAGCGACGATCGCGGCCGACTGTGGGAGCAGTATGTGCTGAACGAGATGAGTGCCCGCGTGCCAATCTCCAGCCTGCACTACTGGCGGGACAAGCAGGGGCACGAGATCGACTTCATCTGGCAGCCGCGAGGCAAGACGGTGACGGCCATCGAGTGCAAATGGTCGGCGCGAGACTTTGATGCCACGAATTTCCAGATCTTTGCCAAATCGTATCCGAAGGCCACGCTGGTCGTTGTCGCTACGGATGCGAAACCAGCTTTCGCCCGCGAATATGGCGGCTTGAAGGTGGAATTCATCACGCTGGACACGTTGGTGGAGCGAATCACTTCAAAATGATGCACAACATGACTACATCGCACCCACTCCGCGGCGTGCTGCCCGTTTTCCAAACGCCCTGGCACGACGATGAAACGCTCGACCTCGACACGCTCGAACGCGAGATTGCCTGGCTCTACGACTGTGGCGCGAACGGCATCGTGATGGCGATGGTTTCCGAAACGCTGCGCCTCGACAGCGAGGAGCGCGAGCAGCTCGCCGCCGCTGCCTGCCGCTTCGGCAAAGAACGGGGCGTGGTCGTCATCAGCGTCGGTGCCGAATCCTCCAAAGTTGCCGAACGCTACGCGAAGCATGCGGAAGGCGTCGGCGCGGATGCGGTGATGGCGATTCCGCCGGTTTCCATCGGGATCGGCGAAAGCGAATTGCTCGCGTATTACACGCGCATCATTCAGGCGATCCAGATCCCCGTCATCGTGCAGGACGCCAGCGGCTACGTCGGCAAACCGATGCCCATCGCGATGCAGGCGAGGTTGCTCGACGAATTCGGACCCGGGCGCGTGCAGTACAAGCCCGAAGCCTCGCCCATCGGCCCGAAACTCAGCGAACTTCGCGATGCCACCCAAGGCCGCGCCCGCGTCTTCGAAGGCACAGGCGGCATCGCGCTCGTCGATTCCTTCAAACGCGGCGTGGTGGGCACGATGCCGGGTGCGGATCTGATTCGCGGTCTCGTGCCGCTTTGGAAGGCGCTCGAATTCGGAGACACCGAAAAAGCCGATCGAATCCACGGCCCGCTCTCCGCGCTGATTTCCATGCAGACCAGCCTCGACGGCTTCCTCGCCGTCGAAAAGCATCTACTCGTCCGTCAGGGCATCTTCAAAAACACCCTCGTCCGCGGCCCTGTGGGCTTCAAACTCGATGCGGAGACGACGCGCGAAGTCGAGCGTCAGTTTGACCGCATGATCGCGGCGGCGAGCGCGGTCTAGCCTGAGCCTCGGCGCACAGCGCTCCCTTTGTCACGACCCGCTTCCGAATGCCGGAGCCGTCGCGAGTCTGCGTGAACACGCGGGAGCGAGCTGGCCACTATGCTCCGACCGACAAGTGCGTCCCGCCAGAACGTGGCGACTACGGCGAGTTCTTCCTTTCCGACTGCGTGCGCGGCAGCACAGCCTACAGCATCGCAATGCCCAACGGGAGGCGAGAGCGACGATTCCCTCATGCACAGACCCGCAGGCAGGGGAGCACGCTACGGTTCCATCGCCCGCAGCCGCTCCCAGGCCATCTCAACCCAGAAGAACTGCGAGTAGTAGAGCTTTGTGCAGTCGTAGTGTGAGATCACCTTTTCCACCTCGGGCCGCAGCTGCTGCAAAAGCGCCGCATCAGGGCTAAGCGAGACGATCCACGCCGCCGCCGAGGGTTCGCGGATGAAGGCGGTCTCCTTGCCGCGACGCGGAGCCAACTTCATGAAGTTCTTCAACTGCGCCTGGGCCAGCGCCTGCGCTTCATGCTCGGTCTGCTGCGGCTTCCAGTCTTTGTTCATCACCCGCCAGTCCATTTCAAAATGGCTCGTGTCGGCATTGTCGAACTGCTGGGCGAGTGAAAGCCACTCTGATGCCAGCTTCGCGCTCGCGACAAGGCCTTGGGCGAATTCGGCTTTGAGTTCTGCATCCGTCTCCAGCTCCCACAAGCCTCGCAGACCGCCGACAGCTGCGCATGAGGTCCAATTGTGATTCTTGGAATACCAGAAGACCATGCCGCCAGCACAGAGCTCGCGCTTCGAGAGGTTCTTTTCACCGCCACGCTTGGTCAGCTCCGCCAAATACATGGTTAGCCACTTTTCATCGCCCGTGACGCGATGCAGCATCTTCATCGTGAAGAGCATTCGCGCCGCTTCTTCAAAGTGGAAGCCATTGAAGCTGCCGCGCACTTTGAAAGGCTCCTCGGCGGGCATTTGCCAACCCAGACGCACAATCTCATCCGCCGTCTCGACGAGATGCTTCGCGATGCGTCCTTTCTCCTCAGGCGTAGCCAGATCCGACTCCCAATAACGCCACAGACCGAGAAACCACGGCATTGTCTGATCGTTCGAGCCCATCGGGTAATGCGACTTGCCATCCGTGCTCACACCACGACCCACGAAGCCCTTCACCTCGCTGATGGAGTTTAGCAAAAGCAGGCCTTCCATGAGCTTGCGGGCCTTGGTGGCGTCTTCAGCAGACTTTGTCCGCTTCCAGCGATTCACCGCTGCGTCCATGTAGAGGCCGTTGAACATCGCCCCGTTTTCAATCGGCGCCCACCAGCCCAGCGCGTTCGGTTTGCCAGCTTTGCACTCCTCCGGCGTCGGCAAGGAGACCTTCCCGTCCATATCCGCGAAGTCGATCATGATGCCATACTTGTCGATGAAGCGACGCCAGATCTCGCGGTGGGCTCGTTCGGCAGCCGTTGCAGGTTCGACCGCCAAAAGTTCCGTCGTGCAGCAGATCGCCAAAAGGGCGACAAAAAGAGTGCGTCGTGTCATCGCTAAGGCTTTTCTCATTTGGCGACAGGAACGGCAAGCACCTGTTTGTCCGCCAGCAGGCGCTCGCGCAGTCGGAGGCACATCAATCATCCGCGCCATCGCCCTTCTGTTTGTTCGCCGCGAGAATGGCAGCTAGCGGATCGGCGGCGGTGAGGATTTCATCAGGCAATGAGAAAAAGCGGCGGAAGGTGCGCTGTCGCTCAGCGTCTGGACCCGTGGTTTCAGGCTCAGGTGGACGCGTGAGGTGCTCGTGCCAGCGAGAGACATCGCTGAAGAGTTTGTGGTAACTCCGAGCCCAGCGGCCTGCCTCTCGCTGGGCTTCATCTAGCCACGAGATGAGGTCTAGACGGTCCACAGCGGCGAGCCTAGCCTCCGCCTTGGCGAGATCCTGTTCGACACCGGCGAGCAATGAGTGCCAGATGACAAGATACACGGGTGACTCCGCTGGTTGCTTGCCTGCCTTGTAACAGGCATTGCACCACAGGGTTTCCTTCACGATGCCAATCAACACTGGCGACCCCGACAAGACGGACCCGATCTTGAAGTCTGCCATACAACTATCAAAGTGCTTCGTCTGAATCGAAGACACCTTGGTGCCGCAGTCAGGGCAGATCAGCGGCTCTTTGAGATGGATAGTGTCGAACATTCCCATGCCAGAATCATGTTCGGAAACACACACCAGAACAAGGGCGTTCTCTGTGGGCGACACGATGCCGGCAGTGGGTAAGAAGATTCAGATAGAGTCGCAGCGTCACGACATGCAGACTCGGCGGTCGGCATGCTCTTCGCCCATCTTTTACCCACCCTTTTTTACCATCTGAATCCTACCCATTCGTTCGATGCCCAAGCCGTCTGGTAAAAGATGATGATTTCGGCTAAAGCCGAAGCCACTTTTTACTCCCATTCCAGTTCCACCAACGTCACGCCTTGGCGAGCGAGCTTGAAGCGGATCTCGGTGGTTCCGTTCGCGGACTTGAACTCGGTTTGATCGGAGGCGGGAGTGAGTCGGCTGGCTTCTTCCAACAGGCGGATCTGATCGGCGGTGGGCTTTTGCGGTGAGCCAAGGGCTTGCCAGGCGATGAAGGAGTTTGAGTGGCCTTCATCGATGAGCGTGCGGGTGAGTTTGGGATGGCCTGCGGGGGTGTCTTTGAAGATGAGGGTGAGGGCGGCATCGGGGCCGGGGAGATCGTCGTCGTGGTAGTGCCAGGCGAGGAGGGTGATGCGCTTGCCATCGCGGGCGGAGAGGGCGGAGAGGTCGGGTTTGCTGCGGACACCAGTGGTGATGAGGTCGGCGAGCGGGATGGCGGCATCGCTTTGCACGCGGAGGCGGTCGCCTGTCATGCGGGCGAACATGCGAAAGACATTCAGCACGGGTTTGTCGATGCCGTTGGTGGCCAGTGAGCGGAAACCGGCGAAGTAGGGCTGACCTTCAAACTCAAAGGACCACGTCAACGCGCCTTCGAAGTTCACGCCGTGCTTCGCGGCGAGGTCGAGCTTGCGCGGGAAGATGGCGGCGGTGTAGCTGGAATACATCGTGCCGTTGCGATAGTCGCGATCCGCGCCCTTGCAGGCTGCGCAGCCATCGGGATCGGACTCGCCGATGATGATGGGCTTGTCTTTGACCTCGGGATGGCTGGCGATCACTGCGAAGGCCTCGTCGATCTCACGGAGTTGATTGGCCATGCCCATGCGCACATGGCCGTCGATCTGCTGGGGGCTGCCTTTGGCATGGAAGGAGATGAAATCGAGCGGCGTGCCGGTTTCACCGGTGGCTCGGTTTCGGCCCTTGACGCAGTGATTGAGAAAGGCCTCCAGAAAGTCGCCGCCCTTGCCGCCGGCGAGATCTGGGCCGCCGACCTTGGCTCCTGGAATGGCGCGACGCACGGCATGGATGGCGTGGTCGTGCAGCTTGAAGAACTCCTCCCGCGTGCCGCGCCAGTAGTCGATGTTGGGCTCATTCCACGTCTGCCAATACCAGCGCAGCACCTCATCGCTGCCATAGCGCTCGGCGCAGTGCTTTGCCCATTGGAAAACGAGTTCCTCCCACTTCGCGAAGTCCTTCGGCGGATACGCCCAGCCGCCAAACAGCTCCTCATACTTTGCATTCGGGAAGTGATGCCGATACGGCTCTGGCTTCACCGAAAGCGCCTGCGGCATGAAACCGATCTGCACATACGGCCTCACGCCCCGCTCGCGATACGTGTCAAAGATGCGGTCCACGATGCTCCAGTCATAGACCGGCTTTCCCGCCGCATCCTCCGTGTAGGCATTCGTCGAGCCCCACTTCAGTCCATGCTCGCCTTTGCCCGTGCTGAGCAGACTATGCGTGCGGAAGAAAACCTCGTCCTTCTTCAGCTCGCCGAGTTCCCCTAGCAACTCGCGGCCATGCGGCATGTAGGCGTAGTTGGGCTCATCCGCGCCAAAGAAACGCCAGACCGGCTTCAGCGGCCCGATGGGCTGAGCAGCATCGACCTCGATGCGAACAGGAAACGAGTCCGCGCAGGCAGCGGAGGCGAAGGCTAGCAGCAGGGCTGCCGAGAGAGAAAAGGTAGAGTATAGCATGGTAAAATTCATTCGTTGTGTGCTTCTGGGCTCATGCGCTTGTTGATCAAATCTTGCTTCTGTAGCTGGTCGCCATCGTCCATGTTTAGCATCTAAGGTTTGTCGGCCCTAGTACTGAGTCCGTCTCTTCAATCCAACCACTTCCAAGCCGGAATCACACGAATCTTCAAGCCTTGTTCCGTCAGCGCATCTTCCTGGTCGAGCGTGATGACGAGCAGCTCGCGCTGGCGATTCTCAGCAGTCAACCGCGCACAGCACTGAATCGCTTGGCTGGCGGTGACGAAATCACACTCCCATTCGTGGGGTGCCGCAGCAAACGTGGGCGCGATTCCCATGCGCCGCAGGGTGAGCAGGACGGCATTCTCCAGCGTGCGCCCCAGATCAGGCGTGAGGTTAGGGCTATTGGCCGCAGGCAGGAGAGGCAAGCGCAGAGACCAGTGTTTCACGCAGCATCATGCCGCTAGACTACACAACAGATCGCCACCGCCAAAAGGGCGCCTTCTACGCTCTCTGCATCACCAAGATCTGGAATTTCTATCCTGTTGGTGCAGCTCTGGGAGGGCCGCCGCTTTGGAGCGCTCTC